>NZ_JAUZVK010000005.1:0-310312 GCF_031844505.1 Gordonia sp. AC31
TAGCTACCCACTGAACCCGAACTCGCCGCGGAATGGGGCGTCAACCGCCTGACCATCAGGCAGGCCATCAGCGAACTCGCCCGCGCCGGAGTGGTCGTCGTCCGCCAGGGGGCGGGAACCTACGTGGCCGAACCGCCGGTGGTCATCGAACTCGGCCTGCCCGCGATGCCGTCCACCGATGCCGACGCCGGCAGTACCGCATCGATTGCCGAATACGTGCAGGAGGACCAGACCGAGACGCTCGTCGACATCACCGATCGGGACAATTCTCTCGACGCCGCCGGACCACTCGGTACGCGAGGGCCCTTGATCCGCATCGACACCCTGGTCCGAACCGGCGAACGGCCGTTGATGGTGTGCAGTTACTGGCTCGAGGGACGCCGCTTCCCAGGCTTCACCGGTTTTGTCGCCGACCGGGTGGCGTTGTTCCAGATTCTGCAGGACCACTACAACATTCGGCTTCGGCACTCCTGGCGCGGACTCACCGCGGCTCTGGCAAGCACCGCCGACGCGCGGCTGCTCGACGTACCCGCGGGCAGCCCGGTGATGCTGCGTGACGGCGTCAACGTCGACGACGATGGGTTGCCCACGATGTATCTGCGGCGCCGGCTGCGTGGTGACCGAATCCGGTTCACAATGCAATACGCCAACGAATAGTTCGTGCGGCAATATCCGACCCCCACACCGAGCGCTCGTAATCCACATGACCGGCGTCTCCACCGGCTGCGCGAGGTCACCGCACGGGCGCCCTCACCACGCGGCGTCGAGGTCGGCGTGCTGCCGGACCCATGCGTGCATGGCGATTCCGGCGGCCACGCCCGCGTTGATGCTGCGCGTCGAACCGAACTGGGCGATCGACACCGTGAGATCGGCCTCGCGTTGCGCATCGTCGCTGACCCCGGGGCCCTCCTGACCGAACAGCAGCACGCAGTCGCGCGGTAGATCGGCTGTTTCGAGCGGACGAGCACCGGGCGTGTTGTCCACCGCCACCACGGTCAGCCCCTCGTCGCGAGCCCAGGAGATGAGATCGGACACCGTCTCGTGGTGCATCAGGTGCTGATAGCGGTCGGTCACCATCGCTCCGCGACGGTTCCAGCGGCGTCGTCCGACGATGTGGACGGCGGCCACCGCGAAGGCGTTGGCGGTGCGGACCACCGTGCCGATGTTCGCGTCGTGTGCGAAATTTTCGATGGCGACGTGCAGCGGGTGCCGGCGTGCATCGATGTCGGCGACGATCGCCTCCCTCGACCAGTACCGATAGGCGTCGACGACGTTGCGCGTGTCACCGTGCGCGAGAAGCTCGCCGTCGAGGCGCGGATCGTCGGGAACGGGACGGCCGGCGTGTTCGTCGGCCCACGGCCCCACGCCGACGGTCGGCCCGGTCTGCCACTCGGTGGGACCGGGTACGGCATCGGGGTCCTCGGCGGGTTCCGGGGCGGGGAGATCGTCGGGGTCCCCCGACCCGGCGTCAGGCAAGCCCGAGATCGCCGAGATCCAGGAGGGAGCGGTACGGCACGCCGAGCGCGGTGATGACCGCGTCGGCGCCGGTCGCGCGGTCGACGACGGTGGCCACGCCGACGACGTTGCCCCCGATGCCGCGCACGGCCTCGACAGCCGTGGACGGCGAGGCGCCGGTCGTGCTGGTGTCCTCGACGACGAGCACGTCTCGACCTTCGATGTCGGGCCCCTCGATCTGGCGTTGCATGCCGTGCGCCTTGGCGGCCTTCCGGACGACGAAGGCATCGACCGGCTTCCCGTCGGCGTGCATGATCGACGTCGCCACGGGGTCCGCACCCAATGTCAGGCCGCCGACGGCGACGTAGTCCCAGTCCGCGGTCAGTTCGCGCATCAGCCGCCCGATGAGCCGCGAGGCCTCGTGATGCAGGGTCGCCCGACGCAGGTCGACGTAGTAGTCGGCCTCTTTACCGGACGACAGCGTCACCCTGCCGTGCACGACGGCGAGCTCGCGGACGAGCTCGGCCAGCCGTGCCTTCGCGGTCGGGTCGACCCGCGGGGTCTCGGCAGGAACCGGGGCGGACGAGGACATGCGACTTCCCTCTCGATCGACGTGCCGGGATTCGATCTCCGGCTGCGTGGGGTGGTGGCGCGATCAGTTGCGGTGGCGGGGCCGTTCGCCGGTGTCCCGGCGAGGTGTCTCGTCAGCTGTTCCGGCGTGCCCGCGGGTCCCGGACCCACGCACGGGCATCGGGGTCATCCGCCGGCCTCCGGTCGTCGGCGACGCCGGGGACGGAGTGGGAGGCTTCCGCGTCGCGGCCTGGTTCTCGGAGTCCCCGGCCGGCGCCCCACCGCCGGACGGCGCGCCCGCGGCCTGTCGCCTGCGCTTGTCCCGCAGTGACTCGGTCTTCTCGTCGGCGAGCTCGGCCCGGGTGGGTCCGTGCGGGTCGCGCGGATCCGGCGAGTCCTCGGGTTCCCGCGTCGGCGGCAGCACCCGGAGAAGGTCGGCGAACCGGCGGACGACCTCCAGGCCGGTGTTCAGCTTGGCCGGGTCGTTGGTCACCGGCATCGAACCGAGCGCCCAGTTGCCCTCGTTCCACAGGACCTCGACGAACGCGGGCGCCTTGTTGGCGAGCGCGACCATCCGGCGGTCGCACACCCGGCGGGCGACGTCGAGATTGTTGGAGAACATGACACGCGGACCCATCGCGCCCAGCAGTTCCACGTCTTCCTCCGCGGGGGCGAGGACGTCTTCGTGCCGCAGGTCGACGACGACATGCGACGGCGAGGACCGTCGGACGGCGATCACGGTCGCGGTCTCGGCGAGGTCGAAGACCACGGCCTCCACCCCGGCGTAGTGTCCGTAGGCGACGTCCTGCACCGGGATGTGGTCGCCCACATTCATGGTGGCGCGACGGAAGACCTTGCGCAGCTTGGTGTCCGACTCGCGGAACTTGAACTCGTGCTCGTCGCCCCAGACCGCACGCTGGTGCCGTGCAACGCTCGACCGCTGGCGGTCGAGCCACAACAGGACACCCGCACCCAGTAGGGCCACGGCGGCGATCAGGAAATAGACGGTGGTCATCGCGCTACAGCCTACTATCGGCGGGCCCGCGGTGAGGTCATCCGCCTACCCGGATGTACCCGCGTTCCTTGTCGACGACGTTGACCAGCACGTCGGCCGGCTCCTCGGTGCCCGCCGAGACGTAGCGCCGGAGGTTGTCGAGGACCTGCTCGGCCAGCGCCTCGCGCCATCCGACGGCGTCTCCGCTCATGTGGGCCGAGATCGCGACCCCGGGCAGGTCCCACAGTTCGCTGTCGGCGGGCAGCGGCTCGGTGACGAAGACGTCGAGCGTGGCCGCCCCCAGATGCCCCGACCGGAGCGACGCGACGAGGGCCGCCTCGTCGACCAGTTCGCCGCGTCCGACGTTGACGAGGTGCGCGCCGGGTTTCATCGCCGCCAGTACCGTCGCGTCGATCATCCCGGCGGTCTGCTCGGTCAGCGGCGCGATCGCGACGACGGTGTCGAAACCGCCCACGTGCGCGGCGAGGTCGTCGGTGGCGACGACGTGTCCGAAGTCAGGATCCGACGCGCGCGCGGTCCGGCCCGCTCCCACCACCCGGATACCCACGGCGCGAAGCAGTTTCGCGATCGCTCGACCGATCCCGCCGGTACCGATCACGAGCGCGGTGGTGCGGTGGGTGGCCACCGTCTCGCGGTGTCGCCACTCGTGGTCGCGTTGCAAGGCCATCGACTCGTGTAAACCCTTGTGGTGGGCGAGGATCGCGGCGAGGACGAATTCCGCGATGGGACGGTCGAAGACGCCGTGGGCATTGGTGACGACGACATCCGAGGACCGCAGTTCGTCGAAGAGCAGCGAATCCACTCCCGCGGCGCACACATGCACCCAGCGCAGGGATGTCGTCGCCTCACCCCAGTGCTCGGCGAGCCCGCGGGAGAAGAAGTCCCACAGCACGAGAACGTCCGCGCCCGGCAGGGCGGCGCCGAGATCGTCTGCCGTGCAGAGTCGTACCGTCGCGAGCTCCTCGATTTCGGCCAGGTTCCCCGGGGGGAGGGTGTCCGGCGAGGTCAGCAGTGCGACGACAGGTGGATGCGGGTGCATGCCCCCACCGTAAGCGTGACCTCGGCGTCGTCGCCAGGACAGACGCCGAGGTTCGCTGGTCGGCCGGTGTCAGCGGGAGATGATCGGCAGGGTCAGCCGGCTGGGGTGTGCAGGTCCGTGCAGCACGCGGTTGGTGGCGATCACCGCGTCGTCGATGGACTCGGTGGCGATGAACCCGCCGGTGTTGGTGTTGCGGTCGTAGCGGGGGAAGTTGCTGCTCGAGATGTCCAGGCGCAGGCGATGTCCGGGAAGGAACACGTTGGACGTGACACCCAGTTTCACCGTGACTTCGTAGACCTCGTCGGGGGTCAGCGGCGTCGGCCGGGAGAGGTCGTCTCGGTAGCGAAGCCGCAGCACTCCGTCGCAGAGGTTGATGGCGCGGCCGTCGGGGAAGACGTCGACCAGCTTGGCGGTGATGTCTGTGTCCACCGCACTGGAGGAGACGAACACGGTCGCCTCTACGTGGCCGGTCACCTCGAGAGGCTCGTCGAGGACGGGGGTCACGTAGCAGAGGACGTCGTCGCGGCCGTCGACGACGGACTGGTCGACCGGTCCGATCAGCCCCGGTTCGGCGGGCATCAGTGCTCCGCCGGTGGTGGGGACCGGGTTGCGCGGGTCGTAGGTGAACTCATCGGACGACTCGGCTGCCGGTACGGCCACTTGGAGGGAGCCATCCCCATGGCGCGTCGCGGCCGATCGTGCGCTGTCGAGGTAGTAGTCGGTGTACCGGGTGTCCGGTAGCGGCCAGTCGGCTTCGTCGCGCCACTGGTCGATGCCCATGACGAAGATCCGCACCCGCGGGGCCGGTGTGTCGGGGACGATGCCGCGCAGGTGTTCGTCGAAGAAGGCGAGATGGAACTGCGTCACGTCGGCGTCGGCCTGGTTGCCGAAGTGGCGGTCGGCGTATCGGCCGGTCCAGTTCACGTGGTCCCAGGGTCCGATGATCAGGCGTGACTTGTCGCGGGCGGCGTCGGAGCCGCCGTGTGTGCGGACGCCGATGAACCCTTCGACGGTGCCGTTGATCTTCAGGTCATACCAGCCGCCGATCGAGAGGACGGGGACGGTCACCTTCCCCATGTACTCCAGACCCGACCAGTCCTGACTGGCCCAGTAGTCGTCGAAGTCAGGGTGGGCGATCCAATCGTCGAACCAGCGGCCCTTGCCGTGGATCGGCAGGTCGGCGAGGGGTGTGGCGTCGTTGAGCGGTAACGGGTCGCGTAGGTAGCCGGCCAGGCGGTACAGAGTGCTCGGGTCCTGGCCGGCGCCGGAGACGAGAGCTCGTTGCTCCTGCCCGGCGTAGATCAACGCGTTCCACCAGGTGGCCAGGCTCAGCGACATAGCGCCGCCCGGCGAGTACCAGAGGTTGGTGTACCAGTTCGCTGCCGCCTTGGTGGGCGCGATCGCGCGCAGACCGGGGGCGTCGCCGCTGGTGGCCACCGCCCACTGGACCATCCCCATGTACGAGCTGCCGTACATGGCGACACTGCCATCGGACCAGCTCTGGGTACGTATCCACTGGACAGTGTCCTGCCCATCGGCGATCTCGTTGACCTTCGGCTCGAAGGTGCCCCCGGAGGCGGTGGTCCCGCGCACGTCTTGGACCACCACCGCGTAGCCGGCGTTGACAAGCGCAATTACCGAGGGAGCAGGACTGGTGGGCCCGCCGACGGTCATACGCCGGTCGTAGGGAATCCGTATCAACAGCGTCGGCGCCTGACCCTCCAGCGGATGCCACACATCCGACATCAGGGTCACCCCGTCACGAGCCGTGACCTCTACGTCGGGTTCGTACAAGTACTTCACATCGTCTCCTTGTCAGACCTGATCGCGCCCGCAACACGCGACAGGGGAAATGCCCGTTCTCCAGAAGCACCCGGCTCGACGGGCGACCCAGCCAGGTACTTTTATTGGTACCCGGTAGTTGATGAAAGTACCGTGAGGTGTTCGTCACTACAAGACCCAACTGGTCGACAGTGCACAAGGGCGAACCGTGGGCAAAGTCAGCTCCGACCGCGATGTCCACACGCCCGCTGCGCCTCTGCCGTCTACGTTGTTCACCGGGCGCGCCGGCTGGACGACCCGACCCGAACACGGCGTCCACCTCGACCGGTTCGGCGCTCACCCCCCTGAAAGGAACGCATTGATGAAACGCTGGCAGGCAAGCGAGTTCGGCGCGCCGAGCACCGTATTGAAGAAGGTGGAAGTCGTCCTACCCGAACCCGGTCCGAACGAGGCCCGCGTGCGCGTCCTGGCCGCCAGCGTGGCGCTTCCCGACCTGATGATGGTCCAGGGCCGCTACCCGCTGGTCCCCTCGCCCCCGGTCTCTCCCGGCCAGGAAATCGTAGGCATCGTGGACAAACCCGGCCCCGGATACCCCTTCCCCGCAGGCACCCGGATCATGGGCAACAGCCGTGCCGACATCGCGATCGGCGGGCTCGCCGAGTACACACTCAGCCCGACTGCCGGGGCGACGCCCGCCCCCGCCGAACTCACCGACGCGCAGGCCGCCGGATTCCCCGGCTCCTACCACGTCGCCCATGTCGGCCTCGCCCACCGGGCCACACTCCACGAAGGCGAAACCCTCCTGGTGCTGGGTGGCTCAGGGCGCACGGGGTCGGCCGCCATCCAGCTCGGCAAAGCCCTGGGCGCCACCGTGATCGCCACCGCCCGCCACAAGGACAAAGCGCGCTTCTGCCGTCTCCAGGGCGCCGATCACGTCATCGACCTCGGCGAACAGGATCTCGCAGATACGGTCCACGAACTCACCGGCGGCCAGGGCGCTGGCGTCATCTACGACACGGTCGGCGGTGAAGCATACGAGCAAGCCACCTCGGCTGTCAGCCGCGGGGGACGCGTTCTGCTGGTCGGATTCGCCAGTGGCACATGGGGACAACCCGACCCCCAGCACATCGTCTTCAACGACTACTCGGTCAGCGGAGCACTTGCCCTCTTCCGCTCCGACACCGAACGCGACCTCACCCGCGAAGCCCTATCCGCCTTCCTGCGCGACGGGTCGATCTCCCCGCCCGTCACCGAGACCTACGACTTCGATGACGCGCCGGCCGCCGTCACCAGCCGCGGCGGAGGCGCCGTCGGCCAGGCCGTCGTCACCATGGTTCAAGCGGTCGTCCCGCAACTGTGACGGGCGCTGGGGCGCAGCGGGCACGCAGAACCTGATCAGCCGGCTCGAAGGGCGATGCTACGACGGCGTGATCGACATCGAAGACGCGGGCCGCCCTCACCGATCGGCCAGCAGCCCGTTCAGAAGAAGGGTTCCCAGTTCGCCGAAAGCGTCGGCGGCACTCATTCCGGTGCGTTCGAGGAGAACTCCGGACTGGACACCTTCGATGGCCAGCGCCACCAGCTGGGCGGCGAAGTTCCCGTCGGTGGCCCGGAAGTCGCCCGCCTCGATGCCTTCCTCGATCAGCTCGCGCACACGTTCGGCGGCACGCTCGGTGTTACGCGCATAGATCTGGGCGGTCGGCCCGAAGGCGACCATGTCGTCGTAGAACGCCTGCGAATTGCGGCGCATCGCCTCGGCCACACCGCCGAGGTAGACGAGGATGCGCGTGCGCGCCTCGTCATGCTCGGCAACACGCTGCTCGATGAGTTCGGCCGATGACCCGAAGAATCGCTTGGTCGCGAGTACGACCATCTGCTCCTTGGTCGGCGCGACGCTGTACAGCGTCGCCCGCGAGCAATGCAGACGTTCCGTCAGCTCCCCGACGGTGACGGTGGTGAAGCCCTCGGCGAGGAAGATCTCTTCGATGCTGTCCAGCAGGTCGGCGCGCCGAGTCGCGTCCACCCGCCGTCGTCGCGGCGTCTTCACCTGCGCACGCCCGCGATTCACCACTTCCGCCATCCCGCGAGTCTGACACACGAATCGAACTCGACGGCGGTCCGCAATCGGCGTGGTACAAAAGTGGGTACTCTATGCTATTTTTTAGTACCCAGTGTTTTTCCGGCACGGACCTGAGTTCACCATTGGAGTTGGCCATGGCATCCCCTGTTGACACACGCGTGCGCGAGATCCTCGCCACCTACACCGGCGACGGCGTCGATGTCGCCCACCTGCTCTGCGACCGGCACCCCACAGACGCCGTGGCACTGACGTTCGTCGACGCAGACCGCTCGATCCGGCAGGCCACCTTCGGCGAACTGGCCGAGTCGTCGAAGCGGGTGGCCGCCGTCCTCGCCGCACGCGGGGTCGGTCAGGGGTCCCGAGTGGCGACCCTGATGGGCAAGAGCCCGGAATTGCTGGCCGTGGTCCTGGGCATCTGGCGCCTGGGCGCGGTGTACGCGCCGCTGTTCACCGCGTTTGCGGAGGCCGCGGTGTCCTCACGGCTGGTCGATGCCGACGTGACGGTGGTGATCGCCGACGAGGACCAGGCCCACAAAGTGCCCGACGGCACATGGGAACTGGTCGTCAACACCGCTGAGGCCTCCGACGGATCCTTGGCCGCGCTGACGCAGGCGGTGTCCGCCGGTGACGTGGCCGGGCAGACCTCGGTGGCCGTCGGCGGCGACGGACCCCTGGTCCACATGTTCACCTCCGGAACCACCGGCAAGCCCAAGGGCGTCGTGCACCCGGTGCGCTATGCCGCCGGGTGGCAGAGTTACCTCGAGTTCGGCCTCGGGGTGGACACCGAGAGCGTGTTCTGGTGCGGCGCGGACCCGGGATGGGCCTACGGGCTCTACACCGCGATCGTGGCACCGCTGGCCGCTGGGATCACCACCACGCTGACCCGCGGAGGTTTCTCCCCGCAGGCGACCTGGGCAGCGCTCGACGAGCTGCGCGTGACCGACTACGCCGCCGCGCCGACGGTGTATCGCGGTCTGTTGACCTCGCCGGACGCCCCGCCGGAGGGGTTGTCCCTCAAGCGGTTGTCCAGCGCCGGCGAGCCACTGACCCCCGAGGTCAACGAGTGGGCGCAACAGGTGCTCGGGTTGCAGGTCCACGACCACTACGGGCAGACCGAGCTGGGCATGCCGATCGGCTATCCCCACCATCGGCTCCTCGAACGGCCCATCGTCGCCGGCGCCATGGGGGTGTCCCTACCGGGTTGGCAGATGACCGTCCTGCGGACCGACACCGATGTCGCGGCGGACTTCGGTGAGGTGGGACAGCTGGCCGTCGACGTCACCGCCAGCGACTTCATGACCTTCACCGCTTACGCCGGCAACGCCGAGGCGACAGCGAAGCGCTTCCGCGGCGACGGACGCTACTTCCTGACCGGCGACATCGCCACGATCGACTCCGACGGCGTCATCCGGTTCTCCTCCCGCGACGACGACGTCATCCTGATGGCCGGCTACCGGATCGGGCCCTTCGACGTCGAGTCGGTGCTGCTCACCCATCCCGCCGTCGCCGAATGCGCCGTCATCGCCGCACCCGACCGCGTCCGCGGGGAAGTGGTCGAGGCCTTCGTCGTGCTCGCATCGAACTGGACCGTCGACGGGGCGACCACGGAAAGCGAACTGCAGCAGTGGGTCAAGACCCACTACGCCGCCCACGCCTACCCGCGACAAGTACACCTGGTCCCGGCCTTGCCCAAGACCCCGAGCGGAAAGATCCAGCGCGCCGAACTGCGCAAGCAGCGCCGCGAACAGACCACCGAAGGCTCGCCGTCGTGAGCGCCGGAGACCCCCTGGGCACCGGGGACACCCCGACCGTTCTCGTCGCCGCCGATGGACCGATCCGGATCCTCACCCTTAACCGGCCGCGTCGTCGTAACGCGCTCAACGCCGAACTCATCGCCGATCTCGACCGCGCACTGAGCGACGCCGAAGCCGATCCCGACGCAGGCGCGATCGTGCTCACCGGGGCCGGCCCGTCGTTCTGTGCAGGCGCGGACCTGAAGTACTTCCTCGAGCTCGACGAACACGGAGAGTCACCCATCGAGTTCCTCCGCGACGTCTCCGCCCTGTGCACCCGACTGGAGACCAGCAGGCTACCCGTGATCGCCGCGATCCACGGGCACGCGGTCGCCGGCGGCATGGAGCTGGCATTGGCCTGCGACGTGGTGATCGCCGCCGACACCGCACTCATCGGCGACGGCCATGTCCGCAACAACCTGCTTCCCGCAGGCGGTGCCAGCGTCCGACTCCCGCGCAAACTCGGCGTCTCGATGGCCCGATGGCTGGCCTTGACCGGTGAACTCGTTGCCGCACAACAACTCATGCCCACGGGCTGGTTGCACAGCGTGGTACCCGAGGACACCCTCGTCGACGCCGCCACGGCGGCCGCACGCATCCTCACCGATCAGCACGGTCCCGCCCAGGCACGCTACAAACGACTGCTGTTCGACCTCGACACCGTCGACCCGCACACCGGCCTCGCCCTCGAGCTCGACACGTTCGACGCACACTGGCGCGCACACGACGTCCCCGCTGCACTGAAGAAATTCCTCACTCGCCAAACAACATCGGCACCCGCAGTGCCCCAGACCGCGGTATCTCAGACAGGAGCACGACGATGAACCGTTTCGACTCACAGGTGGTCGTCATCACCGGCGGCGCCCAAGGACTCGGAGCAGCCATGGCCCAGCAGTTCGCCGCCGAGGGAGCCACTGTCGTCATCGGTGACGTCAATGCCGACACAGCCCGGGCCACCGCCGACACGATCGCCACCGCCGTCGGCCGGGAATGCCACGCCGACGCCATCGATGTCACCGACTCCACTCGGGTGACCGAGTGGATCGACTCGATCGCCGAAAGGCACGGCCGCATCGACGTCCTGGTCAATGCAGCCGGCATCATCCGCGACAACCGTGCCGAGAACATCTCCGACGCCGACTGGCACGCGGTGATCGACGTCTCCCTGTCCGGCACCTTCTTCTGCGCCCGCGCCGCGCTCCCCCACATGCGTGCCAACCAGTACGGGCGGATAGTGTCGTTCTCCTCGATGAGCTGGCGCGGGAACTTCGGTCAGTCCAACTACGTCGCGGCCAAGGCCGGCATCGTCGGACTCACCCGCACCCTCGCACTGGAAACCGCGCGCGACGGCATCACCGTCAACGCCATCGCGCCAGGACTCATCGAAACCCCGATGCTCGCCTCGATGGACGCCGCAGCCCGCGACAAGCTGGTTTCCAAAGTGCCCCAACGCACTACCGGTGACCCCGCGGACATCGCCGAAGCCGCCGCATTCCTGTGCTCCCCCGCCGCCCGCTACATCACCGGCATCGTCCTCGACGTCGACGGCGGCATCAGCATCGGATCGTCCATCCGCTGACGGACCCTCACAGGACGACGGGAACCGATCCCGTGCGGCAGCCCGACCGGTCGAGCAGCGAGCCCAGTCGCTTCGGGGTCTCCAGCGTGACCGAACGGTCTGCGACGACGAGCCCCGGTACCCGGCTCTCGAGTTGCTGCTCGAACTCCGACAACTCGCCGATGGTGTGCAACCACACGCCCATCACGATGTTCGCGGTGCCGGTCACCTCGCCACACACCCGCACCTGGGGCAGGTCGTCGAGCGCGTCTACGAGCGCCGAGATCGACCGCGACGACGCCCGCGCCCACACGTTCGCCGTGACCGGCCAGCCGCTGATGACATGGGCCACTTCGCATCTGATCGACAGAACGCGTTCGGCGACGAGGGCGGTCAGCCGACGCCGGACGGTCGGCGCACTCAGTCCGCTCGCGGCAGCCAGGTCGACCGCCGAGCGTCGACCGTCCTCGGCCAGCGCGGCGATGAGCCGCAGATCCATCTCGTCGGGTCCGTGCACCAGCGGACGATGCTCGGGCCGGTACTCGCCGAGCACCGACTCGTCGGCGTCGGAGAGCGTGTGCACCCGCCAGCGTTCGCTCTCGCCGAAGACCCGCATCACCACCCTCGTCCGGGTCCCGGCGACGCCCTCGGTCTCGGCGAGGCGCTGCACCCAGTCGCCGAGGAAACCGAGGTCCGGGACCATCACGGTCAGCAGGAGGTCGCCGTCGCCCGCGGTGCGCTGGATCGTGGCCACATGCCGGTCGGCGGCGAGATGCTCGACGAGCTCCTCGCGCCGCGACGACGCCTGGAGCTCGACGAAGGCGCTGCAGCGAGTGTTGAGGTACGCGGCACCGGGATAGGTCACGATCCAGGCGAGCCCACTGTCGACGAGCCGCTCCCAGCGACGGGCCGCGGTCGCCGCGCTCACGCCCACGACGTCGCCGACCACGCCCCAGGGCGCCCGCGGCGCAACCTGCAGAGCGTGAACGATCTGATAATCGAGGTCGTCCGGCACGCAACAATCCTGCATCACGCGGTGAACTTTTTTCGGTATCGGCAGTCGCCGGGACAGCCCGCGGCAGCGCTCCTACGTTTCCTCCCAACACCCAGTGGCCGCACGGGCGGTCCGGAAACGAGGAGGACGATCAGTGAAGGTCTGCGTCATCGGCGGAGGTCACGGCTCTTACGCGGCTGCGGCGGAACTCAGCGAGAAGGACCACCATGTCACCTGGTGGCGACGGGACTCCGCGGCGTTCTCGTCGCTGGTCGAGCGCGGGACGCTCGACATCGACGATCACCTCGGCCGGCGGCAGATCGGTGTCGACGGTCTGCACCTCGGCGACGCCGGCGACGGCGACACGGGCGGTGGAACCGGCGGTGGCATCTCGATCGTCGCCGATCTCGCCGAGGCGGTGTCCAACGCCGAGGTCGTCGTCGCGCCGGTGCCCGCCTTCGCCCACGAATCGCTCGCCCGGCAACTCGCGCCGCACCTGCGCGACGGTCAGATCGTCTACCTGCCGCCGGGCAGCTTCGGGTCGATCGTGTTCGCGCAAGCCGCGCGCGCGGCGGGCAACCCCGCCGACGTCGCGTTCGCCGAGACCGGCACCCTGCCCTACCTCGCGCGCAAACACGGTGACACCCGCGTCGTGGTCAGCGGATACGCCACGCGCCTGCCCACGGGGGTCTTCCCGGCACGGCACACCGACCGGGCGCTCGCGGTTCTCGGCGAGGTCTACCCCGCTGTCGAGCGCGTCGAGGACGCCCTCAGCGGCGCGCTGATGAACGCCGGGCCCATCATCCACCCGCCGCTCATCCTGATGAATGCCGGTCCACTGGAACACTTTCCGTCATGGGACATCCACAACGAGGGTACCCAGGACTCCATCCGGCGGGTCACCTCCGCGCTCGACGCCGAGCGCATCGCGGTCCGGGAGGCACTCGGCTACGGTGCGCCGCACTTCCCGCTCGCCGACCACTACACCGCCGACGGCGACGAGTGGATGTACGGCAACGCCGCCCACGAGAAGCTCACCGACAGCGGCGACTGGCGCGAGAACATCGACCTGCGGACCCACCGCTACATGACCGAGGACGTCGAGATCGGCCTCGCGCTGCTGAGTTCCGTGGCGACGTGGGCGGACGTGCCGTCTCCGGTGGCCGACGGCCTGCTCGCCCTCGCCGGGGCGGTCACCGGCCGCCCGGCCGCGACCCGCGGGCGCACCTTGGCGAACCTGGGGCTGGCCGACCTCGACCCGTCCGGCATGCGGACATACCTCCACGACGGGCCGGCGCAGTGACGGGCCGCCACATCGCCGTTGTCGGCGCCGGCCGGATGGGCCAGGGCATCGCCGCGGCGCTGGCCTTCGGGAATGTCGCGGTGACGGTCGTCGACCTCCGCGACCGCGGCGCTGGCGCAGCGGCCTATCTCGACGGGGTCCGCGCATCGGTTCGGCAAGCACTCGCGCACAAGGTCACGCTCGGCCTGCTGGCGGTCGAGGACCTCGAGGACGTCGCGACACTGGTGACGGTCGTCGGAGAGGTCGACGCCCTCGCCCCGATGGCCGGGGCGGATCTCGTCTTCGAAGCCGTGCCCGAGGTCGCGGAGGTCAAGCGTGACACGCTCACCTGGATCGAGGCCATGGTCGGCGACACCGTCCCCATCGCGTCGACCACGTCGAGTTTCCTCGTCGACGAACTCGCCGGCTCGCTGGCGGCGCCGGCGCGATTCCTCAACGCGCACTGGCTCAACCCGGCCGATCTCATGCCGCTCGTCGAGGTGGCGCCCGGCACGGCGACGAGTCCCGCGGCCGTCGACGCCACCCGCGACCTGCTGGTCGCGGTCGGGAAGGTCCCCGTGGTGTGCGCCCCCTCGCCCGGGTACATCGTCCCCCGGCTCCAGGCGTTGGTGATGAACGAGGCCGCGCGCATGGTGGCCGAGGGGGTGGCGAGCGCCGCGGACATCGACACCGCTGTCCGCATCGGATTCGGTTCGCGCTTCGCGGTTCTCGGGTTGCTCGAGTTCATCGACTGGGGCGGCTGCGACACCCTCTTCCACGCGTCGAACTACCTGCGTCGAGAGCTCGGCGAGAGGTTCGCACCAGCAGCGCTGGTCGAGACGAACATGACGTCCGGCCGCCGTGGGATATCCGACGGCGCAGGCTTTTACGAGTTCGACCCGGCGACCGTCGCCGACTACCGGGCACAGCGGATCGCCGACTTCGCGCGAGTGCTCGACGCCGTCGGACGCCTCGCCCGCCACGAGGAGTTCAGCAAGGCCGACTGACCCGACCGGACACGCCCACGTCCCGCCACCGGAGTCCCCGGCGGCGCGGTCAAGCACGCCCGGTCGCGTCCAATAATTCGGCGCGGTAAAGCTTTTCCCGATTCCCCGCGAGCCGCGGGTCCGACACAATCGATTCATCCACGAGTACAGCCAACGAACGCCGGCCTCCACGGCCCGTTCGACCACCGATGAGGAGTGATCCGTGGTAACTCTCGACAACTCTGCACCACCCGACCCGTCGGCACCGAGTGCCGCCGCGCCCCGGCGGGAGCGCACCACGCGCGTCGCCGTCGCGTCCGGCGTCGGCACGATCATGGAGTTCTACGACTTCGCGATCTACGGCACCGCGACGGCACTGGTCTTCAACAAGATCTTCTTCAACGTCGACGATCCCTGGTTCGGCACCTTCCTCGGATTCGCGACCTTCGCGGTCGGTTTCGTGATGGCGCCGATCGGAGCCCTGATCTTCGGACATTTCGGGGACAGATTCGGTCGGCGCAAGGCGCTGACCGCGGCCTTCCTCCTCATGGGCGGGTCGACCCTGGCGATGGGCGTCCTCCCCGACTACCAGGCCATCGGGATCGTGGCGCCGATCATCCTGATCTTCCTCCGCATGGTGCACGGCATCTCACGAGGCGGTGAGATCGGCGGCGCGGCCCTGCTCGCCGCCGAACACGCCCCGGCGCACCGGCGTGGTCTGTACGGGTGTTTCGTCACCCTCGGTTCGCCGGTCGGCGGCATCCTGGCCAATCTGTCGTTCGCGCTCGTGCTGCTGATGCCCATGGAGCAGGTCCTGGCGTGGGGCTGGCGCATCCCGTTCCTCATCGGCGGCGTCGTACTGGCGATCGGGGTGTGGACGCGGTCCCGGGTCAGCGAGACACCGGACTTCGTCGAGTCCAAGCGGGCAGAGGAGAACTCGCCGCCGGCCTTCGCGGTTCTCCGGCAGAACTGGCGTCGTGTCGCCCTGGCCGCCGGGATCAACGTCGGTCAGAACTGTTACGCCTTCCTGTTGTTCACGTTCATGCTGTCCTTCCTGACCGAGACCGATCCGGGACGCGGCTTCGAGCGGTCGCCGGTGGTCCTGGGCAGTACGCTGGCGCTCGCCTGTCACGCCGCGACCGTCGTGCTCGGCAGTCACCTGTCCGACCGATTCGGCCGCAAACCGGTGATCGGATTCGGGATGATCACGTCACTGCTGTTCGCGCCGATCCTGTTCTGGGTCACCGCGTCCGGGTCCCTGGCGGCCTGCATCACGGTCATCTCGATCGGGTTCGCGCTCACCGGCTTCGTCTACGGTCCGATGCTCACGACCTTCGCGGAGCTGTTCCCGATCACGCAGCGCTACAGCGGCATCGGGATCGGCTTCCAGGTCGGCGCGGTGCTGGGCGGCGGCCTGGCCCCGATGATCGCGAACCGGATCGTCAGTGCCACCGGCAGTGTGATCCCCGTAGGGATCTACGCGGCAGCACTGATGGCGATCAGCCTCTGCTGCCTGATGGTCATCCGGGAGACCGCGCCGGCCCTCGCCGGACGACCGCCACGACGACAGCGTCTGCGGAGCTGAGCCGAGGCGGGCAATTGACAGCATCTTGTCTTAATGACAGGATGCTGTCATCGTCGTTTCGAGGAGGCATCATGAAAACCGTCCATCTCGCCCTGTACCCGACCCTCGCGGACTGGGAGTTCGGCTACGTGGCATCGGGTGTCAACAATCCCGAGTACCAGGCCGAGCCGGGGTCGTTCCGCATCGTGACCGTCGGCGCCTCGCGGGAGCCGGTCCGTACCATCGGCGGGGTCACGATGGTGCCCGACACCACACTCGACGACGTCCGGCCCGAGGACAGCGCGATGCTGGTCCTGCCCGGCGCCCAGATCTGGGAGTCCAACGACGCCTTCGTCGACGCCGCCAGGCGCTGGGCGGATGCCGGAACTCCGGTCGCCGGGATCTGCGGAGCCACAGTGGGCCTCGCGCGCGCGGGGCTGCTCGACGACCGACGCCACACCAGCAACGCGCCCGAGCAGCTGACACCTACGGGTTATGACGGAGCCGCACACTACGTCGACGCCCCTGCCGTCACCGATCGCGGAGTCATCACCGCCGCGGCCATCGCACCCGTCGATTTCGCACGCGAGGTCTTCGCACTGCTCGGCATCTACTCTCCGCCGGTTCTCGACGCCTGGTACCAGCTCTACGGCCACCAGGACCCCAGCGGCTTCTACGCCCTGGCCGGCGAGCAGTGAGCGACCACCAAGATCTGCTGTCGGCCTCGGCACTGACCGCCTTCCGCCTCAACGGCCAGTTCCTCGCGCTCGCCGAACGTCTCGCCGAACCCGCCGCCCTGACCGCCACGCGCTGGCAGGTACTCGGCGCGGTCCTCGACGAACCGTTGCCGGTCGCGGGTGTCGCGCGGGCGATGGGGATCACGCGGCAGAGCGTCCAGCGCACCGCCGACCTGCTCGTCGCCGACGGACTGGCCGAATACCGGGACAATCCGGCCCACCGGCGGGCCAAGCTCGTCGCCCCCACGGCGGCGGGTCTCGCGGCCGTGCGGGCCATCGACCCCGGGCACCGCGAGGCAGCCGACCGACTGGCGACAGTCCTCGACCCCGTCCGATGGGAACAGGCGTTGCACGCACTCCAGGACCTCAGCGCCGCACTCGACACACTCGACGGCCAGCGCTGATGTCCAATTGTTGACAATCGTACGATCGGGCGTCACCGTGTACGCATGACCGCCAGCGTTGACTCCCCGATCCGCAACAGCCAGACCGCGTCGCTGAGCCCGGCGCTGAAGCAGGCGACGCCCGTCGTCGTCGACACCGCGGCGGGTTCGTGGATCCGGGGTACCGACGGTCGCGACTACCTCGACTTCACGACCGGTATCGGCGTGACCAGCACCGGACACTGCCACCCGCACGTCGTCGCTGCCGCACAGGCGCAGTGCGCCAAGGTCATCCACGCGCAATACACCACCGTCATGCACACGCCGCTCCTGGAGCTCACCGCTCGTCTCGGGGCGGTACTGCCCGCCGGACTCGACTCCGTCTTCTACGCCAACTCCGGTTCCGAAGCCGTCGAGGCCGCCATCCGCCTCGCACGGATGGCCACCGCGAAACCCAACATCATCGTCTTCCAGGGCGGATTCCACGGCCGGACGGTCGCGGCCGCCAGCCTGACAACCGCGGGGACCCGCTTCTCGGCGGGCTTCTCGCCCCTGATGAGCGGCGTGCACATGGCGCCGTTCCCCTACGCCTACCGATACGGCTGGGACACCGACACCGCCGTCGACTTCGCGCTTCGCGAACTCGACTATCTGCTCCAGTCGCGCGTCGCACCCAACGACACCGCCGCGTTCCTCATCGAACCCGTCCTCGGCGACGGCGGATACCTGCCCACCCCACCGCGGTTCCTCCAGGGTCTGCGGGAACGAGCCGACCGCCACGGCATCCTCCTCGTCCTCGACGAGGTGCAGGCGGGATTCGGTCGCACCGGCAGGTTCTGGGGTCACCAGCACGCCGACGGACTGATCCCCGACATCCTCATCACCGCCAAGGGTCTGGCATCCGGCTTCCCGATCTCGGCGATCGCGGCGCCGACGGCTTTGATGAGCAAGGCGTGGCCGGGGTCGCAGGGCGGCACGTACGGCGGGAACGCCGTCGCGGCCGCCGCCGCGATCGCGACCCTCGACGTGATCGAGTCCGAGGGTCTCGTCGAGAACGCACGCGTGCGCGGTGAGCAGCTGCTCGCCGGCCTGCGAGAGGTGTGTGCGGCGTTCCCCGGGGTCGGGGACGTGCGCGGCCTGGGACTGATGGCCGGGATCGAGTTCGTCACCACGGATGCCGCCGGGAACACCGCGCCCGACGCGGCGGCGGCGCTCGCCGTCCAGCAGGCCACCACGGCCCAGGGGCTGCTGTCCCTCACCTGCGGGCCTTCGGCCAACGTCGTGCGTCTCATCCCCGCTCTGGTGGTCACGGCCGAGGAGATCGACCTCGGTGTCGCCCGGTTCGCGGCCGCACTCGCCACCGCGCTCGGTTAGCCCGGTTCCGGTGGACATCGCGGCCGAACTCACCAGACTCGGCGTCGACGCAGACTCCTCGACGCGTCGCCTCGCCGAATACTCCTACGACGCTTCCAATTACCGGGTTCCACCGCTGGCCGTCACCTTCCCGCGCACCGCCCGGGAGGTCGCGACGGTGGTCGGATGGTGTCACGAACACCGGGTACCCGTCGTCCCTCGCGGTGGCGGCACCTCGATGGGCGGCAATGCGATCGGCCCCGGAGTGGTGATCGACCTGTCCCGGCATCTGGATCGGGTCCTGTCCGTCGACGCCGAATCCGCGACCGCGGTCGCGGGTGCGGGGATCGTGTTGACCTCCCTCGCCGCCGAGGCACGGGCCGCGACCGACGGCACGCTCACGTTCGCGCCGGATCCGTCGTCGGCGTCGCGTGCGACCCTCGGCGGCGCGATCGGCAACGACGCCTGCGGCAATCACTCGGTCCGCCACGGTCGCACGAGCGATCACATCGTCGAATTGCATCTCGTGACGGCGGAGGGGTTGCTGCTCACCGCAACCCGCGATGGACTGCGGGCCACCGATCCCGCCGACGGTGCGGCGGTGACGCGGGCAGCCGAGATCACCGGATCGCTGCGGGAGCTGACCGCTGCGAACCTGGCCATCCTGCGGACTCAGCTCGAGACCATTCCGCGGCAGGTCTCCGGCTACCACCTTGCCAAGTTGCTGCCGGAGAACGGTTTCGACGTGGCACGCGCCCTCGTCGGCAGTGAGGGAACCTGCGCGATCGTCGTGTCGGCGAGCGTCGCGCTGGTGCCGGTCGCGACATCGCAGCTCCTGCTGAGCATCGGCTACCGCTCCCCCGCCGACGCCGCTCGGGACGTACCGGCGATCCTGCCGTTCGCGCCGTCGGCCATCGAGGGCATCGACCGCAAGATCGTCGCCACGATGGCGGCACGGCGTGGCCGCGAGTCCGTCGCGGGCCTGCCCGCGGGATCGGCCTGGCTGTTCGTCGACCTCGACGAGCACAGCGCCGCCGCACAATCCGAATCCGATGTGCCGGCCACCGCCAAGCGGCTCCTGGACCACCTGCGTGCGCAGGGGCGGATGATCGGCGCCGCGGTGGTCGACGACCCCGTCCACCGCAAGGCGCTCTGGCGTGTCCGCGAGGACGGCGCGGGTCTCTCGTCACGACTGGCCGATCCCGACGACGAGAGCATCGGTGACGGTTACGAATCCTGGCCGGGCTGGGAAGACGCAGCCGTCGCGCCCGAGCGGCTCGCCGACTACCTCGACGACTTCGCCGGCCTGCTCGACCACCACGGTCTCACCGGTGTCATGTACGGACACTTCGGCGCCGGCTGCATGCACGTCCGCATCACCTTCGACCTCCGGTCCGCCGAGGGACGCACGGTGATGGCGCGCTTCTGCACCGAGGCCGCGGAACTCGTGGTGCGGCACGGAGGTTCGCTGTCCGGCGAGCACGGCGACGGACGTGCCCGGTCGGAACTCCTGCCGATCATGTACAGCCCGGCGATGATGTCGGCGTTCGCCCGGTTCAAGGCGATCTGGGATCCACACGGAATCCTCAACCCGGGCAGCATCGTCGACCCGCCACCCATCACCACCGACCTCGCCCTCGCCGACGTGCCGCGTCGCAGCTGGCCCACCAGCTTCACCCTCGGACATGACACCGCCGGACCGGATCCCGCGGAGCTCCCACTCATCGACCCGTTCGTCCACGCGGTGCAGGGGTGCATCGGTGTCGGACGGTGTCGTGCGGATGCCGGCGGGGTGATGTGCCCGAGCTACAAGGCCACCCGCGACGAGAAGGACTCCACTCGCGGTCGAGCCCGCGTGCTGCAGGACATGGTCCGCACCGCTCCCACCGTCGACGACGGGTGGCGGTCCACCGATGTCGCCGAGGCCCTGGAACTGTGCCTGTCGTGCAAGGCGTGTTCCACCGACTGCCCGACCGGGGTCGACATGGCCACCTACAAATCGGAGTTCCTGGACCACCACTATCGGCGGCGGCTCCGGCCGCTGTCGCACTACTCCCTCGGGTGGATGCCCGCGTGGTTGTCGGCGGCGGGGCTCGCGGCACCGGTTCTCAACCGCGCACTGAGGTCCCGGCTCAGCGGTCTCGCCGCACGCGCCGGCGGCCTCGATCCCCGACGCACCATGCCCGCGTTCGCGTCGCATCGGGCCCGGCGCACCCACCTCGGACCTCTCGCCCCCGTCGACGAGAGTTCCTCGGTCGTGTTGTTCGTCGACTCCTTCACCCGAGCATTCCGCCCGCATGTGGCCACCGCCGTGGCCGAGGTCCTCCGCGCTGCCCACTCCGTCGACCGTGCGTCCGATCCCGTCGGCTGTGCGTCCGACAACTGTTGCGGCCTCACGTGGATCTCGACGGGGCAGCTGGGCCGCGCCCGAAAGGTGCTGCGCCGCACCGTCGCCGACCTCGACGACGGCACGGACAGGCCGATCGTGGTTGTCGAACCCAGTTGTGCAGCGGCGCTGGCGAAGGATCTTCCCGAACTCATCCCGACCGAGGCCGCGCGGCGCGTGGCCGCACGCGTGCGGAGTTTCGCCGCCCACCTCCCCGCCCTGCTCGATGCGGGCTGGCGACCACCGGCCCTGCCCGACGAGGTGACGCTGCAGACCCACTGCCACGAGTACGCGGTCTTCGGCGCGCGGGTCGGCGTCGCCGCTCTCGAGGCCCTCGGGGTCACCGTGCACACCGCAGACGGTTGTTGCGGTGTCGCCGGCAACTTCGGTTTCGAGAAGGGGCACTACGAGGTCAGCATGGCCGTCGCCGAGAACGGCCTGGCGCCTGCACTGCGCGACGACCCGCATCGGCCCGTCGTCACCGACGGTTTCAGCTGCGCAATGGCCGTCGAACACCTCGCGACCGTCGACGACGCCCTCTCCCACGGGCGGCCACGCGGAGTCCATCTCGCCGAGCTGCTCGCCACGTCCCCCGATACAGCCACCGACATCCGAGGAGTACGACCATGACGGCCCCCGCCCCCGTGACCCCGCACAACGCTCCCGAAGCCGTGTCCCGCGTCCACACCGACCTGTTCATCGGTGGCACATGGACTCCCGCTGCTTCCGGCAAGCGCTTCGACGTCGTGAATCCGGCCACGGGCGACGTGCTCGCCCGCGTCGCCGACGCCGACGCCGTCGACGCCAGGCAGGCGCTCGAGACCGCGGCCGCGCATCAGGCCGGGTGGGCGGCCACCTCACCGCGCAGCCGCAGCGAGATCCTCTATCGCGCACATCGGCTCATCATGGACCGGGTCGACGAGATCGCCGCGGTGATGACCGCCGAGATGGGTAAGCCTCTCGCCGAGGCCAAGGGCGAGGTCGCCTACGGCGCCGAGTTCTTCCGATGGTTCGCCGAGGAGGCCGTCCGCATCGGCGGCGATTCCACCACCACCGGCGACGGATCGCATCGGATCGTGGTGACCAGGCAACCCGTGGGCCCGTGCATCCTGATCACGCCGTGGAATTTTCCGTTGGCCATGGGAACCCGCAAGATCGGGCCGGCGATCGCGGCGGGATGCACCATGGTCATCAAACCCGCCGAACTCACCCCGCTCACCACTCTGCTGCTGGCCGACATCCTCGTCGAGGCGGGCCTCCCACCGGGTGTGCTGAACGTCGTGACCACCAGCGACCCGTCGACGGTCGTCACCGAGTGGATGGAGAGCGGCCTCGCCCGCAAGATCAGCTTCACCGGGTCGACCGAGGTCGGGAAACTGTTGCTGCGACAGGCGGCAGGCACGGTCATGCGCACATCGATGGAGCTGGGCGGCAACGCGCCGTTCATCGTGTGCGCCGACGCCGACATCCCACGAGCCGTCGACGGTCTGATGTTCGCCAAGATGCGCAACATCGGTCAGGCCTGCACCGCCGCCAACCGGGTCTTCGTGCACCGCAGCGTGATCGACGAGTTCACCGCCGCTTTCGCCGCGAAGATGGCCGGGCTGCGGGTCGGCGACGGTGCGGCCGAAGACGTCCAGGTCGGCCCGCTCGTCGAACGCGCGGCCGTCGAGAAGGTCTCGACGCTGGTCTCCGACGCCGTGGCCAAGGGTGCAACGGTGGTCTGTGGAGGTGAGAACCCGGAGGGCCCAGGCTTTTTCTATCCACCGACCGTCTTGACCGGCGTCGGACTCGACGCGGATCTCATGCGCACCGAGATCTTCGGGCCGGTGGCCGCGATCGTCCCGTTCGGCAATGCCGACGAACCGGACGATCCCGCGGCCGACGACGAGGTCATCGCGCTGGCCAACGACACACCGTGGGGGCTGGTCGGCTATCTGTTCAGCCAGGACGTCGACCGTTGCGCCAGACTGTCGGCCGCGCTGGAAACCGGTATGGTCGGGGTCAACACCGGCGCCGTGTCCAATCCGGCGGCCCCGTTCGGCGGGGTCAAGGAATCGGGACTCGGACGCGAAGGTGGACGCGTGGGCATCGAGGAGTTTCTCGACATGAAGTACACGGCCACGCCGATTCCCCTTCGCTGACAACATTTCCGGAACCGGTCTGGGTTCAGACAGGCAGGAGCGAGAAAACCATGTACCTGGGTGCTCAGCTGTTCACCGACAGCGAGTACGAGCAGCGCCTGACCCGTGTCCGTGAGCTCATGGACCGTCAGGGTCTGTCGGCGATCATCGTCACCGATCCGGCCAACATCTTCTACCTGATCGGCTACAACGCCTGGTCGTTCTACACCCCGCAGATGCTGTTCGTGCCGATCGACGGCGAGATGGTCTTCTACGCTCGCGAGATGGATGCGCATGGCGCACACCGGACGACGTGGTTGCCGGCCGATCAGATCGTCGGCTATCCGGAGAGCTATGTGCACCGTCCGCACCTGCACCCGTTCGACTGGGTCGCCTGGTCACTGCGCCAGCGACACCTCATCGCACCGGCGTCCAACACCGGGTCGGTGGGTCTGGAGATGGACTCACACTTCTTCTCCCCCAAGGCCTACCGCGCTCTGTTCAACGCGATCCCGGAGTGGAAGCTCGTCGACAGCTTCGAGCTCGTCAACTGGGTGCGCTCGGTCAAATCCGACGCCGAGGTGCAGCTGATGCGCCAGGCCGGAATGGTGTGCTCGAAGGCGATGCGCGCCGCCATCGACACCATCGACATCGGTGTCCGGCAATGCGATGCGGCCGCGGCCATCTCGCAAGCGCAGATCACCGGCACCCCGGAGTACGGCGGTGACTATCCGGCGATCGTCCCGATGATGCCCACCGGCGCGGCGGCCGACACCCCGCACCTCACCTGGCACCAGGGCACTTTCGTCGAGAACGAGGCAGTCGTCATCGAATTGACCGGTGCACACAACCGCTATCACTGCCCGCTCGCCCGAACCGTGTCGCTCGGCACCCCGAGCAAGGACCTCGACTACGTCGCCAAGGCCACCGCCGAGGGACTGGACAATGTGCTCGAGGCCATCAAACCGGGCGTGGCCACGCGCGAACTCGCGTCCACGTGGAACTGGACGCTCGCGAAGTACGGCCTCGAGAAGCCCTCGCGGCTGGGCTACTCGATCGGCATCGGGTATCCGCCCGACTGGGGCGAGCGCACCATCAGCATCCGCAGTGAGGACGAGTCGGTGCTCGAGACCAACATGACGTTTCACATCGTCTGCGGAATGTGGATGGACAACTATGGTTTCGAGCTGTCCGAGTCGGTTCGCGTCAGCCCGACCGGCGTCGAGACCTTCACCGACTTCCCCCGCGAACTGATCCAGAAGTAGCCACAGAGAGACGAGGTGAAGAAAGTGACCACAACCGAAACCGCCTATCAGACCCGGCATTCGGCACCAACACTACCGTTGGCGGGCCGTGCCAAGGACCTGGTCGGTTCGATGATCGATTCGTCGACCTCGCTGCTGGCCGCTCAGTCGCACGACATCGTGCGCTTCGCGATGGGCTCCCCGGCGGACGAGGCGGTGCCGGCCGACGAGTTCCGTCAGATCGCCGGTGAGATCCTGGACAACTCGTCGTTCACCTACGGGGCCACCGAGGGCGAACCACGGCTGCTGCAACTCCTCGTCGACTATCTCGCCACGACTCCCGACCCGTCCACCCTGGATCGGCTGGTCATCACCACTGGTGGGATGCAGGGACTCGACCTCGCCTGCAAGCTGTTCGTCGACCCCGGCGATCTGGTCGTCGTGGAGTCCCCCACGTACACCAACGGCAGCGCCACCGCGCTGTCGTATGGCGCGCAGCTGCTCGAGGTCCCCGTCGACGACGACGGTATGCAGGTCGACCAGCTGGAGGCGCTCGTCGCGCGCACCCGTCAGACGCCCAAGGCGATCTACACCATCCCCACGTTCCAGAATCCGTCCGGCGTCACCATGTCCGAGGAACGACGCCGCGAACTGCTACGGCTGGCGCACACCTGGGGTTCGGTCGTCATCGACGACGATCCGTACGGGCTGTTGCGGTTCGCCGGCACCGACATCCCGACCTTCCAGACCCTGAGCCCCGGCGATCCGCTGATCTTCTCCGTGCGCACCTTCTCCAAGATCCTCGCCCCGGGCTGGCGGGTCGGCTGGGTCGATGCGGATCCGTCGCTGCGCCAGCTGTTGATCAACGGCAAGCAGGCGATGGACACGTGCACCAACGTGCCCAATCAGCACATCGTCGCCGAGTACATCGCCCGCGGCGGTCTCGAGGACCACCTCGCCGGGATCCGGGTGCTGTACCGAGAGCGCAAGAACGCCATGCTCGACGCCATCGCGCGTCATCTGGGCGATCGCGTGGTGACCACGAACCCCGAGGGCGGGTTCTTCCTGTGGGTCACGTTGCGCGAGGAATTCGCCGAGATCGACACCCGGGAGCTCTTCGAGATCGCGCTCGCCGACGGTGTGGCGTTCATCCCCGGCCCCGCGCTGTCGCCGGGCGGACGCTTCCGGAACTCGATGCGCCTCTGCTTCGCATCGAGCACCCCGGAGCGGATCGACGAGGGTGTCCGGCGTCTCACGGCCAGTCTTGAGAAGATGGTCGGGTGAGTGGTGAACCAGACCTGACCGCAGCCGAGTCCGCAGTGCTCGGCTTCATCGACGAGGCCGCCATCACCTCGCTCACCTCGGCCCTGGTCGAGGCGCCCAGCGAGAACCCCGGCGGCACCGAGTCGGCCGCAGTCGCGGTCCTCGAGAATGCCTGCCGCACGCTCGGTTTCGACGTCACGACGCACGAAGTGTCCCCGGGGCGACCCAATCTCGTCGCCACCGTGCGCGCCGGGACAGCACCAGGGCTGATGTTCCTCGGACATTCGGATGTGGTCCCGGCGGGCCCGAATTGGTCGGCCGATCCGTACACGGTCCGTATCCGCGACGGCCGGATCTACGGCCGCGGTGCCACCGACATGAAGGGCGGACTCGCCGCCGTCGTCGCGGCGATGAGCGCCCTCTGCCGGGCCGGCGAGGCCGGCATCGAACTCTCCGGACCGGTCCGCCTGGTGTGCACGGTCGACGAGGAGGAACACGGAACCGGCGTGCGGGACTTCGTGGGCCGTCCCGCCGACCACGAGTTCCTCGGTTGCGTGGTGGCCGAACCCACCGACATGCAGGTGGTCCGGGGCTGCCGGGGCGCGTCGTACATCGAGATCGAGGTGACCGGACGCGCGGCTCATTCCGGACGTCCCACCGATGGTCGCAGCGCCATCGACGCCGCGGCCGCCGTCGTCGACATCATCCGCGCCGACGGTGGACGGCTGGCCGAGACGGCCGACGACCTGCTCGGTCACGGCACCTGGAATGTCGGCACCATCACAGGCGGACAGGGCATCTCGGTGGTGGCACCGGGTTGTTCGCTCGGCATCGACCGGCGCCTGATGCCCGATGAGGACCCGCACCGGATCGCCGACGATCTGCGAAGAGCGATCAGCGACAGAGGAATCGACACCGACGGCATCAGCGTCGACGTCCGGGTGACCATGGAGATGCCCGGTTTCGCGACGGAAGCCACGCACCCGCTCGTCACCACAGCGGTCGGTGCGGTCACCGATGCCGGGGCGGACACCTCGGTCGGCGGCTGGACTGCCGCCTGCGACGGTGGCTTCGTCAGCCGCGACCTCGGTGTCCCGTCGATCGTTCTCGGTCCGGGCAACATCAACACCGACGCCCACCAACCGGACGAGTCGGTGGCCATCGCCGACCTGGTCATCGCGGCGAGAGCCTACGCCCTCGCCGCGATGCGGCTGCTGGGCCCCTAGTTCACCTTCTGCTTCTGCAGCGCCGTGAAATCGTTCTCGAGACTGGGGATCTCGGTACCGCGCAGCGAGGCACCGGCGGTCTCCTTGAGGAAGCAAAGGGCGACCATGCCGATGGCGCAGGCACCCATCATGTAGACCGCGGGGAACAGGTTCCAGTCGGTGCTCTCGACCACCGCATCGTTGACCAGCGGCGCGGTTCCGCCGAATGCCGCGGTCGCGACGTTGTAGGAGATCGCGAAACCGGCATAGCGGACCTGGGTCGGGAACATCGCCGGGAAGGTGGCCGAGATGGTCGCCAGCTGGGGGATGTACAGCACACCCAGGATGACGAATGCCACGATGGCCCAGGCGAATCCCTGCCCCATCAGCCAGTAGAGCGGCAGCGCGAGGACGAACAGGCCGATCAGCGAACCCCACCACATGGGTTTGCGGCCGGTCGAGTCCGACCACCATCCGAAGAACGGGATCAGCAGCATCATCACGAGCTGGCCGATGAGGTTGACGACGCTGGCCGAGGTCTCGGACAGATCGATGGTGTTCTGCAGGTAGGTCGGCTGGTAGGCCAGCAGTGTGTAGTTGGCCACGTTGAGCGCGATCACCAGACCGAACATGGTGATGATCGGACGCCGGTAGTTGACCAGCAGATCCTTGAACCGGGTCCAGGCCGAGCCCTTGATCTCGTTGTCCTGCTCGAGTTCCTGGAACACCGGCGTGTCTTCCATCTGCGACCGCAGGTACAGCCCGATCAGGCCCATCGGCAGCGCGAGCAGGAACGGGATGCGCCATCCCCACTGATCCATCTGGCTGTCGGACAACGCCAATTGCAGCAGGAGGACGAAGAGTGTGCCGCCGCAGAAACCGGCCAGGGTGCCGAATTCGAGGAACGAGCCGTACTTTCCGCGCTTGTTGTCGGGCGCGTACTCGGCCATGAACGTTGCGGCACCACCGTATTCGCCGCCGGTCGAGAAACCCTGGATGACACGGAGCAGGATGAGCAGGACGGGCGCCCAGAACCCGATCGACGCATGCGTCGGCAACAGGCCGATCAGTGCGGTCGCGCCGGAGATGAGCAGGATCGTCATCGCCAGAACCGATTTGCGGCCGATGCGGTCGCCGATCGGTCCCCAAACCATACCGCCGAGGGGCCGCAAGACGAAGGAGATCGCGAAACCCAGCATGGTGCCGACGGTTCCGAACTCCCCCGGGAAAAACGCCTGCGTCAGGTAGACCGAGGCCGCGGCGTAGACGCCGTAGTCATACCACTCGGTCGCGTTGCCGATCGCCGAGGCGCCGATGGCCTTGCGGAGAAGTCTCTTGCCCTCTGGTGAGTTCGGGTCTGGTGCGAGCTGCTCGTAACTGTCTGCTGTCGTCGTGTCGCTCATCTGCGCTTCCTGAGTCGTGGGGCCGCTGAGGGTCGATCTCGTAGCTGCGATCGGTGGACCCGGGGCCGCGGGCGATCAGCCCCTCGCCACCTGCAGGTTCACGGCGTCCTCGCCGTTCCCGAGCAGGCGACGCAACCCGTCGGCCATGTGCTCGATCATCAGAGCATCGGCCGCCGCGGCGTCTCCCGCGGCAATGGCGTCCACCAACGCCTGGTGTTCGTCGATCCGGTCCTTTCCCGAGGAGTACGTCCCTCGCATGGCTCGCAGACACATTCGCGTCTCCACGAGGATCGTCTCGTGCAACCGCGAAAGTCGTTGACTTCCAGCATATTCCACCAAGGTCTGGTGAAAGGCCATGTCGGCCTCGGCCATCCCCGCACCGTTCGGCTCGTCGACGAAGACGCGCATCGCGTCGACCGCGCCGCCCAGTGCCTCCACCGCCTCCCGCTCGCGGTGCGCGATCACCTGTTGCACAGCAGCGCGTTCCACCGCAGTGCGGGCGACGTACATGTCCCGGATGTCGTCCTCTTCCATCGAGACGACGAACAAGCCGCGGTTACGGTGGCTGACCAGCAGTCCTTCCGCGGTCAGGCGCTGCATGGCCTCGCGCAGCGGACCACGACTGACGCCCAGATCGGCCGCCAGCCCCGACTCCGTCAACTGCGAGCCGGGTGCGAAGTCCCCGTTTGCGATCGCATCGTGCAACTTACGCGCGATGATCGCCGGTGTCGATTCCTGAACCAGCGGCGACAGCACCCGCCGACGTGGCGATTTGTCCTGTTTCGCCTGGTCGACGACGGTTCGATTCGTCCCCGGGTCCTGTGGACCCGGCGTCTTCGCCCCCACCTTCATGGTCACCGTCATTCCCTCTTTCTTACCGTGAATGGCGCGCGTAAGTCAGTGTTTCCCCGCGCGCGCCGCCCATCCAGACGTCATTGCAGGCTGCGGCGAAGTCGTCCAGACCCTCGATGATCGTGGCGAACACATTGCCCGGCACCCATCCGACGTCACCGTTGACCAGCAGATTGTTGCGGCCGTAGAACACTGCGAGGTCGATGAGGAGCCGGTGCTCGGCGGGGGCCGAGCCGAGCTCGTAGCCATACGCCGGGTTCTCGAGCACCCCGTCGAAGGTGAAGTAACACAGGTCGCCCGGGATGGGCGTGATGGTGGTGTTCTCCATGCCCGGTTCGGTCGCGGAGAAGGCCGGCAGTAGAGTGTAGATCTCGTTGCGGGCGAACTTTCCGTGAAACACCTGACCGCCCAGCGGCAATGCGTCCCAGACCGCAGCTGCGGTGCGAGGCGCCTCGGCATCGAGCATCCGGGCGACCGCCGTGACCCCGCGCTTCTCCAATGTCACGGTGATGAACCGGTCATGTCGGGCCGCGGGGCCGGTTCGCTGTTCGTCGGTCACGCGCGGTCTCCCAACATCGTGAAGCCGGCGGCCGCCTCGTACGCTGCCGCGACGCGCAACACCGTCGCGTCGTGATGCCGAGCACCGACGAACTGCGCGCCGGTCGGCAGACCATCGGCGAATCCACTCGGCACGGTGATCGCCGGCTGACCGGTGAGATTGAACGGGTAGCTGTAGGGAGTCCAGGATGTCCAGTCGGGCGACCCCGCCCCGTCCGGGACGATACGACCGGCCTCGAATGCCACCGTCGGCATCGACGGCGTCAGCAGGACGTCGAATTCCTCATGGAGCAGGCTCATCTGGGTACCCATCTCCATCCGTAGCGCGGTTGCGCTGACGAAATCGGTCGCAGTGAAACCGGAATGCCGTTCCACCGCGTCGATCAGCAGCGGGTCCACGTGTTCGGCCGCGTGCGGTCCGAGCCCGCGGACGACGACGTCGGCACCCGCGAACCAGATGACGTGGTAGGCCCAGGCCGGGTCCTCCCATCCGAGATCGACCTTCTCCACGGTCGCCCCGAGCTGTTCCAGTACCGACGCCACCCGGTCGGTGTTGGCCTGTACGCCTGGGTCGTTGGTGCCGAAGCCGAGATCGGCGCTGTAGCCGACACGCAGATCGGCGAGGTCGCGAACGTCGGCGACCGCGGTGACCGCACTGGTTGTCGGCGACGGCAGTGCGGACCAGTCACGGGGATCGAACCCGCTCAGGACATCCAGCAGCGCAGCGCAATCCGACACCGTCCGCGTCATCGGACCGACGTGGGCCACCGGCGCGAACGGGCTCGGCGGATACATGGGCACCCGGCCGAGTGTCGGCTTGAACCCGACGACGCCGCAGTAGGCGGCCGGTATCCGGATGGAACCGCCACCATCGGTGCCGACCGACAGCGGACCCAAGCCGGCCGCGAGCGCCGCGGCACTGCCTCCGCTCGACCCGCCCGACGTACGCGAGGTGTCCCACGGATTGCGGGTGACGCCCGTGCGCGGACTGTCGGTGACGCCTTTCCATCCGAATTCCGGTGTGGTGACCTTTCCGAGCAGGACCGCACCAGCCTCACGCAGACGTGCCACCGCGGGAGCGTCGATGTCCCACACCATCTGATCGGGCTCGATCATCAGCGAGCCGCGCAACGTCGGCCATCCGGCGGTCAGCAACAGGTCCTTGATCGAGACCGGAACGCCGTCGAGCGGGCCACGGGGTGTCCCGGCGGCGAATCGCTCAGTGGACTCCCGGGCCTCGGCGCACGTGCGTTCGCGGTCGATGAGGCAGAACGCATTGATGGACGGATCGACGTCATCGATGGCGTCGAGCAGTTCCGCCGCCACCGAATCCGGCGTCAGCTCGCCGGTACGGTAGGCCTCGGCCAGTTCCGTGGCGCTGAGCCACCGCGTGGCGTCCGTCATGCGCCCCCTCGAAAGATTGGTAGATTGTTGACAATCTACCTTGGAGGTGTGGGCGTGACAACCACCGTCGCGATGCTCTACCCCGGCCACGCGGCCGAGGACGACTTCGCACTGATCGAGGCCGCGATCGGCGCTGTCGAGCCCCACTCCGAGGTCCGATTGCCGGTCGTGATCACCGAGGTGGACTCCGACGACCACACCGTCCAGGCCATGACTGCGGTCGGCGAGCAGGACCGCCTCTTCGACGGCGTGCGGCGAGCGCAGGCCCACCACCCATCGGCGCTGATGTGGGCGTGCACCTCGGGCAGCTTCGTCTACGGTTTCGACGGTGCCCGACGCCAGGCCGCCGATGTCGCCGGAAAGTCCGGCCGTCCGGCGTCGTCGACGTCACTGGCCTTCGCCGCGGCCTGCCGGCATCTCGGTCTGTCACAGGTCGCGATCGCCGCCACCTATCCGGAACCACTGGCGAGTCGCTTCACCGGGTTTCTCGCCGACGCGGGTGTCGAGGTGGTGGCCCTGCGCGCCAACGACATCGGGACGGCGACCGAGGCCGGGATGTTCGACGGCGACGGATTGTTCGAGATGCTGTCGGCCGCCGATTCCACATCGGCACAGGCAATCCTGGTCCCCGACACCGCGTTACACACCGCGATGTGGGTCGTCGACCTCGAAGCCAAGTTCGGCAAACCCGTGCTGACCGCGAATCAGGTCACCGCGTGGGAGGGACTCCGACTCACCGGGCTCACGGTCGACGTTCCCCGACTCGGGAGCTTGTTCACCTCTCCGCCCGGCCCACCCACTGGTTGAGGGGTGTCCCCACCCGCTGGTTGAGGGTGTCCCTACCCGCTGGTTGAGCCGGCCCCGAGCGGAGCGAGGCGCCGTGCCGAAACCACTCACCGGTCTCGTCAGAGTGTGTCCCCTACCCCTTGGTTGAGGGATGCCCCTACCCGCTGGTTGAGGGGTGTCCCCGCTCGCTGGTTGAGCCGGCCCCGAGCGGAGCGAGGCGCCGAGTCGAAACCACCTGGTAACCAGACAAACCCGTAAAGACCTCGGCCCTTGTTCGACCAACCCGAAAGCGCCGCAAATGCGTACGTCGAGTTGATGTCGTCGCGGAGGCGTAGCCCGACAAGCTGGCGTGTCACGCCGGCAGGCCGAAATCCAGAGACAGTCCGGAATGACGCCGGCCTGATTGTCGGCAGTTGAGTTTCTCGGGTCACCAGGTGGTTTCGACACGGCGACTCGCCTAGCGGCTCGTTGCCGGCTCAACCAGCGGAGGGGGTGCCGGCTCAACCAGCGGAGGGGGCCGGCTCAACCAGCGGAGGGGGGTGCCGCCTCAACCAGCGGAGCGGGGTGCCGCCTCAACCAGCGGAGCGGGGTGCCGCCTCAACCAGCGGAGGGGGGTGCCGCCTCAACCAGCGGAGGGGGGTGCCGGCTCAACCAGCGAGACGTGCTGGCTCAACCAGCGGAGGGAGGGCTCCTCGACCTCGACGCGCTGTCAACGAGAATCGGCGCACGGTCGACGGATCAGTCGATCACCGCTTTCGCGACGGTGATGCAGGTGGTGATCCACTCCCGGTCGGCCGGTCGGAGCGGGCGCGACGCGCGGTCGGCGTCCTCGATCGCCCAGTGCGCGTTGAGGATCATCCGGACGATGACCCAGTCGCGGGCCCGGTCCGGATCGAGGTCCGCCGCATCGGTGATGGTGTAGAAGCGGCGGCGGATGTCGTACCGAACGTCGGATACGCGCGGGCCGAGGCGATTCCACAGCATGGGGGCGAGTTCGTAGTGCGCATCCCCCGACATCGGGCTGGGGTCGATGGCGACCCATCGGCCGTCGGCATCGGCGAGGACGTTCTCGTGGTGCAGGTCGCCGTGCACGATGACACCCACCGTGGCCGTGTCGGCCAGGAAGTCCCGGCCGACGGACAGCGCCTGCTCGACGAACCGTCGCGGTACCGGCGCGTCCCGCGGGATGCCGGCCAGGCTGTCGAGCCAGCGCTCGAGGTGGGTGGTGAGGACCGCCAGACGCCCCGGCGCGGGGACGTGCAACCGGCCGTAGAGACCAGCGACCACCAGGCATGCTTCGTCATCGTCGACGGTGGTCAGATCGCGCCGCGTCAGTCGTTCGAGGAGGGTCGCGCGACGACGCGGATCGGCGCGCAACATGCGTACCGCTCCGCGACCGTGCCAATGTTGCAGTCCCAGTGCCTCTTGCGCGCCTTCGTCGTCACCGTCGAACGCCACCTTGAGGACCGCCCGCGCACCCTGCCGGTCGAGCACGGGAACGACGAGTGACTCGAACCCGTGCCACAACTCGTCGCCGTCACGACGCAATCCCCACTCGTCCAGGAGCGCCGAGACTGCGCCCGGTAGACGCGACAGCCAGTCCACCCACAGCGGACCGAGCGCGGCCTGCTCCGACAGACCGACCGGGATCTCCGACGCCGTGATCACGGTGCGCCGCGGACGAACCGGTAGCCCATTCCGGCCTCGGTCAGGAGGTGCTGCGGGTGCGCCGGGTCCTCCTCGAGTTTGCGTCGAAGACTCGCCAGGTAGACGCGCAGGTAGTTGCTCTGCCCCAGGTACCCCGGGCCCCACACCGTGGTCAGGATGTCACTCTGCGACACCAGTTTTCCCTCGTGACGCACCAGCATCTCCAGGATGCCCCACTCGGTCGGCGTCAGGTGGACCGGAACCTCCCCGCGCGCCACCTGTTTGGCGGCCAGATCCACGACGAAGGCACCCGCGTCCACGACCGGTGCTTCCGACGTCGCGTTCGACACGGCTCCGCGCCGTAGCGCAGCTCGCAGCCGGGCCAGGAACTCCTCCATGCCAAAGGGTTTGGTGACGTAGTCGTCGGCCCCCGAGTCCAGCGCGACGACCTTGTCGGCAGCGTCGGTGCGCGCCGACAGGACGATGACGGGCACCGTCGTCCATCCGCGCAGTCCCTCGAGAACCGTCAGACCGTCGATGTCGGGCAGGCCGAGATCGAGCACCACGACGTGCGGGTTCTCCCGCGCGGCCGCCGTCAGCGCCGCGGCCCCGGTGGCCGCGGTCGTCACCGCGAAGCCCCGCGCGTTGAGGTTGATCCGTAAGGCTCGCAACAACTGCGGTTCGTCGTCGACGACCAGGACCCGCGTCTTCTCGGCGCTCATCGAGTCGGCCCTTCGGTCTCGGCGTGCGTATCCTCGTCGGTCGCGGGCAGGTCGACGACCATGGTGGCGCCACCGCCCGGCGTGTCCTCGACGCTCAGCACGCCCCCGATTGCCGTGACGAATCCCCGCGCCACCGACAGCCCCAGGCCCACCCCCGACGACGCGCCGCTGGTGTCGCCATTCTGATGGAAGGGTACGAAGATCTGGTCTCGATCCACCATCGGGAGACCGGTTCCGTGGTCAACGACCCGGATCACGCATCGCGGCGGGTCGGCGGGGGTCAACCGGGCGGTGATCTCGACCTCCCCGCCGCCGTGTCGGCGCGCGTTGTCGATGAGGTTCGCCAGCGCACGCTCCAGCAGTCCGAAATCGGTATACGCCCAGGCATGTTCGAGATCGAAGACCGGGCCCGGTTGCCGGTCGGGTCGACCCGCCGTCACCGCGGCGCGATGCACGACCTCGGGGAGGAAGGTCCGCTGCCGCTGCGGCCGGACCGCCCCTGCCGCGAGCCGCGAGGAGTCCAGCAGGTTCCCCACCAGCGAGGTGAGGTGATCGACCGACTCGTCGACGGTCGCCAGCAGTTCCGCGGTGTCCTCGTCGCTGAAGGTGACGTCGTCACTGCGCAGGCTCGACACCGCCGCCTTCGCCGCGGCCAACGGCGTCCGCAGGTCGTGTCCGACCGCCGACAGCAGGGCCCGCCGTAGCTCGTCGGTGCGCGCGAGCGCGTCGGCCGTCGCCGCCTCGGCTTCGAGGGCGCGACGCTGCACGGCGCCCGCCGCCTGCCCGGCCACGGCCGACAGGACGCGACGATCCCGCGCCCCGAGCTTCGGCCCGCGCAGGAGCAGTTCGAACTCGTCACCCGGCACGACGCAGACGGTATCGGCGTCCTCTGGCGTCGTCGGCGGTGAGTCGCCCACCGCGGCCTCGACCGTCCGGCCGACCCGCGAGGTCCGCCGCACCACCGACACGGCCGACTGATCGTAGGTCTCCCGGAACCGATCCAGCAGCACCGGGACGTCGGCGCCGCCGAGCACGACGCTGGAGAACAGCGCGAGCAGTTCGGCCTCGCGGGCGGCGTCCTGCGCCTGTGCACGTCGAACGGTCGCCGAATCCACCAGCGCGGCAACCGCGATCGCGATCAACAGCATGACCAGGATGGTGATCAGATTGTCGGGCTGGCTGATCGTGAACGTGAACCTGGGATCGGTGAAGAAGTAGTTCAGCAGCAGGCCGGAGATGACCGCCGACAACGCGGCCGGCAGGATGCCACCGAGCATCGACACCGCCAGCACCGCAACGAAGTACAGCGCCGATTGGCTGGCGAAACCGAGCCACGGGTCGAGCAGCTGGAGCACCCCGGTCACGACGGCCGGAACCAGCACCGCGAAGACCCAGCTCAACGGCCGATGGAAGCGGGTGTCCCGAATGTCTAGTCGGGACCGCCGGGTCGTCTCGTCGTGGGTCACCATGTGCACGTCGATGCGGCCGCTCTCGCTCACCACGGCGGCGCCGACGCCTTCGTCGAAGATCCGCTGCCATCGCGGTCGGCGCGAGGTGCCGAGTACGAGCTGGGTGGCGTTGACGCCACGTGCGAAGTCCAGCAGCGTGTCCGGGATGTCGTCGCCGACGACGGTGTGGATTCGCGCCCCGAATCCCGTCGCGAGTTTCTTGAGCGCGGCGAGGTCCACGCCCGCACCGGTCAGCCCGTCGCCCCGGACCACATGGACGGCCAGCAGTTCGGCGCTCGACCGCGATGCGATCCGGCTCGCGCGGCGGAGCAGGGTCGGCGATTCGGCGCCACCGGTGACGGCCACCACGACCCGTTCACGCGCTTCCCAGGTCTCGGTGATGGAGTGCGCCGCACGATAATCCGCAAGCTTGTCGTCGACCTGGTCGGCGAGCCACAACAGCGCGAGCTCGCGCAGCGCGGTGAGGTTGCCCTGCCGGAAGTAGTTGGCCAGGGCACCGTCGACCCGCCCGTTCGGATAGACCTTGCCCGTGGACAGGCGCTGGCGCAACGCTTGCGGATCGATGTCGACGAGTTCGATCTCGTCGGCACCGCGCACGATGTCGTCGGGCACGGTCTCCCGTTGCACCACTCCGGTGATCTGGGCGACGACGTCGTTCAGACTCTCCAGATGCTGGATGTTGATCGTCGAGTAGACGTCGATCCCCGCGGCGAGCAACTCTTCGATGTCCTCCCACCGCTTCCGGTTTCGGAGCCCGGGGACATTCGTGTGGGCGAGCTCGTCGACCAGCACCACCTGCGGCCGGCGAGCCAGCACCGCCTCGAGATCCATGTCCTCCAACGGTGTCCCGCGGTAGGGGCGCCTGGTGCGCGGGACGACTTCCACACCTTCCGCGAGAGAGGCAGTCGCGACCCGACCGTGGGATTCGACGACCCCGATCACGACGTCCACACCCTCGTCGACAAGGGTTCTGGCCTGCGCGAGCATCTCGTAGGTCTTGCCGACGCCGGGCGCACAACCGAGGAACACCCGCAGCTTGCCGCGACCATCGTGGTGCCCGGTCGCCGCTGACGTCATCGGCCGAGTCTAACCGCGCTCACGGGGCGCGACAGCCGGGCGGCGCGTGCCCCAACGCGAGGTTCACCTCGAGGACGTTCACGCGGGGCTCACCGAGGAATCCGAACTGTCTGCCCTCGGTGTGCGCGTCGATGACCGCCTCGATCTCCGCGGGTGACCGACGGTTCTCGCGCGCGAGCCGGGCGACCTGTAGCCCGGCATAGGCGGGACTGATGTGCGGGTCGAGTCCCGACCCCGACCCGGTCACCGCGTCGGCGGGCACCTGCGCGGGTGTCACTCCCTCCCGTTCGGCGATCAGCGCGCGACGCGCGGTGACGTTGGTCAGCAGGACCTCGCTGTTGGGCCCCTGATTGGTCGCCGCGGACGCTGCCGGGTCCCCGGTCGCCATCGGCTCACCCGGGGCGCCCACGACCCGAGCATGCAGATACGGATCGGGCGCACCCGCTTCGACCTGCGGGTCGACACCGATCAGCGTCGAGCCGACCGCACATCCCGCGGTATCGAACACCCGCGAGCCCTCCGCCCCGTCGGTGTTCACGCGCGAGATCGCCCACACGGCAGCGGGATAGACGAGACCGAGGATGATCGTGAGACCGAGGATCATGCCCGCGGCGGCGACGCATTGCCGGACGAAGCCGGACCAGACTGTGTTCATGACGTCATCCCATTCCCGGAAGAAGACGAACGAGGAGATCGATCAGCCAGATACCGATGAACGGCGTGACCACCCCACCGATTCCGTAGACGAGTAGGTTGCGGCCCAACAACTTCGACGCCGAGTCTGGCCGGTAGCGCACGCCGCGCAACGACAGCGGGATGAGCGCCACGATGATCAGTGCGTTGAAGATCACCGCGGACACGATCGCCGACTGCGCCGAATGCAGGCCCATGATGTTCAGGGCGTCGAGTTGCGGATAGACGGCGGTGAACATCGCAGGCAGGATCGCGAAGTACTTCGCGAGGTCGTTGGCGAGCGAGAACGTCGTCAGGGCACCTCGGGTGATCAGCAACTGCTTGCCGATGCCGACGACCTCGATGAGTTTCGTCGGGTCGGAGTCGAGATCCACCATGTTGCCGGCTTCCTTGGCCGCCGAGGTCCCGGTGTTCATCGCGAGCCCCACGTCGGCCTGCGCCAGAGCGGGTGCGTCGTTGGTGCCGTCGCCGGTCATCGCGACGAGGCGCCCGGCGGCCTGCTCGGAGCGGATGAGATCCAGCTTCTGCTCGGGTGTGGCCTCGGCGAGGAAGTCGTCGACGCCGGCCTCGGTCGCGATGGCCCGGGCGGTGAGTGGGTTGTCGCCGGTGACCATCACGGTGCGGATGCCCATCGCGCGGAGCTGCGCGAACCGCGCTGTCATGCCGGGCTTCACCACATCGGACAGCGCGATCACGCCCATGACCCGCGCCTCTTCCCCGTCGGCGCGCACGCCGACCACGAGGGGTGTGCCACCCGCCGACGAGATCCGTTCCACGTCGGCGGCGACCGTGTCGTCGACAACGCCATTCCCGGCCGTGACCCACCGGGTGACCGCATCGGCGGCGCCCTTGCGGTATTCGACCGTGGTACCGCCGCTTGTCACACCATCGGCCCGGGAGTCCACGCCGCTCATCCGGGTCTGCGCGGTGAACGGGATGATCGTGTCGCTGACCGGACGGTCTGGGCCCGTCTCCGCGTCGGCGGCCACCCCGTACGCGGTCCGGCAGAGGTCGACGATGCTTCGTCCCTCGGGAGTGTCGTCGGCAAGGCTGCACCGGTGGGCGATCCGTGCCAGTTCCCCAACGGACACTCCCGGTGCCGGGGCCAGGTCGGTGGCACGACGATTGCCGTAGGTGATCGTCCCGGTCTTGTCCATCAGCAGGGTGTCGATGTCGCCGGCCGCCTCGACCGCGCGCCCCGACATGGCCAGGACGTTGCGCTGCACCAGTCGATCCATGCCGGCGATGCCGATCGAGCTGAGCAGGGCGCCGATGGTCGTCGGTATGAGGCACACCAGCAGCGCGATCAGTTTCACCGGGTCGGGTGACTGCCCGGCGTACTCCTGCATCGGTGCGACGGCGACGACCGCGAGGAGGAAGATCACCGTCAGGCTCGTCAGCAGGATGTCGAGCGCGATCTCGTTGGGAGTCTTCGTCCGCGCGGCGCCTTCGACGAGCGCGATCATCCGGTCGACGAAGGTCTCCCCCGGCGCCGTGGTGATCCGGACGACGATGCGGTCGGAGAGCACCACGGTGCCACCGGTGACCGCCGAGCGGTCGCCGCCGGATTCGCGGACGACCGGCGCCGACTCTCCGGTGATCGCCGACTCGTCCACGGTGGCGATCCCGTCGACGACGTCGCCGTCACCGGCGATGATCTCGCCGGTCTCGACCACGACGAGGTCCCCGATCCGCAGTTCGCTGCCGGCCACCTCGTCGGTGGCACCGGCGCCCGTGCGGTCGTCGCTGTCGCGCAGACGGCGGGCGATCGTGTCCCGCTTCACCTTTCGAAGACTGTCGGCCTGCGCCCGGCCACGTCCCTCGGCGACGGCTTCGGCGAGGTTGGCGAACAGCACGGTGAACCACAGCCAGGCGACGACGGTCCAGCTGAACCAGGATGGCCGCAGCATCGCGAGCAGGGTGGTGACGACGGCTCCGAGGAACACGACGAACATCACCGGGTTCCGGGCCTGATCGCGCGGGCTGAGCTTCCGCAGTGCCAGCGGCATCGACGTCACCAGCGAACGCACGTCGAAGGCGCCGCGCGACACCAGCGTCGGCTCGGGGTCGGTGGGATCCACGACGCCCGTCTTGTCAGGATCGTCGGTGGTGACGAGTTGTGTGGTCACAGCAGTGCCTCGGCAATCGGTCCCAGCGCCATGGCCGGGAAGAAGGTGAGACCGGCGACGAGCACGATGGTCGCGGTCAGAAGGAATCCGAACAGGAGTCCGGAGGTGGGCAGGGTCGAACGCGTCTCCGCCGCAACGTCATCGGTGGCGGTGTCGGCAGGGACGGTGAGAACCGCGGTCGACGCGCCGCCGACTCGGTCCCCGGTGGCGGCCGACGGTCGCGCGGGGTCCCCGGACAGGGCGTCACCGCCGCGCGGCGTCTGCCGGGCGAGCAGCCCGGCCAGCGCGAGCACCAGCACGATGGGCAGGAAACGGCCCAGGAGCATGGCCATGCCGAGCGAGGTCTGGAACCAGTCACCGGTCACCGTGAGTCCGCCGAACGCACTGCCGTTGTTGTTCGCCGCCGATGCGTATGCGTACAGGACTTCGGTGAACCCGTGGATCGAGCCCGGAGTGCCCGGCTCTCCGCTGTTGCCCTGCGCCTGCGTCGTCGATCCCAGGATCATGGAGATCCCGGTGCCGATCAGCACGAGCGCCGGCATCACCAGCACGTACAGCGCGGCCATGGTGATCTCGTGCTGTCCCATGCGTTTACCGAGGAAGGTGGGCGAGCGCCCGACGAGCAGACCACCGATGAAGACGGTGATCATCGCCATCACGAGGATGCCGTACAGACCCGATCCCACACCGCCGGGTGCGACCTCACCGAGCAGCATGTTCCACAGGACGGCGCCGCCGCCGACCGCCGAGAAACTGTCGTGCGCGGAGTTCACCGCGCCGGTCGACGTGCCGGTCGTCGACACCGCGAACAGCGCCGATCCGGGGATGCCGAACCGGACTTCCTTGCCTTCCATCATCCCCCCGGCGGCCGCGGAAGCGCTTCCGGGGGTGCGGCTCTCGAAGATCCACACGAGCGTGAGCATCAGCGACCAGATCGCGGCCATCACGCCGAGCAGCGTCAGTCCCTGCCGGCGGTCGCCGACCATCCTTCCGTAGGTGCGCGTCAGGCAGACCGGGATCAACAGGAGTGCGGCCATCTCCAGCAGGTTCGACAAAGGCGTCGGGTTGGAGAACGGGTGTGCCGAGTTCGCCGACAGTGTCCCGCCGCCGTTGGTGCCGAGTTCCTTGATGGCCTCCTGCGAGGCGAACGGGCCGAGCATGCTCCGCGCGTCGGCACCGTCGAGAGTGGTCCAACCGAACCCGGTGTGCCAGGACTGCACCAGCCCCTGGGTGATCAGCAGTGTCGCGAGGACGAGGCTGAGCGGCAACAGGATTCGGACCGATCCGCGCACCAGGTCCACCCAGAAGTTCCCGATCTCGCCGGTTCCGCGGCGGCTCACGATCCCGCGGATGACCGCGATCGCAACCGCCAGTCCCACCGCTGCCGAAACGAAGTTCTGGACGGCGAGGCCGAGCATCTGTGTCAGGTTGCTCATCACCACTTCGGGCGAGAAGGACTGCCAGTTGGTGTTGCTGACGAAGGAGATCGCGGTGTTGAACGCCATCGACGGGGCCACACCGGATTTTCCGTCGGACCACGGCAACACCCCCTGCAGACGCTGCAGCAGGTAGACGACGAGGAACGAGATCAGCGAAAAGGCCAGCACTGCAAGGGCGTAACCCACCCAGGTCTGCTGGCGGCGGGGGTCCACCCGCGCCATCCGGTAGAGGACGCGCTCGACGAGAAGGTCCTTCTCACCGGTGTAGACGCGTGCCATGTGATCGCCCAGGGGGACGTAGGCAACGGCAAGGATGACGACCAGCGCGGCCACCTGCAGCAGTCCCGCAACAGTTGTGTTCACGCCGTCAGAACCTCTCCGGGAACACCAGCGCGACGAGCAGGAACACCACGGTCGCGGCGGCGAGAGCCAGCAGCACGACGTTGGTCACCCCGTCCGCGGTCACGATCTGGTCCGCACATCGAGGGCCCGCACCGCCAGCACACACAGGGCGAACCCTGCGAGGGCCGGCAGCACGTACACGAGATCCGCCACGCAGTCACTCTCCGATCACATCGACGTCCACCACTCGGTGGCCACGTCGAAGGATCACGCAGCCCGACGGGCCGCGAAAGAGCTCTTAACGCATTCCATACGCGGTTCGCGTCATTGTTGACGCCGCGTTGACATCCGCGCGCTTCTGACCTTTACGCCGTAGGCGTGATGACGATCCCCACGCTGCCGTGATCGCCCCGGCGGAGCTTGCTGCCGAGCATGGTGATCTTGCCGAGGAGTCCGTACTTGTCGGTGATGGCCTTCTTGACGCGACCGCTGTCCGCGGCGTCGAGCACCTCGGCGGTACCGCTGACGGGTGCGCCGAAAGTCTTGTGGCCCCGGACGTCACAGGCCTGCACGACGACGCGCGGATCGCGTCGCAGACGCTTGACCTTCCACGAATCCGCGACGGTCCACATGACGAGCTGGTCGCCGTCGAGCGCCGCCCACAGCGGCGAGGTCACCGCAGTGCCGTCCTTGCGGTAGGTCGTCAGATTCACGTACTTGGCGGTGCCTGCTTCGCCGAATGTCGCCGCGCTCGAGGTCATGCGGCAATGCTACGGGCAAACAGTGTCTGCGCATGGCCGTCCGACGGGCCGGCGGGCCCGTTGATCTCACCGAGAACCCCGGCGTCGCACAGGGTCGCCCAGGCGGTGACCTGGTTCGCCGACAGGACCGGCTTGCCGAGTTCGGCTTCGAGGCCGGCGAGGATGTCGTAGGTCCACAGATTGGTGCAGGACACGAAGATCGCGTCGGCGTCGGGGTGGTCCGCCGCGCGGATGAGGTCCGCGGTCACGTGGTACGGAATGGTCCAGATCTCGGAGTTGCGCCCGAGGCCCGCCTGGGCGACGACGCTCCGGCCGGACTCGGCGAGGAAATCGCACAGCAGACCGGTGAGGGACGCCGTGTACGGCGTGGCGACCGAGAGCGTGCCGACGTTCAGCGCATCGAGGGCGCGGATCAGGGCCTCGGACGTCGTCACCGCCCGGTCGGCGCCGGCCGCGAGCATGCAGTTCGAGATCTCGAGCGCACCGGCCATCCCGTAAACGAAGCTGCCGGATGCGCAGGCGTAACCGAAGGCGCGCGGCCCGACCGACGAGACGGCCCGCACGGCGGCGGCGATCTCGGCGTGGTTGTTCAGGTCGCGGCACAGTTCCACGTCCACGGGCGCGTCGATGAAACCGGTGCGGGTGAAGTACAGCGACACCGAATCCGGCATCCACCGCCACAGCTCGCGATCGAGAGCCATGTCGAACGGGCACACCATCCCGATGCCGATTTGGGCCGTCATGCAGGGATGATGGCACATTGTCGGATTGTCTACAATTTGTGCGGGCTCGCCTTGCGCAGCGCCGCTTCCACGTCCTCGCGGATCACGCAGCCGTAGGCGTGGTCGTTGACCATTCCCGTCGCCTGCATGAGGGCGAACATCGTGGTCGGACCGACGAATCGCCAGCCGCGCTTCTTCAGGTCCTTCGACAGAGCGAGCGACTCGGGCGAGGTCGTCATCGAACCCGGCACGTGGTCCCCGGCGGGGGCATACTTCCAGAGATAGGACTCCAGCGACCCCTGCTCGTCGATCAGCTCAACGGCCCGGCGCGCATTGTTGATCGATGCCTCGATCTTGCCGCGGTGTCGGATGATGCCGGCGTCGGCGAGCAGCCTGGCGACGTCGGCGTCGGTAAAGCGTGCCACGCGCTCGATGTCGAATCCGGCGAACGCGGCCCGGAAATTCTCCCGCTTGATCAGAATCGTCCGCCAGCTCAGCCCGGACTGGAAACCCTCGAGGCAGACGCGCTCGAACAGCGCCGTGTCGCCGGCGATCGGGAATCCCCACTCCGTGTCGTGGTAGGTGGTCTCCGGCTCACGCGTCGCCCACAGGCAACGCGCTCGACCGTCGGCGATCGTTATGGTGTCGTCAGGCATGCACGCCCCTCTCGTCGCGAGGAGGCTACTCCGCGACACCGACATCCCAGCTCACCGGCGATTCGGAGGGCGCGAGCGCCGCCGTTATCTCCTCGTTACCAAGTATTGCGAAAGCGTCCCGTTGTGTGTCGCGATGATCACTTTTCGCAGCGCGGGGCCTAGCGTTGGACACATCGCAACTCGGCCACTCGGCGCAATGCCGCCCGACGTGAGCCCCGAGAGCGGGACAATCCATCTGCGGCAAGGAGCTTCGTGATGAAAGACACCGAACTGAGCACTCTCCTCGCCCGGGTGGCCACCGGCGACATGGACGCGTTCGCGCAGTTCTACGACGCTACGTGCGACCGGGTCTACGGCATGACGCTGCGGGTCCTCCGCGATCCGGGTTACAGCGAGGAGGCCACCCAGGAGACGTTCCTGGCGGTCTGGCGCAATGCCGACGCCTACGATCCCGCGTCCGGCTCCGCACTGTCGTGGATTCTCACTCTCGCGCATCGTCGCGCGGTCGATCGCGTGCGCTCCGAGTCGGCGGCGACCCGCCGGACCGTCGCCTACGGCATCGCCGACACCGGTCGCGAGGTCGACGAGGTCAGCGAATCGGTGGAGCGACGCGAGATCGCCCGCCTGATCCACACCGGCCTGGAAACCCTCACCCCGCTGCAGCGCCAGGCGATCGAGCTCGCCTACTTCCATGGGCTCACCTACCGCGAGGTCGCCGAGCATCTCGACGTCGCCCTGCCGACCGTCAAGTCCCGCATCCGGGACGGCCTGATCAGACTCCGGCAGACCGTGCCGGTTCGCGTCGCCTGACACCACCCGCGCCCAGCCCCACCGTCCCGACCGACCCCGCTCGACGGCGATCACCCGCCAACCGAGTGGGGTCGACTCATGTCGGCACCCCGGACCAACCGACTGTGGCGTCGACCACACAAATTTTGGGACGCAGGCCAGGTCACAGCCGTTACCACCTGGCGTTCGACGCGAATCCACCGACCACGTCTCCCGCCGCCCGGCCCGGACAGGCAAAATCATGGGTGGATGTCACGCGAGTCCATCCCCGTCGTGATATCGGTAAAACCGGACCCACAAGGCCGAACACACAAACGCGTCGACCAAGACAGAATCGAGAACACATCGCATGAGTGCCGAACAGCCGACCATCATCTACACGCTGACCGACGAGGCACCCATGCTCGCCACTCACGCGTTTCTGCCGGTCGTGCGCACGTTCGCCGGAGCGGCCGGGATCGCCGTCGAGACCAGCGACATCTCCGTCGCGGCTCGCATCCTCGCCGAGTTCTCCGACCTCCTGCCCGATGACCAGAAGGTCACCGACAACCTGGGCGAGCTCGGCAAGCTGACCCAGAAGTCCGACACCAACATCATCAAGCTCCCCAACATCTCCGCGTCGGTCCCCCAGCTGCTCGCCGCCATCAAAGAGCTCCAGGGCAAGGGTTACGACCTGCCCGACTTCCCGGGCAACCCGAAGACCGACGAGGAGCGCGCGATTCGCGACCGGTACACCAAGTGCCTCGGTAGCGCCGTGAACCCCGTTCTGCGCGAAGGCAACTCGGACCGTCGAGCACCGAAGGCGGTCAAGGAGTACGCGAAGAAGCACCCGCACAGCATGGGTGAGTGGTCGATGGCTTCGCGCACCCACGTCGCCCACATGCGCGAAGGCGACTTCTACCACGGCGAGAAGTCGATGACCGTCTCCGGCGACCGCAAGGTCAAGATGGAGCTGATCACCGACTCCGGCGAGACCCTCGTGCTCAAGCCCGAGGTCACGCTGACCGACGGTGACGTCATCGACAGCATGTTCATGAGCAAGAAGGCCCTGATCAAGTTCTACGAGGAACAGATCGACGACGCCTACAAGACCGGCGTGATGTTCTCGCTGCACGTCAAGGCCACCATGATGCGCGTCTCGCACCCCATCGTCTTCGGGCACGCGGTCAAGGTCTTCTACCGCGAGGCCTTCGACAAGCACGGCGAACTCTTCGACGAGCTCGGCGTCAACGTCAACAACGGGCTGTCGGATCTCTACAGCAAGATCGAGTCGCTGCCCAGCGCGCAGCGCGAGGAGATCATCGACGACCTGCACAAGTGCCACGAGCATCGCCCCGAGCTGGCGATGGTCGACTCGGCCCGCGGCATCACCAACTTCCACTCCCCCAGCGACGTCATCGTCGACGCCTCGATGCCGGCAATGATCCGCGCGGGCGGCAAGATGTACGGCGCCGACGGCCGGCTCAAGGACACCAAGGCCGTCAACCCGGAGTCGACCTTCTCCCGCATCTACCAGGAGATGATCAACTTCTGTAAGACCAACGGGCAGTTCGATCCCACGACGATGGGCACGGTGCCCAACGTCGGCCTGATGGCGCAGAAAGCCGAGGAGTACGGCTCGCACGACAAGACCTTCGAGGTTCCCGCGGGCGGCACCGCCAACATCACCGATCTGGAGACCGGCGAGGTGCTGCTCACCCAGACCGTCGAAGAGGGCGACATCTGGCGTCTGTGCATCGTCAAGGACGCGCCCATCCAGGACTGGATCAAGCTGGCCGTGAACCGGTGCCGCGATTCCGGGATGCCGGTGCTCTTCTGGCTCGACCCGTACCGCCCGCATGAGAACGAGCTGATCAAGAAGGTCCACAAGTACCTGCCGGATCACGACACCGAGGGCCTCGACATCCAGATCATGTCGCAGGTCCGCGCCATGCGGTACACCCTCGAGCGCGTCGTCCGCGGCCTGGACACCATCTCGGCGACGGGCAACATCCTGCGCGACTACCTGACCGACCTGTTCCCGATCCTGGAACTCGGCACCAGCGCCAAGATGCTGTCGATCGTCCCACTGATGGCCGGCGGCGGACTCTACGAGACCGGCGCGGGCGGCTCGGCACCGAAGCACGTCAAGCAGCTCATCGAGGAGAACCACCTCCGCTGGGACTCGCTCGGCGAGTTCCTCGCGCTCGCGGTGAGCCTCGAGGACGTGGGCAAGAAGTTCGACGACAAGCGCGCCGTTCTCCTCGCGAAGGCCCTCGACACCGCCACCGGCAAGCTGCTCGAGAACGACAAGGGACCGTCGCGCAAGACCGGCGAACTCGACAACCGCGGCAGCCAGTTCTACCTGGCGCTCTACTGGGCTCAGGAACTCGCCGCGCAGACCGAGGACGACGACCTCGCGAAGCACTTCTCGTCGCTGGCCGAAACCCTCGCGGCCAACGAGGACAAGATCGTCGAAGAGCTGAACGCGGTACAGGGCGAGCAGGTCGACATCGGCGGCTACTACTACCCCGACTGGGACAAGACCGCCGCCGTCATGCGTCCGAGTACGACGTTCAACGAGGCTCTCGCGAGCGCGCAGCGCTGAGGTGAAGTCGGCGTGGGTCTCGAGTGAGGCCCACGCCGACTCATGAGGCCATTCGAACTGGATCAGATACTGGCCGCAGATGCCCGTCGCGTCAACAACATTCGGCCCGTGGAGTAGTGCGTGCGATCGACAAGATCCTCGAGGGGTGGGAGCCGCAGCCGGGGTTGACCAGTCGTGCGGTGGTCACGGCCCGTCGTGCGCCCATCGTGCGTGTCGGCGGGCACAGGCAACGCGTCTATCGGCCCGTAAAGCTCGGCGCGGCCGCACGTAGTCCTCTCGATCTCTTCGGCGTACACACGCTGCTAGCAAACAGGTCGAGGATCGGTCAGTCGGAGTAGCGGGGCACGACGGCGAACACCTCGATGTCGCGCGGTACCCCCTTGGCGCGGAATCGTCGACGACGAGTGGCGTACCGATCGGCGCCGGCGGCCTCGACGGTCGCTCCGCTGGCCAACAGCTCACCGGCTCCCGCGGCTGCCGCGACCCGAGCGGCGACGTTCACATCGACACCGAGGAAATCGTCGCCGACCGCCCGCGGTTCGCCGGTGTGAAGACCGGCTCGCAGCTGTGGCCGGTAGTCCCCGACCGTCAGGGCACTCACGGCGACGATCACCTCGTGACCGGCCTCGATCGCCTCGACACCGTCGATGAACACGGCCATCGTCCCGTCGCCGAGATGTTTGACGATACGTCCGCCGCGACTGCGCACGATGTTCTCGGTGACGCCGTTGACGTCGCGCAGGAGTTGAAGGACCTGGTCGTCTCCGGCATGCAGGGCCCACGTCGAGAATCCGACGAGATCGGTGAACAAGATGGTGGCGGGGACTGGGGTGCGACCGGATCGACGCCGTCGCGTGGTCACCAACGCCTGCCACACCTGGATCGATGCGAGGCCGAGCTCTCGTATGGCACTGGGTTTCTCGGGCCGGGACTCGCTGATGAGGCGTGCCACGCGGTCGGATGCACGCGGCCCGGTGATCGGGTTCTCGTCGTGCGGGATCAGATCTCGTGCGGCGCGAGCCGCCTTGACGACCCCGGCGCGGGAGTCGGTGCGGGCCAGCAGGTCGGCCATCCGGCGCCCGGGTCCGGGACGGCCGGAATCATCGCGTCGGACGGGAAGCCGGTCGCCCCGACGACGGGTCGACCCACCGGTCCTATCGTTCGCTGCGGAGGGTTCGTCCGGGCCGTCCGCGGCGGATGTCGCATCGTCGCCGGTCGGACCGGGATCCGGGAGACCGTCGCGGTCGCGGTCACGTGTCGAGTCGTCGGCTCCGGTCACGCCTCGAGTCTAGTGGCCCCGCTCATCGCGAGACCGACACCGCCGCGCCCTCGGGCCGCCGCAGACCGCGACCCCGTCTCGGACGCCGTCCGAGACGATCCCGGCATCGATGTCACCGCGGACGCCACGGTCCGCTGGGGCGGGCCCGTCATAACCCCCACGTGATACGACCACCATGGGGGACAGACGAATGCGTTACCCATTGTCATAACCGACGCTACGCCCGCCCAAAAGTGGCCAGGCGACCGTCTGGACTGTCTGTCAGCGGCCTTCTTCGTCTACCAAGTTCGTTGGGTCTTCGGCGACTCTGACGGCACGGCCGTCGCGCTCGACAAACTCGTGTCGGTTGTCGAAGTTCGGTTGGTCGCGCCGCAGGCGCGCGAGTTCTGCTGCCACTGACTGGCGAAGGGGCGGCGGTATGGCAGCGATCGCGCGTTGTTCAGTGCGCGAACGCAGATGCTCGAACAAGTCCCATCCTCGCCGGTGTTCTCGCTGACTCATAGGAGAGTTGAGGTGCTGGCGATCGAGAAACTCACTCAGCGGCACCGGGAGCGGCTCGCGGCCGTACCGGCCTTGTGGATCAACATTGCGCCAGCGTTTGAGTAGGACAAAAATATCGATGCCGCGCTCTGCAAGTCCATCGAGTCGGAGCAAGTCACGCCAGGTGAGAATTGCCGGGACATGGACCTTAGTGGCGTTCGGGTTCTGGTTGTACTTGCGTACTAGGACGAATGCCCTTGTATACACCGCGTTCTCGACTGCGATGTCGCCTGGAATTCCCGCGTCGGGAACAACCACGATCGGGACAAATCTTGTGCGACCGGTGACCGCCGTACGCAACCTGTTCCAGCCTCGGCTCATGAAAAGGTCGACGGTGCTGAGTAACTGCCGGAATTTGGTTGTCGTGAACCGTTGTTCAATCTCTAGCTGCAGCGATTCGATCGTCGCCGCACCTTCCGCGAAGGGTTGGGGCAAGCTACGCATGTTGGCGTCTATCAGAATGCAACCATGCCCACGAGAGAGCGCGAAATCGCAGATCTTTGGCGGTGTCGACTTGTTCGTTCTCCAGACTCGCTTCATCTCGGACTCTTCGACGAGCACAGTCTCTCCAGATTCGTCGTAGGCACAGATCCGTTGGAGGACCTCGCCAACGCGTTCCTCGAAGATGTTCCGCATTGCCTCTGCGTAGTGATCAGCCTTCTTTGAGTCGGCCACGCGCAGCATGTGTTCGGTCTCGAGGTAGAGATGGTCGCCGAAGATGCGTTGGATCACGTACTGAAATCGGATGGGTAGCAGTGTGCCGTCGTCGAGACGCACAAACGGGGTCTGTTGAAGCTTGTAGCGAGTCCAGAGCGACGCGTTCTGGGCTCGTTCCTGCGCCAGCTGGTTGCGCAAATCTGCGATTGACACCGTGCAATGGCTCATCAGGAAGTCGACGGCTTCTGGTGCGACGGCGTAGCGACCGAAGAACTCAGGCTCGATACACGTAAGTGCTTCGTGTTTCCAGAGGTTGTAGAACAGCCACCCGAGTGACAGGAGGTCGTCGAGATCGACCCCGGTGATCTCGGCCCACTGCGCGGCTGGAGAGTCGGCGAGGTTACGCTTGACCTTGTCGGAGGTTCTGTCTGACCAGCCTCGATACCAGATCCCCTCCGTCGACGCCGACAGGAGTTCCAGGGGCTCGGGATGCAGCAGTGCTGTTTGGGTCAGGCGGGTCAGCGTCATCTCGTCGAGCATCTGGTCAAGGCCTGCCCCCTCCGTGGGCATTGCTGCGTCATGGGCTTCAGCCGACAGGCTCAGAAAGACCGCCAGGAGTTCGTCACTCGTGGGCGCGGTATCCCCGTCCACATCGGCCCACTCGATGACTTCTTTGATCGCCAGGAACAGCGGCATCGGATGCAGCACAGCGTTGCCGCGAGCCAGCAGGTCGGCAGTCTGCGCGCCAGCTGGTTCGCTGACCTCGGACAAGAAAGCGAGCACAACGTCGTCATCACTGTTCGTCATGCGGGCCAGGTCCAGGTCAGCGAAGATTCGCGAAAGCCGCTCGAGAGTCGGCAAGAGACCGACGTGACCCCAGAACTCGCGTCGCGCTTCGATGTCGAGGTAGGAAAGAGCCGGCACGTCTTCGATCCGCACGACGCGCGGCGCGCCTTCATCCACACGGATCATTCCATCGAAATTCACTCATCCATCATTACGGTCGGCCCTGACAGGCGGGTCGTCATTAGTTCGAGTGGCGCTGTACGAACTACGCGAAGCGTGCTGCACCCGTTCGATCAGAATGGGGCGGCGGAAATGTAGAGCCAAGTGCTGCGGTCACCCGCCTGGGGGTCGAACCAGACGGTGAGATGACCGCCCCACTCCCCCGCTGACGCCGGGTCGTTGTAGTCGCCAGCCGGCCGGCCACATGCCATCAGAGTCGGTGAGGGCGGCGGGCCGTGCCTCGACGGTGAGCGCATCGACGCCATATTCGGCGGATCGGTGGTCGCACAGTGCAGCCGTGACTGCCGAATGATCCTGTCGCGCAACATCGCACCGTCCGCTTTCACGACGAGGTAAGCACTCGGTTTGCCTTGCAACTGCGATGTCACTTCCCCGTAGTTGATGGCGCTGTCGTTCAGGTGAGCACCCATGGCTTCGGCGATCCGTTCAGCCCCGTCGGCGTCTTCTGTGACCGACACCTTGGACAGGCTGTCCTCGAACCACGACGAGCGAAGAGTGAGCCAACCAGCGGCACCGATGAGCACGATCGCGGCGGCGAAGGCGGTGATGATTCCACCGAGCACCCAGAAAAACAACACCTTGGTACGCACTCATCAACTGTGGCACGCCTACATCTGCCCGCCATCACCTGCACGCGCTGGCCGCGGCGGCGCACCGCGTCTGAGCAGGTCGGGATTGACGACTCGGATGGCCTGGACGAAGGCAACGACGAGCGCTCCGTAGCTGCACACCGAGTACGGCCAGGGGCTGTGGGTGCTCATTGTGATGCGGGGGTCGTCTCGAATCCAGTAGGTGCAGCGCACGCCGAGGGGAAGGAGCTCGAATCGGTGAGACCAGTCGAGGCTGGGATGGAATGTGCTCACCACGTCTGGAGGCGGCGGTGGTAGCTGCTCAGGGGGAAAGCCGACGGGTACAAACCCATCACGCACCGAACACGTGTGACCGGGGTAGTCGTTGTAATCGTCGAGACTGGTCAACGCGAGGAAAGCAATTGCCCCGCAGATCGCCAGCACCGCAGAAACTGCGGCCGAAGATCGTTGGATGTTTCGGCCAGCGGCTCTGAAGGATAGCCAGATGGTCCACGCCCAGAACATGAGCGCGAGGGCGACCGGTGGCGTGAGCAGCACGAAGAACCCTTCCACCGTCACTCCTTCTCTCGCAGACCGCTACTACTCCGCAATCGTTCCACCTGACCCGTACTCCGATTGACCTCGATATCCGCGCCGGCTCCGGTCCTGCCGGAGGTGAACGAATGAGATTGGTCTCGCAGTGGTCCGCCTGAACCATTCTTCTTCAGCTTCGGCTTCGCCCACCCCGGCTGATTACGGGGCGTGTATGACTTGGGCACTCGAGCTCTACACCGGTCCACTCGAGCGGCCGTCGCTCGCTACTGTGCAGCACCTCCTCCCCGCCAACGAGCCCGTCACAGGCTCACCAGACACTCAGTCGAGCGGTACCGGTTAGGCGACCGGTTGTTCGCGGCTTCTGCCGACACCTAGGACTGTCCCGCCGTCTACCGTCGAGATCATGGCCGACGTCAACTTCTACTTCGATCCCGTCTGTCCGTTCGCGTGGATGACGAGCAAATGGGTGCGAAAGGTACAGGCCCAGCGGGACTACACGGTGGAATGGCGGTTCATCTCGCTACGTCTGCTGAACGCACACATCGATTACGACGCGCAGTTCCCGCCGGAGTACGAGGCCGGGCACACCGCCGGACTCCGCCTCCTGCGCGCGGCGGCGAGCATCCGCCGCGAACGCGGACCGGCCGCCATCGGCCCGCTCTACGAGGCGCTGGGTACACGAATCTTTGACGCGCACACCGGTTCCTACACCGTCGACGCCACTGATCATCGAGGCACCACCGACTTCCTCGGGCCCGTCCTGGACGAGCTCGGGTTGCCGGCGCACCACCTGAATGCCCTCGACGACGCCGAGTTCGACGCGGAGATCCAGGCCGAGACCGACGAGGCCCTGTCGCTGACGGGTCGCGACGTGGGTACGCCGATCATCCACTTCGAGCCGCCGGAGGGAGTTGCATTCTTCGGGCCCGTCATCAGCCGTCTACCCGGTGACGACGACGCGGTCGTCCTGTGGGACCACGTGATCGGCCTGGCGAGTTTCCCGGGTTTCGCCGAGCTCAAGCGGAGCCTGCGGGAGAAGCCACAACTGCGGGCCTTCGGAGTGACCGACGGCGAGGCGGGTGTCGAGGAGGACTGGCACGGCGGGAGTCGGCGCACCAAGAAGTGAGCCGCCCGGCGTCTACTTGAACGGATTGAGCGTCCGGCCGAGGAAGTACTGGATACCCGGCGGAATGGGACGCACGGCCGTCGTGACCAGCTTGTTCACCATGCCGGTCACGCACACCGCGTCGCCCTTCATCACCGCGTTCCACCCCTCGCGCACGACGTCCTCGGGCTCCTGCCACAGCACGCCGGGCAGGCGATCGGCGGTCTCGCGGGTCTCCGCACCCATCGCATCGTGGAACTCACTCCTGGTGAAACCGGGACAGAGCGCCGTCACGTGGATGCCGTGCGGTTTCAGTTCCATGTCCAGGGACTGGGACATCAGCAGGACATACGACTTGATCGCGGAGTAGAGCAGGCCCTCCGCGGGAGGCAGCAGAGCCGTGATGGACGAGACGTTCACGATCCGCCCCCACCGGCGCTTCTTCATCCCCGGGAGCACGCGGTGGGACAGCTCGGTCAGCGAGGTCAGCATCAATTGCAGCTGCCCTCCGACCTCCCCCCACGGCGTCTCGGCGAACTTGGTGCTCAGCGACATCCCGGCGTTGTTGATCAGCACGTCGATGTCCAGCCCTAGTTCATCGGCGCGCTCGATGATCGCGGCCGGCGTGCCGGGTTCGGACAGATCCCCGGCAAACACCTCACAGCGAACGCCGTGCTCGCGATGTAGTCGCTCGGACAACTCGTCGAGCCGTTCGGCCCGACGGGCGACCAGCAGTAGGTCGTACCCTTCCGCGGCGAGTTGTTCCGCGAACGTCTTGCCGATCCCGGCGGAGGCGCCGGTGATCAGGGCGGTGCGGTGGTCGAATGAACTGCGTCGATCCGAGGACATGCGCCGGCTTTCTGTCGATGGACGATGCCGCGAGTACTACCAGACCGCGCGTCCCTCGTCGGATCACGACAGGCGATTTTGTTCCAACGAACAGGCTCAGGGAACGTGTCCGTACGGGTGCCATCCCGACGAATTCCATTTGCCACCGCGCCGTTCGCGGACCTCACGCAGGCTGGTGCCCACATATCGGGCCTCGAGTTCGGCGTCGGGTCTCCCGGTGTACACCCACCGCTTCGGATCGAGATTGCCATCGTCGTCGCGGTAGGACTCCCAGTAGTCGACACGATGGACGGCCCGGACGAGATCGTCGGCGAACACCAGCACCGGTAGATCGGGGACGGTCCGGTGCGGCCCCGCACGCCAAGCGCTGCGAGCGGATTCGTAGATCACCTCGGCAGTGGCGTCGCTGCGGGCGGACTCGTCGACCTTCACCAGCACGCACACGTCGGGCAACGGCGGCGACACCAGCGCCGCATGTCGCAGGATCAGCTCCTCGATGCGCCACGGCCCCTGCGCATCCGGCGTCTCCGGAAGTGCCGATCCGGCCAGAGCGACGACGTCGACTACCGTGCGCCGTAGCGAAAGCGCGTGCGCTGCAGCTGAATCGAGGGAACCGACGTCGTACCGCAGAATCCAGTGTTCGACGCCGAACCCGTCGGCGTCGATGTCGCGGATGCGCTCGGAGATGGCGGCCGCGACCTCGGCCGGATCGTCGTCGCCGACGATGTCGGCAGGGTCGGGTGCGTCGCCCGCCAGCGCGGCGGCGGTATGGCGGTACACGCGGTTCCCGCGGCCGGCGTCGACGTGGAACACCGTGGCGTCACGCGGATCGACCAGTGCATAGACGTAACTACCGAGCACCGTTTGCGCTTCGTGGGGAACAGGTTTCGGGGCGCCGGGCGCGGGGACCCCGACCGGCCGCAGCAGGGCGAGGACCTCGTCGACCACCGAAGGACGGACCCCGAGCCCCCCGGCGGTGATCCCGCCGAAGACGACCTCGCCGGCGCGCTCCCGGTCGACGAATCGCCGGCCGGCGAAACGGTCGACGGCGCGCACCACATCGGCGACCTCGGCGCGCCGGGCCGCCGCACCGCGGGAGGACGTGCGCTCGTCGTCCGGGTCGAGCATCTCCGCGAAGGCCGACGACGACAAGAAGTCGCCGAGCGCCGTCCGGGGCAGCTCGACCGCATCGATCCTGTTCACCGCCATGGTCGCATGATGCCAGCACTCGACAGGCAAACCCACGAAGCGCTAGTGTACGTTTGTACATGTACATCCGTACATTAGCTTGAGAGGACAGTCATGACGGAGGCAGCGCCCCGCCGCCGACGAGATCCCGAGGAACGGCGACGCACCATTGTCGAGGCCGCCGCCACGCTCATCACCGAGGTGGGCTCCGAGGGGCTCACCCACCGGCTTGTCGCGAAACGTGCCGGTGTGCCGCTCGGTTCGACGACGCAGTACTTCGCCACGCTCGACGATCTGCGCGAGGCAGCGCTCGCCCGCCTGGCCGACGACATCGACTCCGGCCTGGCCGAGGTGGCCGAGACCCTCGCCGAACACGGCCCAGCCGCGGCGGTCTTCGCCGAGACGCTCCACGACTATCTGTCGGACGAGCGGTTGATCCGCGCCGACCTCGCGCTCGTGTCGGCCGCCGTCCTCGATCCCGCGCTCCGCCCGCTCGCGGTTCGCTGGCCCGACGGGCTGGTCGAAATCCTCATCCCGCACGTCGGGCAGACGGCCGCTCGCGCGATCGCCGCGTACACCGACGGCGTGGCCATGCACGCACTCCTCTACGGGACGCCGCTGTCTTTCGACGACCTGACCGCCACCCTGACGGCCCTGACCGGGCTGCCCTCCCCCGAGCACGACCGGAGCCGACGATGACCCAGCGATCCGCCACCGAGACCACCAGCGCAGACGGCCTGTCCTTCCGGCGCCGATGGGCGTCGGCCGCCGTGTTGTCGGCCAGCCTGCTGGTCATCACCGTCGACCTCACGATCCTCAACGTCGCACTCCCCGACCTGGCCGGCGACCTGCGCCCGACCGCCGATCAGCAGCTGTGGATCATCGACGCCTACTCGCTCGTCCTGGCCGGCCTGCTGCTCTCCATGAGTTCACTGGCCGACCGGTGGGGCCGAAAACGGATGCTGGTCACCGGCTTCGCGGTGTTCGGTGGGGCCTCGGCACTGGTCCTGCTGGCCGAGTCACCCGAGGCGGTGATCGCGGTCCGGGTGCTGCTGGGCGTCGGCGGCGCGATGATCATGCCGACCACGTTGTCCCTGCTGCGCAGCATCTTCACCGACCCCGCCGAGCGTGCGACCGCCCTCGGGCTCTGGGCCGCGGTGTCGGGCCTCGGTGCGGCCGTCGGCCCGATCGTCGGCGGGGTTCTGCTCGAGTACTTCTCGTGGCGCGCCGCGTTCCTCGTCAACGTCCCGCTGATGGCGGTCGCCATCGTGGCCGCCGTGCTGATCCTGCCGGAGTCGAAGCACCCGCAGCCGGGCCGGTGGGACGCCGTCGGTGCGCTGATGTCGATCGCCGGCATGGTCGCCCTGGTCTGGGCCATCAAGCGGTTCGCCAAGGAGGAGAGCCTCCTCGCACCGGCCGCCTGGGTGGCCCTGATCGGCGCGGTCCTCATCCTGGCCCTGTTCGTCCGACGCTGCATGCGACGCACCGAGCCGCTGCTCGACGTCTCGTTGTTCCGCAGCCGGCCGTTCAGTGCGGGTGTTCTCGCCGCGCTCGGCTCGATGTTCGGACTCGCGGCGGCGCTGTTGCTGCTGGCCCAGTGGCTCCAGTTGGTCGAGGGCCACTCCCCGATCGCGGCCGGTGTGCGGCTGTTGCCGGTGGCGGGAGCGGCGATCGTGTCCTCGATGATCGCCGCCCCGCTCTCCCGGATGATCGGCGCCCGAGCCGTCGTGGCCGGCGGCATCGGCATCGCCGGCGTCGGGATGGCGCTGATGTTCCTCGGTTCCGACGGGCTCTCCTACAGCACCGTCGCCACCGCTCAGGTGCTTGTCGGATTCGGCATCGGATCACTGGCCATCGCATCGGCGATGATCATGGCCGGCACCCCGGATGCCAAGGCGGGCAACGCCGCCGCGCTGGAAGAGACCGCCTACGACCTGGGCAATGTGCTCGGTGTCGCGATCCTCGGCAGCGTGGCGTCGATCCTCTACCGGACCACGCTGACGGCCGAGCCCGTCCCCGGCGTACCCGCCGAGGTGACCGACGCGGCCGGCGAATCCCTCGGCGCCGCCATGGGTCTCGCCGAAGCCGCCGGAGCACCGGGCCTCGCGGAGCGGGCGGCGGCCGCGTTCACCGACGCCATGCAGCAGACGAGCCTGGTCGGCGGGGTCACGCTCGTCGCCGTCGCCGTGGCCGTCTTCGCGCTCGTCCCGCGCGGCACGGATGTCACGGCCGCGCAGCACTGACGCCTGTCACGGGGCGGTGACCACCGCCTCGACGGACGGGAGGACTGCGTCCCGCACCTGGACCGGTCGCGGCAGCAGACCGTTGGCGTGCAGGAGGTCGGCGGCGCGCTGCTGCTCGTCGAGGAAGCCGTCCGTGACCGGCCCGATTCCGAACGGCCGGTTACGGATGGCGGCTTCCCAGGCGTCGAGGCTGGCGTCCCCGCCGCGGTCGACGACATCGCGGACGAAGTACTCGGCGGCCTCGCGGGGATGGTCGACGATCCACTGATCCGACTCGCGCAGCGCGTCGACGATCGCGGCCAGTTCCGCAGGGTGCTGTTCGGCGAAGTCGCGTCGCGTGAACCACAGCGACGGGTGGCTGAACAGTCCCTCGGTGTCGATGAGGGTCCGGAGTTCGAGGTCGCGCTCGACGGCGGTGAGGCCCGGGTACGCGCCCACCCAGGCGTCGATCTCACCGCTGCGGAACGAGTCGGCGCCGTCGGTGACCGACGTGTTGACGGGCACGATGTCGCGCCACGTCAATCCGACCGAGTCGAGCGCGAACAGCAGCAGGGTCGTCTGCCACGAACCATGGGCGATGCCCACCCGCTTGCCCCTAAGCGCGGCCACCGAGTCGATGTCGGAGTCGGCCTTCACCACGAGCCGCCCGTTCTCGGTGCGCGGCCCGGACACCCCGACGTACACGAGGTCACGGCCCTGCGCCAGGCCGGTGATCGGCGGCGTGAAACCCGTGCCGATGAAGTCGTACCCGCCCTCGGTGAACAGCCAGTCCGAGTGCAGGGTGGGCAGGCCCGTGGTCGGGTCCGGCTCCGGCGACGCGGGCAGGCTCCGCAGGTCGACCCACTCGGCGTCGATGCGCTGTTCGAGGATGCCCCGGTGCCGGAGCACGAAGAGGGAGTTGTTGTGCGGGAAGTAGCCGACTCGAATGGTCATGCGATCTCCTGGTGTGTGAGGTGGGTGGTCAGAGTTCGGGGATGAGGCCGCGTTCGCGTGCCTCGGGGAGAAGACCGCTGCGCTTCCACTGCACCTCGAGATTGGTGGGGTGGAATTCGGCCGAGCCGCCGAGTCCTTCGGCGATGGCCTGGAACTGGGCTCCCTCCTCCAGCAGGACGATGAACTTCGCGGTGTCGAGCAGACCCCGTCGTCCGATCACGTTGGACCCGCCGTTGGCCTCGAAGATGGCGGCGAGATGCGGATCCTCCTGCAGGCGTTCGAGGATGAACTCCGACGCCGGCTGGTGGCGGTTGATGTGCGGCGGGATCTCGCGGGACAGCGTGAGTCGCTGCGAGGCGGCGTACCGGATCGGTAAGGTCCGGTGGGTCTGCGCCCAGGCCCCGAGCCACGGCGTGTGGATGTGCACGACCGTCGTGATGTCCTCGTGGGCCCGGAACACCGGGGCGTAAGAGGTGACGAAACCCGCTGCCCCAGAACCAGACAGGACCTCACCGTCGAAGGTCGCCACCACGGGGTGGACGGTCAGGTCGTCGGCCCAGGGGCCGGGGTCGTTCAGCGCGACGGCGATCTCACGACCGGGTACACGCTCGACGAAGTTGGCGGTCCCGTTAGCCGACACCGTTCCGGTGGTCCGGAAGACGTCGAATGCCTTCTGTGCGTGTTCGGTCACCTCGGCGACGAAGTCGGCGACCTCGCGGTCGAGTCCGGTTTCTACGGTGGTCATGTCTCTCCTTGCGATGAAATGGATTGTCTGTCTTCGACGATGGGTGCGATGGCGGGCGCGGGGTTCCTCAGGCCACACCCAGGGCGGAACCAGTGGTGGTCTCGGAACGGCCGAGCCGGGATCGTCCCAGGAGCGGGAGGACCTCCTCGCCCACGCGATAGGCCTCCTCGAGATGAGGGTTGCCCGCCAGGATGAAGGCGTCGACGCCGAGATCGATCAGTTCGTCGAGTCGTTCGGCGACCTGCTCGTAGCTGCCGACCAGTCCGAAGGCCGGGCCACCGCGCATGAGGCTGAAGCCGCACCACACATTGGGCTGGACCTCGAGATCGGTGTAGTCGGTGATGTTCTCGGGCACCCAGCCCTTGATCCGGCCGGCTCCGACGGAGTCGCCCTGCGCCTGGCGGTTCGCCGCGGCGCGGTCGACGTGCTGCCAGCCCTCGGCGATTTCGGCCCACGCCGCCTCGGCGGTGTGCCGGGCGAGGATGTCGATGCGGACCGCGAACCGCGGACGCCGTCCCAGCCGCGCGGCGTGCTCGCGCACCCCGTCGAACTTGGCGCGCAGGTCGGCGAAGGGTTCGAGCCAGGACAGGTAGTAGTCGGCATGATTGCCCGCGGCGTTGACCGCGGCACCGGACGACCCGGAGAAGTAGATCTCCGGAAACGGCGTCTCGGCGAGTTGCGGTGGCAGGACCGCACCCTCGGTGGAGAAGAAGTCGCCGTCGTAGTCGAATGGCTCAGTTCCCCACACCCCCTTGAGGACATCGAGGAACTCACTGGTCCGGCGATAACGGTCGTCGTGCGCGACCTTGTCGCCCCACCACAGCTGGGCGGGGCCTCCGCCCCCGCTGATGATGTTGTAGACCAGGCGTCCCCCGGTCGCCCGCTGCAGGCTGGCCGACATCCGGGCGGCCTGTAACGGATGCAGGAATCCCGGCTGGAAGGCCACCATGAACCGGTAGGTGCTGGTCTCCCGGGCGAGCGCCGCAGCGGCCGCCCACGGATCGTCGGTCCCGGGGAACGACGGGAGCAGACCGCCGACGAAGCCGGCGCTCTCCGACGCCTTGGCCACGGCCGCCATGTGGTCGATGTAGGTGTACGAGTCACGTTCTCCCGCACGGATCGCCGGCGTCAGGTTGCCCGGCTGGACGCCGCGCCAGTCTCCCCGGTTGAGCCGTCGGGGTGTGCGCAGGGTGGCGTGGTCGCCACCCATCCCTATCCGCCAGTAGAAGTCGATGGTCATGGGTCTCCGCTCGTCTGTCAGGGATCGTCGGTCAGGCGAGGACGCGGTTGCGTTCGTCGGCCCGGAAGAGCAGGTGCTCGGTGTTGCGGTTGAGTTCCTCGATGTTCGGTATGCCCGACAGGACGAAACGCGCGAAACCCTGCGTGGTCAGATCGATGATCCGCTGCGCGACATCGTCATAGGAGCCGACCAGACCGATGGGGTGCCGGTGGCCGATCCGGTCGAACCCGGCGAAGGTGAGGTCGTCGACCCAGAGATCGTCCGTCCGGGTGTCGGCGTCGGCGCCGTAGGCGTCCCGCCATTGACGACGCAGGCGTTGCACCGCTTCGTCTTTCGTCGACCGGGCGATCACCGGTAGGTACAGGCCGGCCGCCACCGTCCGCCCGAGTGCCGACGCACGGTCGACGAGCGGTGCGATCGCCGGCGCCGCACCGGTCGAGGACAACTCGAACAGGTGGATGTCGCCGTGCCGGGCCGACAGTGCGAGCGCCTCGTCGCTCTCCCCGGTCAGGCGGACGGCCGGGAATCGATGACCGTGCACCGACCGATCGAGCCCACCGTCGGTGACCTCGTAGAACTCGCCCACGTGATTGAACTCGCCGCCGTCGAAACCGCCCTGACGGGACCCGGCCCCGTCCCACACGCCTTTCGCCACAGTCAGGAACTCGTCGGCCCGGCGGTAGCGCTCGGCATCGGTCAGCCGGTCGCCGCGCGCTCGGTTGTCCGCGGCGTCGGTCTCCACGCGCAACTGCCACTGCAGCCGGTCCGCGGAGTTCCGTTGCAGGGTCGCGGACACCTTCGCCGCGTAGACCGGCGTTCCGAAACCGGGGTGGAACTCGACGGCGACGCGCGCATGTCGCGTGCGCCGCAACGCGATACCGGCGAGGATCCACGACTCCTCACCCGCCGGGTCGTACGGCGCGATCACCGTGTCGTAGCCGGCGGTGTCGATCGCGGTGATGACCTGCTCGGTCGGATCGAACGGATCCCAGCGGCCGTCCGTTCGGAGGTCGGTGGCCACCGCCGACCCCGGTGATCGTGCCCAGCCGCCGCGGTGACGCGGGGCCGAACCGACGTGCCGACTGTCGCCGCGGGTCGGCACCTCCCATTCGAAAGCAACCATCACGCGTCCCCGGTGATGTCGGCAATCGGTTTGGCCGCACCGATCTCGGCGCGCGCACGGCGCAGGGGCTCGGGATCGACCCAGCTCTCGATGTCGAAGTCGGCGGGCAGGAACCCGTAGGTGTAGAGGAACCGCTTCTGAACCCCCAGTAGATCCAGCCGTTCGTCGGACAGCGACGGGTGCAAGGACGTGTGGAAGCCGTCCCCGTATGCCGCCACGACACCTTCCGGTCCCGAGAACGTCTCCCGCGCGAGCACTTCGCGGACCGTACCGAGATTCCCCGCCGCCCAGTCCGCCGCACGCAGACTCGCGGCGAGGAACCCGACCACGACCTCGGGATGTTCCTGCAGCAGGGACTCGTGCACGGTGATCGGCCGCGGCGTGCCGTTGTTGACCCGCGACCGCTTCGACTCCGTCGAGTCCAGATCGACGACGACGCGCAGGCCGTGCTCGGCGGCGGCCTCGGCGGCCCGCGCACCCTTCACGTAGATGGCGTCGACGTCGCCGCCCAGGAGCTCGGGAAATCCGGACGGCACCGACCGCAGCCGGTCGGCCTCCGCGGTGCGGACGCGTGGTTCCCAGTTGGCGGCCGTCTCGACCACGTTCACGTCGCCGAACGAGAGTCCGCCGAGTGCGAGCGCGGAGGCGAAGCCGTGCAATGACATCGCGCGGGGAAAGCTGCGGGCCTGGTCGACCGCCCACGCCGGAATCCCGATCCGCTTGCCGCGGAGCCCGGCGGCGTCGTCGATGTCGGAGTCGGGTCCGACCAGAACGGCCTGCGATTCGTCGATCCAGGTGAGTCCGATCAGGCGGGTCGGTGAACCCGACGCGCGGGCGACGATCGCCGGCACGTTGCCACCTTCGCGGATCAATCCCGACAACTGGTGGTCGAAGTGGCGCGGAGCGAGTTCGGGGCCGGCGTCCTGGAGGATCGAGAAGCCCAGTCCCGCTGCTGATGCCGGCTCACCGAGCCAGCCCAGGCTGTTGGCGAGCCCGCTCGCGGTGGGGACCGGGCATCGGGTGTACCAGACGGTGTCGGCGTCGGTGGAGGTCGTCGGGGCGGGGGTGGTGGTCGCGCTGTCGATGGTCGTCATCAGGGATTCGTCCTCAACTCGGTGGTGTCGGGATGTATGCGGCCGACGCCGAGCTCGCGGAGGAACTCGGCCCGGTAGCGCAGCGATTCGGGGTCGGAGCGGTCACGCGGGCGTGGTAGATCGATGTCCTCGTCGACGCCGAAGGTGCCGTGCGACAGGATGATCACGCGGTCGGCGAGCCGGACCGCCTCGTCGACGTCGTGGGTCACCAGCAGCACCGCGGGTTGGTGCCGGGCCACGAGATCGCCGACCAGGTCCTGCATCTGGAGTCGCGTCAGGGCGTCGAGCGCGGCGAACGGCTCGTCGAGCAACAGCAGTTCCGGTTCGCGGACGAGGGCTCGGGCCAGTGCGACCCGTTGCGCCTCACCGCCGGACAGGGTGGCCGGCCAGGCGTCTGCCTTGTCCGCGAGGTTGACCTCCGCCAATGCCGCCCGTCCGCGGTCCTTGGTGGTCTTGCCGCCTCGTTGGCCGATCGTCACGTTGGCCAGCGTCCGCTTGGAGGGCACCAGTCGCGGCTCCTGATACACGGTCGTGCGTGCAGCGGGGACGAGGATCTCACCGGAGTCGGGCTCTTCGAGGCCGGTCAGCAGGCGCAGCAGCGTCGTCTTCCCGGTACCCGATGGGCCGAGCAGCACCACGAACTCGCCTCGCCGGATGGTCAGGTCGACCGACTGCAGGACCGTCTTCGGACCGAAGGTCTTGGTCACCCCGGTCAGCGAGACCGCGACCGGCCGGCCCGCACGGCGTTCGCGTGCGGTGACCTGCGTCGGCTGCCGCTCGAGGAGTGGGGGCAACGGGGCTTCGGGGCTCATCGGACGGTCACCCCCGCCCGCCACGGCATAGAGTACTTCTCCAGGATGCGGACGACGAGGTCGAAGATCAGGCCCAGGACGGCGTACAGCACGACACACAGGATCATGTAGTCGGTGCGGTTGTACTCCTGCGCCAGACTCACCAGGTAGCCGATGCCCTCACGGGTGCCGACCTGCTCGGCGGCGATCAGCCCGGTGATCGAGATGGACAGACAGATGCGCAGTGCCATCAGGATTCCGGGCAGCGCCGCCGGAATGATCACGCCGAGGATGAGGCGTCCCCCGGTGAGCCCGAAACCCTGTGCCGCCTCGATCATCTTGCGATCGACGTTGCGGACCCCGAGGTAGCTGTACGCGTACATGGGCGACACGGTCGCGATGGCGATCAGCAGCACCTTGAAGGTGTTGTCGATGCCGAACCAGGCTATGAACAGAGGCACCAGCGCGAGGAACGGGATGGCCCGGTTGATCTGCATCGTCGAGTCGATGAGTTCCTCGCCGAGCGTGTACAGGCCCGCGAGCACGCCGAGGATCAGCCCGACGCCGACGCCGAGACCGACACCGAGTGCGGCACGCTCCAGCGACGCCAGCGCGAAGTCGACGAGTTGCCCGGTGCGGTAGAGTTCGACGAACGCGTCGAACACGGCCCCGGGCGAGGCGAGGACCGCCGGCGAGATCGCGCCGGTGGCGGTGCCGATCCACCAGACCGCCACGATGACGCCCGGAACCAGGAACCGCAGCGGCAGCGAGAGCCACACCGGACGGGCGCGCTGTCTGCGCGTACGTGGGGTCTCCAGACCGATCGGTGAGACCGGTTGCGACGCCGTCCCTCCGGATGCGGTCTGGGCGATCGTCGACGAGGTCATTTCTGTCCGCTCTCGTACTTCTGCAACTGTGCGGGCAGATCGAAGAAGATGTCCTCGGCGGTGACCGGCTTCTGGATCACGCCGGCTTCGACGAACAGCGCCGACACCGACTCGAGGTCCTCACCGTCTTCCGCCGTGGGGTAACGCGGGGTCGACGCGTCGGCGCCGAGTGCGAGGGCGCGGGTGAGCCGGTCTCCGCTGAGCGCGCGGGGACCCGCCTTCTCGAAGACGTTCTCGTAGTCGGCCGGATTCTCGCGCTGCTTGTCGGTCAACTGCTGCAACGCCTTCAGGTACGCGTCGGCGACGTCGGGCCGCTCCTCGAGCACCTCGGTCCGGAAGGCGACGATGGTGTTGTCGACCGAGCCGATGCTCTCCTCGGTGGCGATCTCGACACCCCCGGCGGCCTTTGCCTCCTGATACGGCTGGTTGAACGATGCCCACCCATCGACCTGACCGGTGGAGAACGCCGAACCGGCCTCCGCCTGCTGGAGGGGCACCCGCTCGACCTTGTCGAACGGAATCCCCGCCTGCTGCAACGCCTTCAGCGTGATGTACTCGCCCTTGCCCGCGGGGTTGACCGCGACCCGCTTGCCGACGAGGCCGGCGACATCGGTGACGCCGGAGTCCTTGGTGACGAGGATTCCGTTCTGGTCCTTGCCGGCCGGGTCGGCCACCGCGATGATCTTGACGCCGACGTTCTTCGACAGTGCGCCGACGACCGGGCTGTAGGCACCACCGGACACATCGAGCTGGCCGGTGTTGAACAGTTTGAGGTTCGAGGAGAACCCCGGTGTCGAATTGACCCATTCGATCTTCGCGCCCAGCGGGGCCAGCGCCTCGTCGAAGGTCCCGTCGCGCTTGCCGACCGCCAGCGGTCCGGCGTTGCCTGGGTCGGTCACCTTGAGCACATACTGTTCGCCGCCTGCACTGCCACCGTCCGAGTCACCCGACGCGCACCCGGTGGCGACGGTGAACAGCGCTGCCGCCGCAACCGCGGCGGCGGCGAGGCGGAATCGTGGGGTTGCGGGCATGACGGGCTCCTGTTCGACAGGTGGAGGCCGTGTTCGGACGAACACGAGGATTCGGATACCGCAGACGTTAGGTGGACGGAGACAGTCCGCACACCTCTGCGTTTCCATCAGTTGGAAAGCTTGACAACTCCGCTCAGAGCTGGGTCGGTCGGCGCGTAGCTCTGCCACAAGTCGCGGTAGGGCCCGGGCGCCGACACCAGATCCGCGTGCCGTCCGGACTGGACGGCCCGACCGTCGGCCATCACGACGACCCGGTCCGCCCAAGCGGCGGTGGTGAGGCGATGTGCCACGAGAACCGTTGTGCGCTTGCGTGCTACGGCCTGCAACGCGGCCAGCACCTCGGTTTCGGTTCCCGGATCGATGTCCGAGGTCGCCTCGTCGAGGATCAGCAGATCCGGTTCGACGAGCTCGGCGCGGGCCAGGCAGATCAATTGCTGCTGGCCCGCGGACAGCGTCGCCCGACCCGGCCCCACCGGCGTCTGATAGCCCAGCGGCAGCGACGCGATGCTGCCGTGAGCGCCGACCGACCTCGCCGCCCGTTCGATCTCGGCCTGCCCGGCGTCGGGCCGGCCGAACGCGATGTTCGACGCCACCGTGCCGGCGAACAGATAGGGATCCTGTGGCACGTAGGCGATCCGGGGACCGCGGTCCCCCGGGCCCACGTGGCGCAGGTCGACGCCGCCGACCCGCACGACACCGCGGTCGGGCGAGTGGAACCGCAGCAGCAGCTTCATCACGGTGCTCTTGCCCGCCCCGGTCGTGCCGACGACGGCCGCGGTCTCACCGTCGGGGATGACCAGGTCGAGCCCGTCGAGCGCGGGCCGACCACGCGTCCGCGTCGCTGCCGAGTAGCCGAACACCACCCCGTCGAATTCGACTGCCGCGCCGAGTGGTCCGGCGGCGGTACCGGTCGTCGCCGGCCGCACGTTCTCGTCGACGGGGGTGTCGACGGGGGTGTCGAGGAAGCCGCGCATCCGCTGGGTGCCGACCCGAGCCTGAATCCAGAGGTCGAGCACGATCGACAACTGCTGGAGCGGGGTGAAGAACAGATCGACGTAGAGGAGCGCCGCGACCAGCACACCGGTGGCGAGGGAGCCCGCGTCCATAAGCTGTGCGCCGACGATCAGGATGAGCGCCTTGGCCACCACCGCAAGCAGATTCAGGAAGGGAAAGAACACCGAGATGTACAACATCGAACGACGGCGCGCATCTCGGTAGCGTCGCGAGTGCCCGTCGAAAGCACCCGTCGTCCACTCCTCGGCGTTGTGCGCCTGGGTGATCCGCACCCGCCCCAGATGTTCGGAGAGGAGCGCAGTGACGGTCGCGATACGCGAACGCGCCTGCAGGTAGGCCCGATTCGAACCCCGGACGAAGATCCACGACGCCGCCGCGAGCAACGGGATGGTGACGAGCATCGCGGCGGCCAGCCGGATGTCGAGCAGCGCCAGGACCACGAGGATGCCAGCGCACGTGCACACATTCACGATCGCGTTGACCATGCCCTGCGTCATCAGCTGACCGACCGCGTCCACGTCGCTGGTGAGTCGGGTGACGATGCGGCCCGACTGCCGTCCGTCGAAGTAGTCGATCCGTAGTCGCTGCAGATGCCCGAACAGCCTGAGCCGCAACGCGAAGAGCACCCGCTCGAAGACACGCGCAGCGCGCAGCGCCAGCACCCACGAGTTCAGCCAGGACACCAGCGCGATCACCAGGACCAGTGCGCAGGTCGCCCAGAACACGGACGCCGCGTCCACGCCGACGCCGTTGTCGATGCCGTGCCGGAAGAGCGCCGGGATGGCCAGGGTCGTCGCCGCGTCGACGATGACGAGCACGACGCACAGCGCGACGGGCCACCAGAACGGCCGCAGGGAACCGGTCAGGCCGAAGACCTTCGTGCGCGCCGACGCCGGCAACGGCCGGTCGTCGCCCGGCGCGGGCAGTTCGGTCAGCGGCGGAAGCGAAAGCAGTGCCTCGCGCAGGTGCGAGTCCACCTGCTGTACCTGTTTGCCACTCTCGTCCGCGTCGAGGCCCAATCGTGCCCGGACCACCGGATCGGCGCCCGCCTCGTCGACCTCGGGCCAGCTGTCCGGACTCGGGATCGGGTCGTCCCCTGACATCGCATCCGCGACAGCGGTTTCCATCGTTCCTAGCGACCCGCGCCCGGGACCGCCGGCCAGTAGCGACACGACGCGGGGATCGGCCAGCACCTCCGACGGCGGACCGTCGTGCGTGACACGACCCGCCTCGAGGACGATGACCTGATCGGCCAGTTCGGTCGTCGCGGGCCGCCGGGCGATCAGGATCGTGGTCCGGCCGACCATCAACCCCTCCAGGCTCGCCAAAACGGCCCGTTCGGTCGTCGGGTCGAGCGCCGACGTCGTGTCGTCGAGGATCAGCACGGCCGGGTCGGCGGCGAAGGCTCGGGCGAGCGCTATCCGCTGACGCTGTCCGCCCGACAGCGAGATCCCGCCGGGCCCCACCACGGTGTCGTATCCCGCGGGCAGCTTCTCGATGAACTCGTCGGCCGCGGCGGCGCGCGCGGCGGCGACGATTCCGGCGTCGTCGACCGGGGAACCCATCGCGATGTTCTCGCGGAGAGTGCCGGAGAACAGCAGACTCTCGTCGAACACCATCATCACCGCCGACCGAACCGACCGGGGCGACACGGCGCGGAGGTCGGTGCCGCCGATGCGCACCGATCCCCGGTCGGGGTCGAACTGTCGGGCGATGAGCGACCCCAGGGTCGTCTTGCCCGCCCCGGACGGACCGATGATCGCAACCCGGCTACCGGGAGTGATCGATGTGGTCACGCCCTGCAGGACGGGGTGGCCGCCGAGCGCGAGGTCGACGTCGGCCACCTCGATCGTCCCGCGCGGCGACGGGAGATCCGGACCGGTGGGGTCCATCGCCGGCACCGTGTCCAGCAGCGCGAACACCCGGCGCGCCCCCGATCGCGCGAGCTGCATCGTCGTCACCATGGCCGCGAGCAGCCTTGCCGGAGGCGCGAACTGCAGCACGTACGAGGCGAAGGCGAGGAAGACACCCACCGAGACGTGCTCGTTCATGGCCAGCCACCCGCCGACGACCAGCACGCCGAGCTGGGTGAAGACCGGGATCGCGACCATCGCCGCGCTCCAGCGAGCCGAGATCCGCGCACTGCGCAACCGCGAGGCGAACAGCCGGGTCGCGCGGTCGCGGAAACGGTTGCGTCGCACATCTTCCTGGCCGAACGCGCGGATCAGTTCGACCCCGGCGATCTCCTCGTCGACCGCGGCGGCGACCTGGCCCAGCAGCACCTGGTCGCCGAACGAGGCGGGGTAGAGTTCGCGGCGGAGCCGGCGCGTGACCCAGAACAGGACCGGAACGCTCGCCGCCACGACCACGAACAGCGGCGGCGACAGGACGAACATGACGACCAGACCGACCGCGAGCAGTGTCAGGTTGGCGACGAACAACGGCACCTGCGAGATGAACATCTGGATCAGGTTCAGATCCGACGTCCCACGCGAGATGACGTCGCCCGCAGCGAGTTCCGCCCGACGCCGTGCGTCGAGCGCATGCAGGTGCCGGTGAACCGCGACGCGCAGATCGTGCTGCACGTCGACCGCGCACCGGCTGCCGATGTACCGGCGCAGTGCGTGAGAGGCGAAGCTCAGCACACCGATGGAACACAGGACGGCGATCTAGAACGCGAGGGACTGCGTCGGATCGAGCAGGACGTCGTCGACGATGATCTGCTGGACCAGCGGCACCAGTGCCAGCAACCCCTGGCCCACCACCGCCAGCACGAGCGCCACCGACACCCGGCCGCGGTACGGGCGTACCCACTGCCAGAGCCGTCGCAGCCAGCCCGGCCCATTCTCGTCGGTCACACGTCTCCTCGCCCGATCTCGGGACTCTCTGATTTCCGAACTGCACCGCTCGAACCGCGCTGATCCTGATATCGACGGCCCCCTTGCCGAGGAGTATCTTCCGAATAGTGGAAAGTGGCCAGGCCCTGAATCAGGCCGATTTCTAGTCGGGAGGCACGGAGAGATGGCCGGTTCTGGTGTGCAGACCGTGTCGAGGGCGCTGGCCGTCCTCGGCTGCTTCCGCGGTGGGGACGAACTCGGGGTCACCGATGTCGCCCGCGCGCAAGGCCTCGCGCTGAGCACGACTCACCGTCTGCTCACCGCTCTGGTGGACGCCGGGTTCCTCGAGAAGACCGCCGAGGCAAGCCGATACCGCCTCGGCGGGGCGTTGGCACAGTACGGCCAGATCGCCTATCGCCAGCATCGGATCTACCTCACCGAACCACATCTGGAACGCCTTGCCGCGACCACGGGCGCGTCGGCATCGGTCGCGATGCGGTACGGCAACGAAGTCGTCCTCCTCGGCACGAGCCGCTGGCGCGAAGCCGAGGGGCACGCACTCCAGGGCGTGTTGCTGCCGCTGCACGCCTCCGCGCTCGGCAAGGCGCTGCTGGCGTTCTCGCACACCGGCCAGGACGAGCTCGAACGCCTCCCTTACGGAGACGGCACCGACCGTGCCGTCCGAAACGCCGACGAGCTCGCGAAAGAACTGGCCCTCACCCGGGAACGTGGCTACGGCTTCAACGACGAGGAGCTGGCCGCCGGCCACCGCACCATCGGACTCCCGATCTTCCCCGCCGACGGTGGCGCCGACGTGCGCTTCGCCCTCGGCATCCGGGGTGCCACCGAACTCATGAGTCCCGAACGCATCCCGTTCCTCGTCGACCTGGGCCGGTCCACCGCCCGGGACATCAGCGTGGCGCTGGCGCAGTGAGCGCGTCGCCGTCCGAATCTCGTCCGGCGACTCCGACGGCACCGGACCGGCGGCCCCGAACCACGAACGACAACACCGCGGCGAGCACGCACAGTGCGGCTCCGCCCCACCACGCGTAGGTGTACGCGCCGAACGCGTCACGGATCAGGCCCGCTCCGAGAGCTGCTGCGGCAGCACCGATCTGATGCGCCGCGAACACCCAGCCGAACACGATCGTCCCCCTGTCGCCGAAGATCTCCCGGCACAGGACCGCGGTCGGCGGCACGGTGGCCACCCAGTCCAGCCCGTAGACGACGATGAACAAGATCATGCTCGGATGCACACTGTCGGCCAGCAACCACGGCAGCATGAGGAGTCCGACGCCACGGAAGGCGTAGTAGGCGACCAGCAACACCCGCGGATCGAACCGGTCGGTGAGCCAGCCCGACGCGACGGTGCCCGCGATGTCGAAGACCCCGACCACCGCCAGCAGTCCGGCCGCGGTGGTCGCCGGCATCCCGTGGTCGTGTGCCGATGGGATGAAGTGCACACCGATCAGCCCGTTGGTGGTCGCGCCGCAGATCGCGAACGCGAGCGCCAGCGCCCAGAAGGACCTGTGCCGTGACGCGAACGCGAGTCCCTCGAGTGCCCGCCTCGTCGCACCCCCGCCGGGCACGGGCGCGGGCACATGGTCGGCTTCCGCCCCGTACGGCAGCACGCCACGGTCGCCGGGTTCGTCGCGGATCACCAGCCAGGCGACCGGAACGACGATCAGTGCGGCCGCGGCGATGACCAGAGAGGCCGATCGCCAGCCCACGTTCTCCGCCAGTGCCGCCACGGGCGGCAGGAAGACGAGTTGCCCGGTCGCGGACCCGGCGGTCAGGATGCCCATCACTAGCCCCCGGCGCCGGACGAACCACCGGTTGGCGATGGTCGCGGCGAACACGAGGGCCATCGAGCCCGTTCCGAGGCCGATCAGGAGGCCCCAGAACACGAGCAGTTGCCACGAGGCGCTCATCAGGGTGCTACCGCCCGCACCCACCGCCACCAGCACCAACGCGGTCGCCACGACCTGCCGGATACCGAACCGATCCATGAGCGCCGCGGCGAAGGGTGCCGTCAGCCCGTACAGCAGCAGGTTGAGGCCGACCGCCAGGGACATCACGCTGGTCGACCACCCGAATTCGTGGTGGAGCGGCACCATCAGTGCTCCGGGTGCCGCCCGGAAACCCGCCGCACCCATGAGGGCCAGGAACGCCACACCGGCCACCCACCACGCCGGATGCACCCGGCGAGCTGATCGTGTCGTCACACCGGCCCCTTCGTCGCCCAATAACTTTCTTGAAGAAAGTTATACTACGGGTACCGTGACTGCTGGTCTCGAGAAGGGATGTCCGATGCCGCTGCGATCCGACTGGTCCGACGAGATGTGTCCGATCCGGCGCTCGCTCGACGTCCTCGGGGACCCGTGGGTATTGCTCATCATCCGCGACGTACTGCACGGGCGCGGACGGTTCGACGCCCTGAAGGAGAGCCTCGCGATCAGCGATGCCGTACTCAGCCGCCGGCTGCAGGCGATGGTCGGGGCCGGGTTGCTGACCCGGGTCGAGTATCACGACGGGCGTCGCGTCCGCCACGGCTACGCCGGCACCGACGCCGCCGCCGAATTGCTGCCGATCCTCCAACAACTCGCGATCTGGGGAGAACGTCACACACCGATGCCGCCCGGCGGTGCGCACATGTCGATGGTCCACAACCGGTGCGGGAACGAGACCACGCGCGGTGAGGTGTGCAGCGCATGTGGAGCGGTTCTCGCTCCGGAGGACATGACCTGGGTCAAGCCATGGAAGAACGCGCGGGACCGCCTGGTTCCGAGTGGCACCGGCCCCGGAGACCGGCCCGTCGAGCCACGGCAGGTCTAGACTCGAATCCGTGCCAGCCTTCAGCCCCCTCGAATGGCCGGTGTTCCGCCAGTTGCGGTCGGGCGACGTCTTCGGACGCGGACCGGCGGTCACGTCGGCGAAGACACGCGGCATCGAACCGCGCACCGCCACCGCGGACCGTGTGGTCCAGAGCGTGTGCCCGTTCTGCGCGGTGGGTTGCGGGCAGAAGGTGTACGTCAAGGACGAGCGGGTGGTCCAGATCGAGGGCGACCCGGACTCCCCGATCTCCCGCGGGCGCCTCTGTCCCAAGGGCGCGTCGAGCGAGCAGTTGGTCAACAACCCGATGCGGCAGACCTCCATCCGCTATCGGGCCCCATACGCGACCGAATGGCAGGACCTGGATCGCGACACCGCGATCGACATGATCGCCGACCGTTTCCTCGAGGCCCGACGCCGTGGCTGGCAGGACCGCGACGACGAGGGCCGGCTGCTCCGGCGGACCACCGGTGTCGCCTCGCTCGGCGGTGCCACCCTCGACAACGAAGAGAACTATCTGATCAAGAAGCTCTTCACCGCGGCGGGCGCGATCCAGATCGAGAACCAGGCCCGCATATGACACTCCGCCACGGTTCCCGGTCTGGGGGCCTCGTTCGGACGCGGCGGCGCCACGCAATCACTGCAGGACATGGCCAACGCCGATTGCATCGTTCTCATGGGCGGCAACATGGCCGAGGCGCACCCGGTGGGTTTCCAGTGGGTGTCGGAGGCGAAGGCCAAGGGCGCGACGATCATTCACGTCGATCCGCGTTTCACCCGTACCTCTGCGGTGGCCGACCGGCACATCTCCATCCGGGCCGGCTCTGACGTCGTCCTGCTCGGTGCGCTCATCAATTACGCCATCACGCACGAGAAGTACTTCCGCGAGTACGTTGTCGCATACACGAACGCCGCCACCCTGATCGCCGAGGACTTCCGCGACACCGAGGATCTCGACGGCCTGTTCTCCGGCTTCGACCCGGAGACCGGCGAATACGACGCCACCAGTTGGGCTTACGAGGAACCGTCCGCCCACTCCGACGACGGTGGCCGCGACAGCGAGGACGGCAAGGTCGAGTCGCCCGGCCACCCGGACGACGGGCCGCGGGTGAAGGACCGCGCGGTGGGGCACGAGCACGGCTCCGGCGGGCCGCCGCTGGAGCATGGGGCGACCCTGCGCGACGACACCCTGGAACACCCGCGCAGCGTGTTCCAGATCGTCAAGCGTCACTACTCGCGCTACACACCCGAGATGGTGCGCGACATGTGCGGGATCTCGGTGCGCGACTTCGAGTATCTGGCCCGGGCCGTCACCGACAACTCCGGCCGCGAGCGCACCACGTGCTTCGGGTACGCGACCGGCTGGACCCAGCACACCTTCGGCGCGCAGTTCATCCGCGCCGCGTCGGTTCTGCAACTCCTGCTCGGCAACGTCGGGCGCCCCGGCGGCGGCATCATGGCCCTCCGCGGACACGCGAGCATCCAGGGGTCCACCGACATCCCGACGCTGTTCAACCTGCTGCCCGGGTATCTGCCGATGCCCTCGGCGGGCAAGCATGACAGTTTCGCCGACTACATCGACGCGATCACGTCGAAGGCCGAGAAGGGTTTCTGGGCCAACGCCGAGGACTACATGGTGAGTCTTCTCAAGGCGTGGTTCGGGGATGCCGCAACCGCCGAGAACGACTGGTGTTACGACTACCTGCCCCGGCTCACCGGGCCCGCCGGGACCTTCCAGACGACGGTCGACATGCTCGCCGACAAGGTCGACGGTTACTTCGTCCTCGGCCAGAACCCGGCGGTCGGATCGGCCAACGGGCGCCAGGCGCGGATGGCGATGTCGCACCTCAAATGGCTCGTCGTCCGCGACCTCAACATGATCGAGACGGCCACCTGGTGGAAGGAGGGCCCGGAGATCGAGTCCGGCGAGCTGCGCACCGAGGACATCGCCACCGAGGTGTTCTTCCTCCCCGCGGCCACGCATGTGGAGAAGGCCGGCTCGTTCACGCAGACCCAGCGCATGGTGCAGTGGCGCCACCAGGCGGTCGAGCCACCGGGTCAGTGCCAGAGCGAGATGGACTTCTTCTTCGAGCTCGGGCGGCGCATCCGCGAACGCCTCGCCGAGTCGACCGACGAACGTGACCGCCCGCTGCTCGACGTCACATGGGACTATCCCCTCGACGACCACGGCAACCCCGACCCCGAAGCGGTGCTGTCGGAGATCAACGGCTACCACGTGACCGGCGAAGACGCCGGCACGAACCTCACGTCCTACACCCAGATGAAGCGCGACGGCTCGACCGCGGGCGGCTGCTGGATCTACACCGGGGTCTACACCGGCGCGGACACCGACGGGCCGTCGAACCTGGCCGCCCGCCGGGTCCCGCAGGGCGGTGGTGGCGTCACCCAGCACGAGTGGGGCTGGGTGTGGCCGGCGGATCGTCGAATCCTCTACAACCGCGCATCGGCCGACCCCGACGGCCGGCCGTGGAGCGAACGCAAGCGGTACATGGAATGGGACGCCGACGCCGGGCGGTGGGTCGGGCCCGACGTGCCCGACTTCCCGGTCGACCTGGCTCCCGACGCTCGTCCCGACCCGTCGGTCGGCGGCGTCGACGCCCTCTGCGGCGACGACCCGTTCGTCATGCAGGCCGACGGGAAGGGCTGGCTCTACGCCCCGCGCGGGCTGGTCGACGGCCCGTTGCCGACGCACTACGAACCGCAGGAATCCCCGGTGGTCAACGCGCTGTACCCCCAGCAGCAGTCGCCATCGCGAGTCCTGTTCCCCCGCACGGACAATCTCGACGCACCCAGCGGCGAGAGCCCCGGTTCCGAGGTGTACCCGTTCGTGTTCACGACGTACCGCCTCACCGAGCACCACACCGCGGGTGGCATGAGCCGATGGACGCCGTACCTGTCGGAACTGCAGCCGGAGATGTTCTGCGAGATCTCACCCGAACTCGCCGAAGAGCGGGGCCTCACCAACGAGGGCTGGGCGACGATCGTGTCGCCGCGCGCTGCGATCGAGGCGCGGGTGCTGGTGACCGATCGCATGATGCCGCTGACCATCAACGGCCGGCAGGTGCATCAGGTGGGTCTTCCCTATCACTGGGGCGTGGGTTCCGACGCCGTCGTCAGCGGCGACGCCGCCAACGATCTGATCGGGGTCACACTGGATCCGAACGTGCAGATCCAGGAATCCAAGGTGGGCTCGTGCGACGTCATCGCCGGGCGCCGCCCGCAAGGCCGGGCACTGCTCGACCTGGTGCGCGCCTACCAGGAGCGGGCCGGGGTCACCGTCGAGACCGACAACCAGCACATCACCGGGAAGGCGGAGGAATAGATGGGACAGCTGTCCGGGCCATCCGATCCCAGCGCCGACGCGCACTGGAGCACCCACGAGGAGCGCAAGGGGTTCTTCACCGACACCTCGATCTGTATCGGCTGCAAGGCCTGCGAGGTGGCGTGCAAGGAATGGAACGGCAACCCGCGCGACGGCGACCTCGCCCTCACCGGGATGTCGTACGACAACACCGTCGCCCTCGGCGCGAGCACCTGGCGCCACGTCGCCTTCATCGAGCAGAATTCCGAGCGCATCGCCGAGGCCCGCGAGTCCGGGCGTGCGCTCGTCGGACTCGGGATGCCCGCGATGCCCGGCTCCTCGCCTGAAGATCGTTCGTCTCTGCCGACCAGGCCCTCTCCCCTGCCGGCTGAGCCGGCGAGGAGCGAAGCGACGAGCCGAGTCGAAGTCCCCGACACCCCCGAGTTCCGCTGGCTGATGTCGTCGGACGTCTGCAAGCACTGCACGCACGCCGGGTGCCTCGACGTCTGTCCGACGGGCGCGCTGTTCCGCACCGAGTTCGGCACCGTCGTGATCCAGGACGACGTCTGCAACGGCTGCGGGACGTGCGTGGCCGGATGTCCGTTCGGCGTCGTCGAGCGCCGGGCCGACGGCACCGCCGCGCCGACGACCCGCTCCGGCGAACGCAAGGGCGAGCAGCCCGAGGTGCCCAAACGCGGTGTCGCGCAGAAGTGCACGCTCTGCTACGACCGGTTGCTCGACGACGAGACACCGGCTTGCGCGAAGACCTGCCCGACCACGTCGATCAAGTTCGGCGACCACGACGACCTCGTCGACGACGCGCACGCCCGCGTCCGGGCGCTGCACGAGCAGGGCATGACCGAGGCGCGGCTCTACGGCGCCAACCCGAACGACGGTGTCGGCGGCACCGGATCGGTGTTCCTGCTGCTCGACGAGCCGGAAGTCTACGGACTGCCGCCGGACCCGCGGGTGTGCACCGCGGACCTGCCGGCCATGTACAAGCGCGCCGGGATCGCGGCGGCCGGAATGCTGGCCGCCGCCGCACTCTCGTTCCTGCGGGGCGGCCGATGACCTCGTCGGAATTCGACTCCTTCCGTCCGCCGGAGCCGCCCCGGCGGCGCGGCCGGGGTTTCGGCCGCGGCGGAAAGCGAAGGCCGGGTGGAGGTTTCGGTCAGGGCGACGGCAACCGCGAGATGTCGATGGTGCCCGATGCCGAATTCACCTCGTATTACGGGCATCCCGTCGTCAAGCCACCACCCTGGGACGAGAAGGTGGCCGCCTACCTGTTTCTCGGCGGTGTCGCCGGCGGCTCCGGCGTCCTGGCCGCCGGGGCCCAGCTCACCGGGCGGGACGCGTTGCGCCGCAACGCCCGCCTCAGTGGTCTGGGTGCCGTGGGTCTGGGCGGGATCGCGCTCGTCGCCGACCTCGGACGGCCGGACCGGTTCTACAACATGTTGCGCACGTTCAAGGTGACGTCGCCGATGAGCGTCGGTTCCTGGATCCTGTCGGCGTTCAGCGGGGCACTCGGTGTCGCGGCGGTCGCCGAGGTCGACCGGATGACCGGTGCGCGGCTGCCGCTCGGGCCGCTTCGTGCGGTGTTGCGCGCCGTCGAGGCCCCCGCCGGGTTGGCCGCCGGGCTGGCGGGTCCGCCGCTCGCGGTGTACACCGCGGTCCTGCTCTCCGATACCGCCGTGCCGACCTGGAACGCCATGCACCGGGACCTGCCGTTCGTGTTCGTCAGTTCCGCGAGTCTGGCGTCGAGCGGGCTGGCGCTGGTCACCACGCCGGTCGGTCAGGCCGGGCCGGCACGGACGCTCGCGGCGCTGGGCGTGGTCGGCGACCTCGTGGCGATGCGACTCACGGAGCGACGGATGGACCCGGTCGCCGCCGAACCGCTCCACCACGGCAAGGCCGGCACCCTGCTGCGCTGGAGCGAGCGACTCGCCGTCGCCGGCGGAGTGGGCGCGTTGCTCAGCGGGCGTTCCCGCCCCCTGGCGGTCGTCTCGGGAATCGCACTGCTCGCCGCGTCGGCCTGCACGCGATTCGGCGTCTTCGACGCCGGCATCGAGTCGGCCAAGAACCCCCGCTACACGATCGAACCGCAGAAGCGCCGCCTCGCGGCCCGTCGTGCCGCCGGAATCACCGACGACTCGATCACCACCGGACCGCCCGCGCCCTGAGCGCTGCCCCCTGAGGTGCGCCGCCCCCTGCTGCTCCCTAACCCGAAAGAGGGCGCATAACCCCTGCTCCCTGAGGTGCGAGGAGCGCAAGCGACGAGCCACGAAGGGCCTGGTGAGACACGTTGCGTGACCCTTCGTGGCTCGCTTCGCTCGCACCTCAGGGAGCATGTTTTTCGGACGTTCACGAGTGTTCTTTCGTGGTCCACAACGGCCGCCAGGCCCCCGCTCCCTGAGGAGCGCCCGGAGCTTGCGGAGGGCAAAGGCCCACCCCCCCCCGCTCCCTGAGGAGCGCCCGGAGCTTGCGGAGGGCGCGTCACGAAGGGTCCTGGCGACCGAGTCAGCGAACCCGGATACCCGTCCCCGCCACCGTCTCGCCGATCACCGGGTAGCCCGGGACCTCGCCGACCACGAGCAGCCCGCCCGAGGTCTGTGCGTCCGCGAGGAACAGCAGGTCGTCGTCGGAGACACCGGAATCGACCGTGAGGTGCGGCTGCACCCAGTCGAGGTTGCGGCGGGTACCCCCCGACACGAACCCGTCGCGCAGCGCCTCGTCCGCGCCGCTCACGGCTGGCACCGAAGCGCGGTCGACTACCGCGCCGACGCCCGACGCGCGGCACAGTTTGTGCAGATGCCCGAGTAGACCGAAGCCGGTCACGTCGGTCGCCGCACGGACGCCGGCCGCGACCGCAGCGATCGACGCATCGCGATTGAGCGTCGTCATCAGGGCGATCGCCTCCTCGAACACCTCGCCCGTCTGCTTGTGCCGGTTGTTCAGCAGTCCGACGCCGATCGGTTTGGTCAGGGTGATGGGCAACCCCGGCTCGGCCGCGTCGTTGCGCAACAACCGGTCGGGTTCGGCCACCCCGGTCACCGCCATGCCGTACTTGGGTTCCGGATCGTCGATGGTGTGGCCGCCGATCACCGGACAGGCGGCCTGCGCTCCGACGTCGAGACCGCCGCGCAGCACCTCGGTCATCAGCTCCATCGGCAGCACCTCCCGCGGCCACCCGACCAGGTTGATCGCGACGACGGGGGTGCCGCCCATGGCGTAGATGTCCGACAGCGCGTTGGCCGCGGCGATGCGGCCCCAGTCGTACGGATCGTCGACGACCGGGGTGAAGAAGTCGGCGGTGGAGAGCACCGCGAGGTCGTCGCGGATGCGCACCGCCGCGGCGTCGTCCCCGTCGTCGAGCCCGACGATGATGTCGTCACCGACCTGGCCGGTGAGTCCCGCGACCGCCTGCTCGAGCTCACCCGGCGGGATCTTGCACGCGCATCCACCGCCGTGGGCGTAGCCGGTCAGTCGGATGGGTGTCTCGCTTCGCACGGTCACCGTGTCGAGGGTAGCCCTCCGGCAATCAGTGATACGGCCCTCCGGCGATCGCTACCATCGGCACATGAGGCAAGCAGACGGCGAGTACTACGTCACGGCCGGCGAGCTGCAGGCGTTCTGGGAATCCGGTCACGACTACTGGTACATGCGAGAGGACGGGTCGACCGACCTCTACGCCGACGAACTCGACATCACCCACGGCTGGCCGATCTTCCTGATGAAGCGCGACGAGGAGTGGTTCGCGAAGTGGGACGGCAATTTTGAGCGCGCCGTCGACGACGATCTCAACCCGAAGTTGATCCGCCACTTCGAGGAACTCATCACCGAGGGCAACTGGCCACACCGGCAGGACTGACCCGGCCGCACATCGGATAGGTTGGGACCGCATGGAGGCGTATGGGTCCTGGTGGGCTCCCCGGTCTTCAAAACCGAGGAGGTCGAGTATCTCGGCCTGGCGGGTTCGATTCCCGTCCGCCTCCGCCAGGGGTCGACCGTGACCCCCGCCGACTGAGCCGGTGACGAGCGAAGCGAGAGCCACCCCCCGCCGGCTGAGCCGGTGACGAGCGAAGCGAGGAGCCGTGTCGAAGCCCCCCGTCACCGATCCGCGCCGTCGAATTCCGCGAACCGACGCACTGTTGGCCCTGCCCGCGGTGTCCGCGGCGCGAGCACGACTGGGCGACACCGCGGTTCGCGACATCATTCGCCAGGCCCAGGACGCGGCCCGCCGCGGCGAGACGCCACCGGATGACGTCGAGCGGATCGTCGTGGAGTCGGTCAGCGCGTCGTATGCGTCGTCGGTCCGCCCCGTGCTCAACGCCACCGGGGTCGTCGTGCACACGAACCTCGGGCGGGCACCGCTGTCACCCGCGGCGCTCGACGCCGTCGGCGCGGCGTCGGGTTACGTCGACGTGGAACTCGATCTCGAGTCCGGCACCCGGTCGAAGCGCGGGGCGGCCACCCGCAGCGCTCTCCTACAAGCCTGTCCCGCAGCGGAAGACGCGCTGATGGTCAACAACGGTGCGGCCGCACTGGTACTGGCGACGACCGCGCTGGCGGCCGGGCGTGCAGTCGTCATCAGTCGTGGCGAGATGATCGAGATCGGCGCAGGTTTCCGGCTCACCGAACTGATCGCGTCGACAGGCGCCCGGTTACACGAGGTCGGCACCACCAACCGCACCCACGCGCACGACTACGCCGACGCCCTCACCGACGACGACGTCGGAGCGATCCTCAAGGTGCATCCGAGCAACTTCCGGGTCGAGGGTTTCACCAGCGAGACCTCGCTCTCCGAGCTACGCGGCCTCGGCCGGGCGCACGGCGTGCCCGTCGTCGCCGACATCGGCAGCGGACTCCTGCAGCCAGACCCGCTGCTGCCCGACGAACCCGACGCCACCACGACACTCGAATCCGGTGCCGACCTCGTCATCGCCAGCGGCGACAAACTTCTGGGCGGACCGCAGGCCGGACTCCTCCTCGGCGATGCGGCGCTCGTTCAGCGCCTCGCGAAACACCCACTGGCACGGGCAGTTCGCGCGGACAAGCTGGCACTGGCTGCGATGGAGGTGACCGTCGGCGGGCCACGACCCCCCGTCTGGGAGTACCTTCACGCCGATCCCGACAGACTTCGCGTGCGCACCGAGCGCCTCGGTACGGCAGTCGGATTCCCGATCGTCGCCCATGACGGACGGGTGGGTGGCGGTGGCGCACCCGGCGTGCCGCTGCCGGGGTGGGCGGTGCGGCTTCCGGTCGCAACGGCCGCCCGCCTACGCGTCGGCGATCCGGCAGTCCTACCCCGCGTTCACGACGACGCGTGTCTGGTGGACCTGCGCTGCGTTCCCGAAGCCGACGACGTGCGGGTACTCGCCGCGATCCGACAGGCTCTGGGCGCGTCGTGAAGTCGCGCTCGTGAAGTACGTGGTGGCCACCGCCGGACACGTGGACCACGGGAAGTCCACACTGGTGCGTGCTCTGACCGGGATCGAGCCGGACCGATGGGAGGAGGAACGACGCCGAGGGCTGACGATCGACCTCGGTTTCGCCTGGACCACACTGCCTTCCGGTGCCGACGTGGCCTTCGTCGACGTCCCCGGCCACGAGCGGTTCATCCCGAACATGCTGGCCGGCCTGGGCCCGGCGCCCGTCGTCCTGTTCGTCGTCGCCGCGGACGAGGGATGGAGCGCCCAGTCCGACGACCACCGTGATGCCGTCGCCGCCCTCGGCATCGAGTACGGGCTGCTGGTCATCACCCGAGCCGACCGGGCCTCGCCCGACCGCGTTCGTGAAGTGATCGATCTGTCGCGTGATCGCCTCAGCCGCACCGGCCTTTCCGATGCGCCGGCGGTCGTGGTGTCGGCGCCCGATCGCGTCGGAATCGACGAACTGCGCACACGGCTCGACGCCGTCTTGGCCGGGACATCACCGCCGTCGACCTCGGGGCGTGTCCGGTTCTGGATCGACCGGGTCTTCACCCGCACCGGCGCCGGCACCGTCGTCACCGGCACCCTGGCCGCCGGGACGATCGCGGTCGGCGACACCCTGGACCTGCTCACCGTTGACGACCGCCGACGACTCGATGTCCGTGGATTGCAGAGCGAGGGTGCAACTCTCACCACCGCGGCCCCGGTCAGCCGAGTCGCGATCAATCTGCGCGGCGTCGGCGTCGACGACGTCTCGCGTGGCGACGCACTCGTGACGCCCGGAGCCTGGCACACCTCTGCTGTCGCTGATGTCCGGCGCGTGAGCAAAATGTCCTTCGAGGAGGCACCGGAACACCTCGTCGCGCACATCGGCACAGCGGCGCTACCGGTCCGGTTGCGCCCCTTCGACGGCGACCACGCGCGTGTGACCCTCGCGCGCGCCGTGCCGATGTCGCGGGGCGATCGGCTGGTCCTGCGCGATCCCGGCCAACGTATCGTCGGCGGCGGCGTCGTGCTGCACCCCGATCCCCCGGCGCTGACCCGACGGGGCGACGCGATGCGACGCGCGGCCTCGCTGGCGGCCATGTCCGACGACGCCGGGGCCGCCGAAGAAGTGCATCGGCGTGGCGCGATGCGCGTCACCGATCTGACGCGACTCGGCCTGGTCGACGACGCCGAGCCCGCTCCCCACGGCATACGGGTGATCGGCGAGTGGTGGGTCGCCGAAACCTCCCTCACCGCCTGGGCCGAGCGACTCCGCGCCGCCGTTGTCGATCTACACGACCGAGATCCGTTGTCGGCGGGGCTGTCCGCGTCCGGCGCACCCGCACTGCTCGGGCTTCCGGACACGACGCTGCTGGCGACCGTCATCTCGGAAGCCGAGCTGTCGTCGTCCGACGGGCACCTGGCGGTCCCGGGTCACAAGCCCTCCCTGGGTGATGCCGACGACGCGGTCAGCGCACTGGAGCGCCGGCTCGCCGACCATCCGTTCCGTGCACCCGAGGCCGATGACCTCGCCGCACTCGGCCTGGGCGCCCGAGAACTCGCCGCCGCCGAGCGCACGGGCCGAATTCTCCGTTTGCGCGACGGCGTCGTGCTGTTGCCGACCGCCCCCGCCCTGGCGATGCGCACCCTCGCCTCGCTCGATCAGCCGTTCACCACCAGCGCCGCTCGTCAGGCGCTCGAAACCACTCGGCGCGTGGTGATTCCGCTACTGGAGTACCTGGATGCCCGTGGTTGGACCCGCCGGCTCGACGCCGGGCACCGCGAGGTCGTGCGCTGAGCCGCGGGCGGTGGTCCTGTCGGACAGGTCGCCGCGTGCATCGCGGGAAGAGCTTCCGTCCGAGGCCCCTACCACACGACACCGACAAGTCGACATCAACGAATAGCATTGCACAGCAGTATGTTTGGCCTTGCCACACGTCTGGATTGGTGTACACTCGAACCTACATTCGCAGCAACGGTTCTCGGGGGAGGTGACCGTCATGCCCAGCACCGCACCACTCGCCGACCACGGCGCACCCGTGTCCCGCGCGGCCGAACTCGTCGCCGAACTACACTCGAACCTCGACGAACTACAGACCGTCGACTTGTCGTCATGCACCGACGAAGAACTGATCGACGTCGCCTCTGCCACCGAACGCGCCATCGCGCGACTCACCGTTGCCGGTGACCGGCAGATCGATCAGGTCGAGGCCCGCGACCTGCCCCGAAAAGCCGGCTGCCGCACCCTCATGCAGTACATGACACACCGGCTACGAGTCTCGAACCCGATGCGCCGCCGTAAGCAGATGGACGCCACCGCCACCCGCACCAGCCTCGGCGGCGAGGTCCTACCACCCGAACACCCCTGCCTCGCCGAGGCGTTCGCCGCGGGAGCTGTCGGCTCCGCCCACGTACAAGCCACCCTCGACGTCCTCGACCGCATCCCCGGCACCATCGACCACGACATCAAGGTCGCCGCCGAACGACAGATGGCCGAGATCGCCGAAGCCCACACCCCCGCCGACATCACCCAACTCGGTGCCCGCCTGCTCGCCCACCTCGACCCCGACGGCACACTGACCGACGACACCGACCAGAAACGACGCCGCGGCCTGTGGATCGGCCGCCAACGAGCCGACGGGACAGCCAAAGTATCGGGCACCCTGACCCCCGCACTCGCCGCCCGGCTCACCATGATGTTCGCCGTGTGGGGCAAACCCGGACTCAACAACCCCGACGACCCCGCCTCACCGTCCGGACCGGCCGGCACCGCCGACCCCGACGCCCTGGCCTCGGCAGCCGACCGCGACGGTCGCACTCTCGCCCAAACGAATCACGACGCCCTCGACGCCGCCCTGGCCGCAGGCTTCGCCGACGGCACACTCGGCACCTCGCATCGCGGCCTGCCCGTGCAGCTGATCATCAAAACCGACCTCTCCGACCTCGTCCGCGAAGCCGGACTCGCCACCACCGCCACCGGCACCCTGCTTCCCGTCCGGGACCTGATCGCGATGGCCGGTGACGTCCAGCCGTGGTTGGCGATCTTCAAAGACGCCACCGCTGTGCCGCTGCACTTCGGGCGGGGTAAACGCTTGGCCACCCGCGAACAACGCCTCGTCTCCTTCGCCCGCCCCGATGGGGAAGTGTGCTCGGCTCCCGGGTGCGATCAGCCCGCCACCCAGGTCGAGCTTCATCACGCCGAACGAGACTGGGCCAAGGGCGGACTCACCGACATCGATGACCTCGCACCCGCCTGTCCCCGCCACAACCGCATGGTCGGCGACCAACCCGGCCAGTACACCACCCGGATCGTCCGGTCCGGGCCAGACGAAGGCCGCTGCGCCTGGCGATTGAACGCCGAACCCGGCGCCCCGCCCAACCCCGAATACATCAACCGCCGACCCGACATACCCAAGCGGTTGCAGGCCCACCTGGCACAGGTGCGGCGAGAGATCCACGGACGCACCACGTCCGGCGACGAGCCACGCCCACATGACGCGCGCCGTTCATGGCTGAAAATCAGCCACGTCATCGACGTCCGACCACCCCGACCCGGACCACGCACGCCCCGGCCCTCCCTCGTCGAAGCACACCTCATGGAGTTACTCGCCACCTCGTGAAGTTCGCCGGCTCATCCGCGTTGGTCAGCGCGTGAGGACCACCTTGCCGATCGCCCCTCCGGATTCGGAGACCCGGTGCGCTGTACGAAGATTCTCGATCGTGAAACCAGCCAGTTCACGGTTGACAGTGCTGCGGATCTTGCCGGCGTCGACGAGTTCGGCGACCCGGCCGAGGATCTGGTGTTGCGAGTCGTCTTCCGGTGCGAACAACGGCTTGGAGAACATCAACTCCCAATGCCAACTCTGGCTTTTCTGCTTCAGGGGGAGGGTATCGAGACCTTCCGGCTCGTCGATGGCGACGACCTGACCGTGTACACCCATGATGTCGGCATAGGACTCGACATTTCCGTACGAGTGGGGCGAGAAGATGTAGTCCACACCGCGCGGAGCGTATGCCCGCACGTCCTCGCGCAGGCGTCTCGGGTCGACGACGTGGTGGGCACCGAGTCCTCGCGCCCATTCCTGCGACTCAGGCCGTGACGCGGTTGCGATCACGGTGAGATCAGTCAGGGTCCGGGCCAACTGAATGACCATCGAGCCGACGCCCCCGGCACCCGCCACCACGACGATCGTTCCCGAGTCCGCGGAATCGACCCGCAGCTTCTCGAACAACGACTCCCAGGCAGTGATCGTGGTCAACGGCAGTGCGGCAGCCGCGCCGAAGTCGAGGGACGACGGTTTGCGCCCGACGATCCGCTCATCGACAAGATGGAATTCGGCATTCGTTCCCGGCCGATCGATCGAACCGGCGTAGTAGACCTCGTCCCCGACGGCAAACCTCGACACCTCGTCGCCGATCCCGACGACAATCCCCGCCGCGTCGAATCCCAGAACACGCGGCGGATCGGAGTCACGCAGGCCTGCACGCACTTTGGTGTCCACCGGGTTGACCGAGACCGCGCGGACCTCGACGAGGAGATCGTGCGGACGGGGCGCCGGCACCGGCATTGTCGTCTCGGCGAACGCGCTCGGGTCCTCGACGGAGTTCGCGGCGACCGCGACCAGGGCTGTCATCTCTCGTGTCATGGCGCTAAGGTATCCACACGACCCCAGTTACCCGCAAGGGCTCCTAGTATCCAATAGAGAGCATCGAGGCCAGCGCCATGTCACTGCCGTCCCATCGCGGAGACGCCTACTCTGCGTCGTGTCCCTGCCGAGGGATGCTCGACCTTCTCGCCGACAAGTGGAGCGCCCTGGTCATCGGCGCCCTACGCGATCGACCGATGCGTTTCGGAGAGCTCCGCGTGCGGCTGGACGGGATCAGCCCCAAAGTCCTCACGGCGACTCTGCGTCGGTTGGAGACAGCCGGGATGCTGACCCGTACCGTCTATCCGGCGGTCCCGCTGCACGTCGAATACCAACTGACGGAACTCGGGGTGGACGCCGCCGGGCCGCTGGACGCATTGCGCCTGTGGGTAGAGGACAACCTCGACCGCTTCCCACATCCGTAGCCGGCGCAGACAAAGGGACCCATCCCGAAGGATGGGTCCCTTGTCATTCACGAACTCAGCCGAGTACCAACGATTCTCCGTCGGCACTGACGTTGACCGGCACCACGTCGCCGTCCCGGATGTCCCCGGCGAGCAGCTGCTTGGCGAGCTGGTCACCGATGGCTTGCTGCACCAGGCGGCGCAGCGGGCGGGCACCGTACAGCGGGTCGAATCCGCGAGCGCCCAGCCATTCCTTGGCCTTGAGCGACACCTCGAGGTCGAGGCGACGCTGTGCGAGGCGCTTCTTGAGCTGGCCGAGCTGGATGTCGACGATCGACACCAGTTCCTCCGGGCTCAGGGCGTCGAAGATCACCACGTCGTCGAGACGGTTGATGAACTCCGGCTTGAACGCCGACCGCACCGCCATCATGACGTGATCCTTGTCGCCACCCGCACCGAGGTTCGAGGTGAGGATCAGGATGGTGTTGCGGAAGTCCACCGTCCGGCCCTGGCCGTCGGTCAGGCGACCTTCGTCCAGCACCTGCAGCAGCACGTCGAACACGTCCGGGTGGGCCTTCTCGATCTCGTCGAACAGGACCACCGTGTACGGACGACGCCGCACCGCCTCGGTCAGCTGGCCGCCGGCCTCGTACCCGACGTAGCCGGGCGGAGCACCGACGAGCCGTGCCACGCTGTGCTTCTCGCCGTACTCGCTCATGTCGATGCGGACCATTGCCCGCTCGTCGTCGAACAGGAACTCGGCGAGCGCCTTGGCGAGCTCGGTCTTACCGACACCGGTGGGGCCGAGGAACATGAACGAGCCGAGCGGCCGGTTCGGATCCGCGACGCCCGCGCGGGCACGACGCACCGCGTCGGACACCGCCTGCACCGCATCCTTCTGACCGATGACCCGATGTCCCAGTTCCTCTTCCATGCGCAGCAGCTTGGCGGTCTCGCCTTCGAGCATGCGTCCGGCCGGGATTCCGGTCCACGCCGACACGACCTGGGCCACGTCGTCGGGTCCGACCTCCTCCTGCAGCATCACGTCCTGCGACGGATCCGTGCCGGTCTTCTCGATCGCGGCCTCGAGCTCCTTCTCCAGTCCGGGGACACGGCCGTACCGCAGCTCGGCGGCGCGTCCGAGATCACCGTCGCGCTCGGCGCGATCAGCCTCGCCGCGAAGCCTTTCCAGCTCCTCCTTGAGGTCTCGGACCGCGTCGATCGCGGTCTTCTCCGACTGCCACCGGGCGGAGAGCTCGTTGAGCTTCTCCTTCTGGTCGGCCAGTTCGGCGCGCAGCTTCTCGAGCCGCTCCTTCGACGCCGCGTCGGTCTCCTTCTGCAAGGCGACCTCTTCGACCTCGAGACGGCGGACGATCCGCTCGACCTCGTCGATCTCGACGGGGCGCGAGTCGATCTCCATCCGCAACCGCGACGCGGCCTCGTCGACGAGGTCGATGGCCTTGTCGGGCAGGAACCGCGAGGTGATGTAGCGATCGGAAAGCGATGCGGCAGCGACCAATGCGGAGTCGGTGATGCGCACGCCGTGGTGCACCTCGTACCGGTCCTTCAGGCCGCGGAGGATGCCGATGGCGTCTTCGACCGACGGCTCGCCGACGTACACCTGCTGGAAGCGTCGCTCGAGTGCGGCGTCCTTCTCGATGTACTTGCGGTACTCCTCGAGGGTGGTGGCACCGACCAGCCGCAGCTCGCCACGGGCGAGCATCGGCTTGATCATGTTGCCGGCGTCCATCGCGGAATCGCCTGTCGCACCGGCTCCGACGATCGTGTGCAGCTCGTCGATGAAGGTGATGACCTGTCCGGCCGAACCCTTGATCTCGTCGAGCACGGCCTTGAGTCGCTCCTCGAACTCGCCGCGGTACTTCGCACCGGCGACCATCGAACCCATGTCGAGGGAGATGACGGTCTTGTTGCGCAACGACTCCGGCACGTCGCCGGCGACGATGCGCTGCGCGAGACCTTCGACGATGGCGGTCTTGCCGACGCCGGGCTCACCGATGAGGACCGGGTTGTTCTTGGTCCGCCGGCTGAGCACCTGCACGACGCGCCGGATCTCGGTGTCGCGGCCGATGACCGGGTCGAGCTTGCCCTCCCGGGCGGCCGCGGTCAGGTCGGTCGAGTACTTCTCGAGAGCCTGGTAGGTCGATTCGGGATCCTCGGAGGTGACCCGTGCGCTGCCGCGCACGGCGACGAACGCCTCGCGCAGGGCCTGCGGAGTCGCACCGAGGTTGTGCAGCAGTTTGGCGACGTCGGAATCACCGGTCGCCAGGCCGACGACGACGTGCTCGGTCGAGACGTACTCGTCGTCGAGTTCACCGGCCAGCTGCTGAGCTGCGGTGACGGCCGCGATCGATTCGCGGGATAGTTGAGGCGTCGAGCTGGCGCCGGACACCGTCGGCATGCGATCGACCAGAGCCTGGGCCTGCGCACGAACGCTCGACGGGTCCACGCCCACCGCTTTGAGCAGCGGCGACGCTATGCCGTCGGACTGATCGAGCAGTGCCACGAGGATGTGGGCCGGTCGCACGTCGGGGTTGCCAGCACTGGCCGCCGCCTGCACAGCAGAACTCAATGCTTGCTGCGTCTTGGTGGTGGGGGTGAAGCTGTCCACTCGCGTGCACCTTTCTCTTAAGTCCAACAGGCTCAAGTATGAGCCATACGCGGTCTACAACGCCAACAGAGTTGAGTGCATTCCGCTCAAGGCGGAAGTTTTTGTGACATAGCCCACTTGCTCCAGGATGTCGGGCTGGCGATTCGCCGCCCTCCAGCCGTCCAGGCTCGGAACCCGACGCCACAGACTCTCCGGAACGCGACAAACCGATCCGCAGTATTGAACGACGCACAAGTCGGGCGCCTATTCTTGAGCCTGATGTCACAGCTTTCACGCGACAAGAAGAAGCGCCGCGCCCAACGTAAGCGCAAAAACGAGTCCGGCAACGGCAACCACTCAAACGTGGTACCGCTCTTCGGTTCAGCAACGCGACACCTAGCTCCCAAAGCATTCGAGTCGTGGCTCCGCGCCGAAGTCTTCCCGGACGACGAGGAGGCGGTCACCCACATCGGGGCGTACGCGTTCATCGTGCTCGACGCCATTGAGCAGGTGAACCCCGGTTTCGATCCGCTCTCCTGGACTGCCGACGACGTCGATGCCATGGTGTCGATGCTCAACCACATCGATTCGAATCAAGGGCAGGACGCCAAACCGCTCGCCATCGCGATCGAGACGATGCGCCGTTACCTGATGGAGACCGGCATGTGGCTCGGCACCGAATCCGTATCGGCCTACGCCGCCGAGCAGTTCGCACTTGCCGCCGGGCTCGAGTTCCAGACCACAACCATCGAGGAAGTCGACGAGGCCACCGAGCGCGGTGCCCTCCTGGAAACGCGGCCCCTCCGGCGGGTCACCGAGCTGTTGGACTGGCTGGGTCCGCACCGCCCCACCACGCAGAGTCGGTGGCTCAAACCGGCCGATGCCCGCGACCTCGCCCGCCGGCTCGACATCGACTTCCCCGCTCACGTCAAGAGCATGAGCAACGTCGCGTCGTTGCATGACCTGTGGGAGTTTGCCCAGGCCCTCGATATCGTCGAAGCCAACACCTCGAGCGCACGTCCCGGGCGAGCCGCCCATCTGTGGCGGGAAGAGCCCCGGATCGACGTGCTGCGGGTGGGACTCATCGCATGGGTTCGGTCCGGCTTTCCTCGGGAATACAACCCCGACATCGACTTCTCGTCGTCGGTGATCGGCGTGGTCGTCAGCGGACTCGGCGATTCACCGCTGAGTATCGCCGAGATCGACGCCTGGGTCCCCAAGCTCGGACTCAGCGAGTTCTTCGTCGAAGCAATCCATCGTCGGCTCGAGTTGTACATCGACGAAGGCTGGCTGACGCTCGAGGGCGACAGGTACGTCGTTCCCGTCGCGTTACGCCCTGCCGTGGTGTCTGCGCTCCCCCTGCCCGGACCTCCGCAGGACTAGAAGTGGCCGGCGGCGCAGGGATCCGCTGACATCCGCAGTGCGGGATCGGTAACGGAATCCAGCACACATCCCGCACTCTGCACATCTGTTCGCGCAATATGGATTGAGTGACCACAGACAACTCCACCGGGCCGGTGATCTTCATCCTCTTCGGGTCGACGGGCGACCTCGCCAAGCGGATGGTCCTGCCGTCGCTGTACGAGCTCCACCGCCGAGACCTGCTCCCCGACGGCTGGCAGCTGATCGGCAACGGCCGTGGCGACCGGACCGACGACGAGTTCCGGCAGCACGTGAAGGACGCCATCGAGGAGTTCGGTCCGGACGGGTCGGTGTCATCGGACGAATGGGAAGCGTTCGCCGAGACCATCCGATTCGCCGGCGGCGGGTTCACCGTCGACGACCCCGGCCGTCTGCCAGAGGTGATCGACGCGGCCCGTGACGCCGTCGGCGACGGTGCTCAACTGGTCCACTATCTGGCCCTCCCACCGACCACCTTCGTCCACTACACGAAAGCCATTGCCGCGCACGATCTTGCGAAGGGATCCCGAGTCGTCTACGAGAAGCCGTTCGGAACGTCCCCCGACGGCTTCCGGACTCTCGACGAGGCGGTTCACGAATCCCTGGACGAGAAGCAGATCTACCGGATCGACCACTTCCTGGGAAAGGAGAGCACCCAGAACCTGCACGTCCTCCGGTTTGCCAACGGGTTGTTCTCGGGAGTGTGGAACCGCGAGCACGTGGCGGAAGTCCAGATCGACGTCCCGGAAACCCTCGACATCGCCGACCGCGCCGAGTTCTACGACGCCACCGGCGCATTCCTGGACATGATCGTCACCCACCTGTTCCAGGTGGCGGCCGAAGTCGCGATGGAACCCCCGGTGTCGCTCGGCGCCGACGACCTGCTCGACGCGCGGGAGTCGGTCATCGCGGCGTTCCGGCCGCTGGACCCCACCGAGGTGGTCTTCGGCCAGTACGAGGGGTACCGCGACACCGACGGCATCCCCGCGGACTCCACCACCGAGACGTTCGCGGCCGTGCGTCTGTGGGTCGACACCGACCGCTGGCACGGCGTCCCGTTCCTGCTGCGGACCGGCAAGATGCTCGACCACAGCTCCCAACGACTCAGCCTCGTGTTCCGCTCCCCCGCCGACGGTCCGCTGACCGATACCCCGAAGGACGGCACCGTGCTGACCTTCGATCTGGCCGGCGACGGTGCCATCGATCTGGCGGTCACCGTCAAGGAACCGGGTTCGGGCACCGACCTCTCCGTCGCCCACATGACCGAACAGCTCGACGAGGTGGCCGACGGCCTGTCGCCCTATGCCCGACTCATCGTCGACGTGCTGCGCGGCGATCGGTCGCTGTTCACCCGGCCCGACGGTCTCGCCCACGTGTGGGAGGTGGCCGCACCGGTGCTGGCGAATCCGCCTGCACCGCAACCGTATGCGGCCGGATCGACCGGCCCTGCGGCCGCCGACGACCTGTGCGGCGGGTCCGGCTGGATCTGAACGCGGACATGAGATCCGGTTGTGGTTTGTCCCGGCTTCCGGCACAAACCACAACCAGATTCCGCAGCGCTCAGTTCAATCGCCCAGGCGCCGGTCGAGATTGATGGCCGCGCTGATCAGCGCGAGGTGAGTGAACGCCTGCGGCATGTTGCCCAGTTGTTCGCCGGTGAGTCCGACCTGTTCGGCATAGAGTCCGAGGTGATTGGCGTGGGTGAACATCTTCTCCAGCGCCAGCCGGGCGTCGGCCAGGCGGCCGACCCGGGTGAGTGCTTCGACGTACCAGAACGAGCACAGGGAGAACGTTCCCTCGGCGCCGTCGAGGCCGTCGTGCCCGCCGTCGGTGTCGTACCGGAACACCAGGGAGTCGCTCACGAGCTCTTCCTCGATCCGCTCGAGCGTGCGGAGGAACCGATCATCGGTGGGCGACAACAACTTCACGGCGGGGATGAGCAACAGCGCGGCGTCGAGCCGATCGGAGTCGAGCGTCTGGACGAAGGCCCCCACGTCGTCGTTCCAGCCCCGCTCCATGATCTGCAGGAAGATGTCGTCGCGGGCCTTCATCCAACCGGCGACGTCGCCCGGTAGACCGCGCTGACGACTCATCCGGATCATCCGCTCGAGGGCCACCCACGACATCACTCGCGAGTAGACGTAGTCCTGCGGCTTGCTCCGCACCTCCCAGATGCTCTGGTCCGGACGATCCCAGTTGTCGACGAGCCATCCCGCCACCGTGCACAGATGCGTCCAGGACCCGTAGGAGATCCCCGGTCCGTACTTGTTGTACAGGTACACCGAGTCGATGAGCTCGCCGTAGATGTCCAGCTGGAGCTGGTCGGCGGCGGCGTTTCCGACCAACACCGGCGAGGTCTGCCGGTAACCCTCCCAGTGGTCGAGTTCGGTCTCCTTCGGCGGCGGATCCCCGTCGACGGTGTACATCAACCGCAGCGGTCCCAGATCCCCCGCTTCGTCGGCGCCATCGTCGAACCGGCAGGTCAGCCAGTCCATGAAGGCGCCCGCCTCGTCGGTGAAACCCAGCCGCAGTAGCGCGTAGAGCGTGAAGGCGGCATCGCGGATCCACACGTAGCGGTAGTCCCAGTTCCGTTCGCCGCCGATCTCTTCGGGAAGCGCGGCGGTCACCGCGGACACCACCGCCCCCGACGGTTCGTGCGTCAGTAGTTTGAGCGTGAGCGCCGACCGGTGCACCATCTCCCGCCACCGGCCCGTGTAGGAGGAGCGCGAGACCCAGTCCTGCCAGAATGCGACCGTCGCGGCGACGACCGCGGGAGAACTGTCGTGGTCGAGCATGTCGGACCCGATGGGGTCGGGGGCGAGGACGAAGGTCACGCACTGACCGGTCTCGACGGTGAAGTGGGCCTGTGCATCCCGGTCGTCGACGGTGTCGACATCGACCGTCGACGCGAGATGCAACACCAGATCGTCGGTCTCGAAACGGAGTCGGCGTTCGTCCTCGACGACGACGGTGTGCGCCTGGCGCCCGTAATCGAACCGCGGCGCAACCGTCACGCGGAACTCCACGGAGCCGCGCACGCAGGAGACCCGACGGATGATCCGCGTGCGATGGTCGGGATCGTGCGGGCGCGCGATCGGCATGAGGTCCTGGACCTCGGCGACACCGTCCTCGCTCAGGAAGCGGGTGACGAGCACGTTGGAGTCGGGGAGGTAGAACTGCCGCGTGGTGACCTCTCCGTCGATGGGTTCCACGGTCCAGGCACCGCCGCGGCGGGCGTCGAGCAACGAACCGAACACACTCGGCGAGTCGAACCGCGGACAACAGAACCAGTCGATCCGCCCGTCGACTCCCACGACGGCCGCGGTACGCAGGTCCCCGATGACACCGTGGTCGGCGATCGGCAGATAGTCACCGGTGGCGTCGGCCGTCGTCGCGCCGTCGCATCGAGCCGTCGCAGCCGCGTCCTCGCCTGACTCGGAAGGGGTGCTCATGCCGGCCATTCGGTGCCTGCCTCATCTCGGATGGGCGACCGGGTTCCCCAATACGCCGGTCTGAAACCCGCCGATACCGGACACTCGACAGCGATCGACCCTCGACGGAAGGACAACGGTGCCGACAAGCAGCGTGGACACGAGCATGACCGACGACGCCGCCAACGTCTTCGCCGACGCCAAGGCCTACGCCGACGAGCCGCGACTGCACGCCGCGATGGCCCACCTGAGGGCACACAATCCGGTACCGCGTGTCGACCACGGCCCCTACCGGCCGTTCTTCGCGATCACCAAGCACGCCGACATCATGGACATCGAGCGCGACAACAACCTGTGGCTGAGCGAACCGCGTCCGGTGTTGACCACCGCCGCCGCCGACGATGTGGCACGTGCTCAGCTGGAGTCCGGTGCCGGACTGCGCACCCTTATCCACATGGACGACCCGCACCACCGCAAGGTCCGCGCCATCGGCGCCGACTGGTTCCGTCCGAAAGCTCTGCGCGACCTACAGACCCGCGTCGACGAGCTTGCGAAACGCTACGTCGACCGGATGCGCGACATCGGACCCGAGTGCGACTTCGTCGAGGAGATCGCGGTCGGCTTCCCGCTGTACGTGATCCTGTCGCTGCTGGGCCTCCCCGAGGAGGACTTCCCGCGAATGCACCAGCTCACGCAGGAACTGTTCGGCGCCGACGACGTCGAGTACCGGCGCGGCGCGACGCTCGAGGAGCGGATGACGACGCTGCTCGACTTCTTCGCGTACTTCAGCGAACTCACCGCATCACGCCGCGCGCACCCCACCGACGACCTGGCGTCCGCCATCGCCAACGGCCTCGTCGACGGCGAACCGCTGTCCGACGTCGACACCGCGTCGTACTACGTGATCGTGGCCAGCGCCGGGCACGACACCACCAAGGACGCCATCTCCGGCGGCCTCCGGGCGCTCATCGAGAACCCCGGTGAACTCGAACGACTTCGACGCGAGCCCGAACTCGTGGGGACCGCGGTCGAGGAGATGATCCGGTGGACCACACCGGTCAAGGAGTTCATGCGCACCGCTGCCGAGGACACCTCGGTGCGAGGTGTGCCCATCGCCAAGGGCGAATCCGTCTATCTCGCCTACACTTCGGGCAATCGGGACGAGGAGGTCTTCGACGACCCGTTCACCTTCGACATCGGCCGGTTCCCCAACAAGCATCTGTCGTTCGGCTACGGCGTCCACTTCTGTCTCGGCGCCGCTCTGGCCCGGATGGAGATGCGGAGCTTCTTCGCCGAACTGATCCCGCGGCTCGACTCCATCGAACTGGGCGGGACGCCAGAACTGGCCGCAACAGTGTTCGTCGGCGGTCTCAAACACCTGCCGATCCGGTATTCACTGCGCTGAGCTGCGCTCCGGCCTTCGCACCGGACAAGCGTTGTGCCGGTGCGTCATTCCGACAGCCGACAGACCGCGGTCCACGTCGGTCGACGGCGCGCCCGGTGGCGGCACCTCGCTTACCATCGTTGCTGTCCGGCCACTACCCCGAGGAGTAGTTGTGCACGAGCTCACCAAGGGCTCCAAGACCACCCTGAGCACGACCGCGCACCTCGTCGAGTTCGCGAGCGCGTCGCCCGACGACGTCGACCTCATCGCCGTGCTCCTGACGGCCGGCGACCGGGTCCGCACCGACGACGACCTGATCTTCTTCAACAACCCGGCTTCCTCTGGCGTTCGGCTCCGAGGGTCGACTTCGTGTGCAGTCGACCTGACGTCGGTGCCCGCCGACGTCGAGCGGATCGTCGTCGCGGCGAGTACCGAGGCGCAGCACAAGACATTCGAACAGATCGGTTCGCTGACGGTGACCATCTCTGGTTCGGGCACGTGGACGTTCACGCCACCGGATCCCGGAACCGAGACCGTCCTGCAGCTGGTGGGGTTCTACCGCCGGAACGGACAGTGGAAGCTCGACGCCATCGGGCAGGGCTACAGCCAGGGGCTGGCGGCATTCGCCACCGACTTCGGGATCACCGTCGACGACGAGCCGGAGCAACAGCCCGAGCGCGTCGCTTCGTCGGCAGGCGCCGCCCCAGTAAACACTGGGCCCCAACAGGTTTCGGGGTCACCGCCGGTCAACATGACCAAGGTCAAGGTCTCCATCACGAAGGACTCCCGCGACAAGACCGCGTCGATCGACCTGCGCAAGGGAGCGTCGGACTGGGTTCTGACCGTGGGCCTCGAATGGGACGGGCGGGGCGCGGAGTACGCGGCCGACGGTCGGGTGACGAAGTACGGGAAGGGCGACCTCGACGTGTACTTCTTCTGCCGCGACGAAGTCGCGCATCAGTACGTGGTCATCAGCGGCGAGAAGGGGCACCGGGGCGACCTGCGCAGTTGGCCCTTCATCGAGCACCATGGTGACAGCCGCGGTCCAGGGCGAGGCAACAAGCCCGCCGTCGAGCAGGTCACGGTCCTGCCGAAGGAGAACGGCGATCTCCTCGTCAACGTCTACCAATCCGTCGACAACGGGGCCGGCGCCATCGACAAGTTCGGCAGGCCCAGAGTGGCGATCCGATACGGCAGACCGGGCAAGGACGGTCTGCCCGGGCGGGACAGCGACGAGATCCTCATCCATGTCGGCAACGGCAAGAACTCGTTCTGGGCGACGGTCGCACACATCGACGTCCAGGACGGTGTGCTGAAGGTCGACGGGACAACGCGCTACAGCAAATTCTTCTCCGAGCGGATGCCCACTCTCGACCGCACCGGGAAGTGGGTGCGCAGCGCCAAGGAGGCGCCGACCGGACGCAGCAAGAAGGCGAGCGGTTCCGGGCTGGACCGCTACGACGGTGAACTCTGACCGTCGAGAGGTCCGATTCGGTTTCGGCTGTTCACCTTTCGACGGCCAGATCGACACGCTCGTCGTAGAAGCAGATGAGGTCCCGGACGGGCTCGGCGTCGGTGAGCGGATCGGTGTAGGTCCATGCCACGTCGGGGATGACCTCGTCGCCGACGACGGCCGACCAGTAGGTCGCCTCGCCCTTGTACGCGCACACCGTGACCGTGTCCGACGGCACGAGCAGATCCATCCGGACGTCCTCGCGCGGCAGATAGTGTCGGGGCGGCAGATGGGTTTCGAGCAGCAGGGTCGGGCGTCGGCTGTCCGCCAGGACCGAACCTCCCACCGTCACCACGACATGTCTGCCGGTGTCGAGGCAGTCGATGCGCTGGAACGGATCATGCGGGTGGCCGATCGCCTTCTGGTCCTCCTCGCGCCACTCGTCGAAGGACGACCAGTCCAGCAGGACGTGGCCGGCGAGATCGGCATCGTCCGGACGGAACGCGGCGCCGGCCAGCGTCCGTTCGCCTGCCGCGATGTCGCAGGTCGTACCGGGCGTCGTGTGCACGTCGAAGGGATCGACCGGTGTGAGGATCGGCCCGTGGTCGTCGGCGGCGTCGACTGACTGTGCATCGGTCAGCGGCGCAACGACATCGGAGACGGGCACCGCGTAGCATCCGACCACCCGGTAGGGCTCCCACACCTGGATGGCCCTCGCGGAGTCGACGACAACTTCTCCGTCGACCAGCGCGCGCACCCGTCGCCGCATGTCCGCCCAGCGCAGTGATCCCAGCTGGGACATCGTGAACTCGTCCATCGACGTGGCCATGGTCCGATCGTCCTCCCGTTACGCCGTGCGCGCCAGGCCACATCGGGCTTCTCGCAGTTCGCCGGTGGTGCTTGGTCAACCGTTCGGTGGGTTGCGGAAATCTCGTCCACCTCAGCTCCGTGGAAGGGCGTATAGCAGTAACCGCTTCGAGACTCCACCGCACCGCTCGACGAGACCCCGTGGTGCGACGATGAGCAAATGACCAGCCCGTCGGACCTCGACCCCACCAGACCCGGCTCCGGCGACGCCGCGTGGAATCACGCCCAGCGCGACGAAACGGAAACCCAACGCCTGGATCGCAACTGGAATTCGCTGCTGCAGGAATTGCGGGTCGTGCAGACCGGCGTGCAGATCCTCACCGGATTCCTACTCACGCTGCCCTTCCATGACGGTTTCGAAGAGCTCGGCGGCACGTTGCGAGTGATCTACCTATCACGGTGTCGTGCGCGGTGGGCGCCGCGATCCTCCTGGCGGCGCCCGTGGCGCTGCACCGGGCCCTGTTCCGTCAGCACCAGCTCGCGCTGATCGTCACCTACGCGCATTACCTGGCTTTCGCCGGCCTCACCCTGCTCGGCCTGGCGCTGTCCGGTGCGGTCACCGTCGTCTTCGGGGCGACCGCCGGACCGGTTCCGTCGGCGATCGCGGGCATCGTCACCCTCGTGACGTTCTCCCTCGCGTGGCTGATCGTGCCGCTGTGGCTCCGCGCGGTGACCGGCGCGCGGGATGACTCCGTCGACGAACCCCGCCGTTGACAGCATTCCCACGCCGGGGTACGCAGACGACGTGACCCTCGCACCGAGTTTCATCGAGAACCGCTACGACGAGGTGACCGTGCTGGCCTCGTCGCACGGCGGCGCCTTTCCCTACGGCAACACCGTCGTCGTACGCGGCACCGCCGGGACCCTGGTGATCGACCCGTCCCTCGAAGTCGATCACGACCCCGTCGGACCCGATGCGGTGATGGTCAGCCACGCGCATGAAGACCACATCGCCGGTCTCCGGCACTTCGTCGCGGACAAGTTCGCGCATACCTCCGACGTCGGCGGTGTCCGGTCCCTGCAGGTCCTGCTCGACAACTACGGCTTGACCGACGAGCAGCGGGCCGGCGTCGACGCGCAGATCGGGGACACATTCGACCTGCCACCCGGCTTTCCCGACGCCATCGGAGTCGATGACGGGCACGTCTTCGAACTGGGCGATGTCACCGCGACGGTCGTGCACCTGCCCGGGCACACCGCCGGACACTCGGGTGTACTCGTCGAGCCCACCGGCTTCCTGTATCTCGCCGACATCGACCTCACCTCGTTCGGGCCCATGTACGGCGACCTGGGAAGCAGCGTCGACGACTACCTCGCGTCGATCGCGCGAGTGCGCGACATCGACGCCCGCTGGTACGGCACCTTCCACCAGAAGGGCGTGGTCACCGGCGCCGACGAATTCCAGTCCCGGCTCTCCGACTACGAGGCCGTCATCCATCGACGCGAGGAGCGCCTGCTGGAGTTGCTGCGCCGCCCGCTCACGGTCGAGGGGATCGCCACCGAGCGGCTGGTGTATCGCTCGCATGTCCAGCTGCCCTTCGTCGACGCGGTGGAGAAACGGACAGCCGAACTCCACCTCGAACGGCTCCTGCGCCACGGCCAGGTCACGCGTTCCGAGGACGGCGTCTACCACCGCTCGTAGGGCGATCGTTCCGCTCCGCGACGTTTACCGAATGTCCGATTCGGACACCCTCGGTGTGTCAGCGACACAGCGAGAGTGAGGAGCGAGGAGTGCACACCGACACCACCCGCGCGGACACTTGGGATTTCGGTCTGGACAGCGCCATCCCCGACCTCGGAGACCCCGGCGACGTCGAGATCACGTCGACGGATTTCAGCGACACGTACTACGACACCGAGGACCGGGACCTGCTCGCGCACGGCACCACGGTCGTCTACGTCGACGGGGACGACGGGGACGAGCGTCCGGCCGGCTGGCGGGTCGTCACCCCCTCCCCCGGTGAGGTCATCACCGAACGAATCGACGCCCCCTCGACGGCCGTTCCGCCGACGATCGCCGATGCCCTCTGGGGGCTGAGCGGCGGCAAACCGCTTCGCGTCGCGGCGATCGTCCACACGCACCGAACCCGCCACCGCCATCTCGACGCGAACGGTGAGACGGATTACGAGGTGATCGACGACACCGTCTCCGCCACCTCCGCCGGCCCGGTCGCCACCGCCACGTCCTGGCGCGAGGTCGCGGTGCGCTCCGCGTCGTCGGATGCGGTGCCCAAGGGTGTACGCAAACGGGTGGTCGGGGCCGGCGCGCGTCCGGCGTCGGCGTCGTCGACGTACGAGCGCGCCATCGGTCACGAGGCACCGCACCGAGCCGGCTCGGCGTCGCCGGCCGCTGCTGCCGCACTGGACTACGTACACGAGCAGATCGCGACCATCTTCGCCGGCGATGTCGCGCTGCGTCGCGGTGAGAACCCGGTGCACGGCGTTCGCGTCGCCATCCGCCGTCTCCGGAGCACGCTGCGGACCGCGGCACCGCTGTTCGAGCCGAGCGACCTCGTGGGACTCGACGACGAACTGCGGTGGTTCGCAGGGGTTCTCGGCGAGGTGCGCGACCGGGAGGTCCTGCGCGCACGATTCGCCACTGCCCTCGCCGAACTGCCCGACGAGCTGGTGCTCGGACCGGTGGCGGCCCGGATCGAGGAGGAACTCTCCGCTCAGCAGCATCACCATCGAGAGAACGTCGCCGCCGAGATGACATCGGACCGGTATCGTCGGCTGCTGTCGACCCTCACGACCTGGAACGAGGCAGTCCCGCTCGTCGACGACCAGATCTCGAAGAAGCAGGTCCGTCAGATCGCCACCCGCGCGGCGCGCAAGGCGGACAAGCGGTTGGAGCAAGCCCTCGCCTCCGGGCACGGAGAAGATCTGCATCGGGCGCGCAAGGCGGCCAAGCGGGCCCGTTACGCCGGTGAGCTGGCCACGCCCGTCGTCGGGTCGATCGGTCGTGCGCAGGCCAAGCGCTACAAGAAGATCCAGACCGTCCTGGGGGAACACCAGGATGCCGCCGTTGCCGCCCGCGCCCTGCGGGAACTGGGCGCTGCCGCGGGAATCCGCAAGGGCGAGAACGGTTTCACCTACGGAATCCTGTATCAGCGCGAGCTCCATGCGGCCGCCGCGGCCCGCGACGCCGTTCTGTCCGGCAAGAAGTGATCGCCCGTTCAGTTCGACGTGTCGAGGACCGCGCGCCGTAACTCGGTGTGATTGTCGAAGAACGACGTCTCGGTCCCGTACCTGCGGAAGGTGTCGCTGCCCCGGCCGGTGATCACGACCACGTCGCGGTCACCGGCCATGGACGTGGCCGTCGAGAATGCGCTCCGCCGGTCGGGTTTCTCGATGACGACCGCCGACGCTTCCCGGTGCGCGCCGCGCAGCACACTGGCCCTGATCTCGCCGGGGTCCTCGTCCTCGGGGCTCTCGTCGGTGACGATCACGACGTCCGCGTAACGCGCCGCGACCTGTCCCGGGGAACATCGCGTGTTGTCCCGCCGTGTTGTGCATGTAGTCCACGATCGCGCGATACGGCTGTCCGGCATGCACGGGTTCGCACCGTCCGGCGATGCCGGTCACCGAGGAGACGCCCTCGGTCGCAGCGGCGAGGTCGACGCCGTCTGCCACCACGGCGGTGAGCGCCAGTAGAGCGTTGCCGACCTGGTGAGGCCCCAGCACCTGCAGCCCGACGCGGGATCGCCCGTGTGGCGTGTGGACGGTGAACTCGGCGCCGAGACGCCCGGCCCGGATGTCGGTGGCGACGACGTCGGCGTCCGTGCGGCGAGTCGAGCACGTCCAGGTCTCCGTCGTGGTCCCGGCAGCCAGACGCACACCCCAGTGGTCGTCGATGTCGACCACTGCGATCTGCGTCCGCTCAGGCGTGAACATCGCGGCCTTGGTCGCGAAGTAGCCCTCCATCGACTCGTGATAGTCGAGATGGTCGTCGGACAGGTTGGTGAACGCCATCACGCGGAATGCGATGCCGTCGACCCTTCCCTGATCGATCGCATGCGAGGAGACCTCCATCGCGCAGCAGGTGACGCCGTGGCGTCGGAAGGTCGCCAGGGTCCGCTGCAGCATGGGCGCCTCCGGTGTCGTGCGGGCGGGGACGACGTCGTACCCGGGGCCCGGATCCGCGCACCGGAGATGAGCCCGCCCGCCTCCCCCGTCGCCGCGAGGGCCGCATCGACGAAGTGGGTCGTGCTGGTCTTGCCGTTCGTGCCGGTGACACCGAAGATCCGCAGATCACGTGACGGTTCACCGTGGAACCACGAGGTCAGCGGCCCCATGATGCGGCGAGGTTCGTCGACGACCAGAGAAGGCAGGACCGACGACGGGCGGTCGCTGATCACGAGGACGGCACCGGCCGCGGCCACGTCCCGCTCGAAGTCGAGTCCGTGCCAGCGGCGGCCCGGGATGGCCAGATACGCGTCCCCGGGACGGATCGTGCGGGAATCGTCGTCGATGTCGCGGACCACCGTCGACCCGGCTGTGAGGTCGCCGAGGATGGCGGTGTCGAGGTGGTCGGCGATCTGCGCGATCGTCACTCCGGATCCCAGGTCGGGGTCCGCCTGGCGAACACTCCGCTCCGGGTCCATCGCCGCGAGGTACCCGTGACGAGGGCGAATCCAAACCTCGACGTACGGTCCGGCCGGGCCCGACGTAGGCCCACTACCACACAAATCTCCGCAAACAGTCAGAGCGCACGCCCCATCGGCTGTTGTGACGCGCCTCACAATACGTAGAACCCGCTGTGGCTCAACGTTTTCGAGTCCGCGTGCCGGGTTGATTCACACCGGGGTGTTACATCTGCCGTCGTCGTGGCAACACTCGGGGTGTAGCCGATCCAACCCGTTCAAGAGGGGAGCAAGAACCGATGACCGTTTCCACCACCACCGTTCACCAGCAACTTCGCGCGATCCTCGCGTTGACGCACACCGAGATCCAGATCGCCGAGACCCGGCAGGCCCAGGCCCGAACCGATGCGATCCGCAAGGAACTGGCCCAGAACGCCGAGAACGCCCGCGAGCGCGCACTCACCATCGAGAACGCCCTGCGTGACCGCGGCGGACTCGTCGATGTCGTCCGGCCGGTACTCGGCCGTGTCGGTGCCGTGGCCAAGACATTGGCCGAGCAGACTCAACCGCTCGACGAGGCCCTGCTCGACGACCTTGCACTAGAGCAGCGACTCGTGGCACGCGCCACATATCTCAAGGCCCTTGCCACCGGCCAGGAGGACCAGGCACTCGTCGGCTTGGCCGACAAGCTCATCGATGCCCACACGGCGACCGTCCACTGGCTCACGACGGTTCTCGCCGAAGAGGCTCTCGGCGGCCCGGCCGCCCTGCGTCGCGGCCCGTCGCAGTGGGCGAGCGGCCTCGCCGCGCGCGCCTTGACCGCCCCGGCGCTCGGCGCATCGTGGGCGATCGACCGCACCGCCGAGTTCGCCCGCCAGCTCCCCGACCCCGTGGAGACCCTGCGCAGCCGGTTCGGACGAGCAGTCGACGACGCGACCGAGACCGCCTCGCGAGCCGGTGACGCCGTCGGCAACGCCGGTGCCGCGGTGTCGAAGACCGTGGCCGCCGGTCGTGACGCCGCACTCGGGGCAGTCGAGGACAGCGCCCGTGACAGCGGCGCCGAGGGTGCCGCCGACGCGCTCCACCAGCTCCGCGAGATCACCGGAACCGTTGAGGCGGAAGACCTCCCGATCGAGGGTTATGTCGACCTCAACGTCACCGACGCGGTGGCCGCGGTCAAGGAGTTGACCAAGCCGGCCGACCTGCGGGTCACCCTCGCCTACGAGGAGGCACACAAGAACCGCCAGCGCGTGGTCTCCGCGATCGAGATCCGCTTCGCCGAGATCGCCAAGGACCTGGTCGGCATCGACAGCTGATCTGCCGGACCGACCGACCCCGACGGCCGCCATCGACCCGATGGCGGCCGTCGGCCTGTCGGAAGCATCTACAGATGTCGCGAAACGTGGCGCCAGCCGCAACGACACACGACAACTGGCGCCGGCCCCACCCACTCCTGTACGAATTTGGATCAGATCCAGAAAAACCGTGCGAAGTGGCGGTGACACCCCTATGGTGGGGGACGTGGCATCGACATCGGACCATGCCCAGCAACTCCGGGCCGCAGATCTTCGTGTCACCCAGCCTCGGGTGACGGTGATGGCCGCCGTCGACAAGCACCCGCATGCCGACACGGACACCATCTATCACGCGGTACGCGAAACCCTGCCCACCGTCTCACGTCAGGCCGTCTACGATGTGCTGCACGCCCTGACCGAGCGCGGGCTCATCCGCCGCATCCAACCCTCGGGTTCGGTGTCGCGCTACGAGTTTCGCACCGGAGACAATCACCACCACGTCGTCTGCCGCGCCTGCGGTGTCATCGCCGACGTGGATTGTGCAATCGGGGAAGCCCCATGCCTGACCCCCTCGGAAGACCACGGTTTCGCACTCGACGAGGCCGAGGTCATCTTCTGGGGCCTGTGCCCCGATTGCCTCAGCAAGGCCCCGACCTGATCACCTCCCGTGATCGCAGCCTGTCAGTCCCCTCGAAAGGAATGTCGTGACCTCCGACAGCCGCCCGCCCAACTCCGACGCCGACACCGCAAGTGCCAGCGAGAGCGAGAACCCGGCGATCCCCTCGCCGAAGCCGAAAGCGCATGCGCCGCTGACCAACAAGGACTGGTGGCCCGAGCAGATCGACCTCTCGATCCTGCACGCCCATTCCTCGCTGTCCAACCCGCTCGGTGAGGACTTCGACTACGCAACGGAATTCGAGAAGCTCGACGTCGAGGCCCTGAAGGCCGACCTGGTCTCGCTGATGACGACGTCGCAGGACTGGTGGCCCGCCGACTACGGCCACTACGGTGGCCTGTTCATCCGTATGAGCTGGCACGCCGCCGGTACCTACCGCATCTTCGACGGCCGCGGTGGCGGCGGTCAGGGCGCTCAGCGGTTCGCCCCGCTGAACAGCTGGCCGGACAACGCCAACCTGGACAAGGCCCGTCGTCTGCTCTGGCCCATCAAGCAGAAGTACGGCACCAAGCTTTCCTGGGCCGACCTGCTGGTGTTCGCGGGCAACGTCGCACTGGAGTCCATGGGCTTCAAGACCTTCGGCTTCGGCTTCGGCCGCGAGGACATCTGGGAGCCCGAGGAGGTGTTCTGGGGCCCGGAAGACGCCTGGCTCGGCACCGACAAGCGCTACTCCGGCGAACGTGAGCTCGCCCAGCCCCTCGGCGCCACCACGATGGGTCTCATCTACGTCAATCCCGAAGGCCCCGAAGGCAAGCCGGACCCAATCGCCGCCGCCGAGGACATCCGCGAGACCTTCGGTCGCATGGCGATGAACGACGAGGAGACGGCCGCACTCATCATCGGCGGCCACAGCTTCGGCAAGACCCACGGCGCCGGCGACGCCGACCTGATTGGGCCCGAGCCCGAGGGCGCCCCGATCGAGCAGCAGGGGCTGGGCTGGAAGTCGGGTTACGGCAAGGGCAAGGCCGAGGACACGATCACCAGTGGTCTCGAGGTCGTCTGGACGTCCACCCCGACCCAGTGGGGCAACGGGTTCCTCCAGAACCTCTACGGTTACGAGTGGGAGCTCACCAAGAGCCCCGCGGGGGCCTGGCAGTACGTCGCGAAAGACGGTGCGGGAGCGGGCACGATCCCCGATCCGTTCGGCGGTCCCGGTCGCGCCCCCACGATGCTGGTGACCGACGTCGCGCTGCGTGAGTCGCCGATCTACGCCGACATCACCCGTCGGTGGCTCGACCATCCCGAGGAGCTCGCCGAGGCCTTCGCCAAGGCGTGGTACAAGCTGCTGCACCGCGACATGGGTCCGGTCAGCCGTTACCTCGGCCCGTGGGTTCCCGAGCCGCAGATCTGGCAGGACCCGGTGCCCGCGGTCGATCACGAACTGATCGACGCCGACGACATTGCCTCTCTCAAGGGCACGTTGCTCGACGCGCTGTCCCCGACGCAGCTCATCAAGACCGCGTGGGCGTCGGCGGCCAGCTTCCGCAGCACCGACAAGCGGGGCGGTGCCAACGGCGCGCGCATCCGTCTCGAGCCGCAGAAGAACTGGGAGATCAACGAGCCCGGTGAACTCGCCAAGGTGCTGCCGGTACTCGAGCAGGTCCAGAAGGACTTCAACGACTCGGCATCGGGCGGCAAGAAGGTCTCGCTCGCCGACATCATCATCCTCGGCGGTGCGGCGGCGATCGAGAAGGCCGCCGAGGCAGCCGGTTTCCCGGTCACCGTGCCGTTCACCCCCGGCCGTACGGACGCCTCGCAGGAGAGCACCGACGTCGACTCGTTCGAGGTCCTCGAACCGCGCGCCGACGGGTTCCGCAACTTCAGCAAGGACGGCGAGAAGACTCCGCTGGAGTCGCTGCTCCTCGACCGTGCCTACATGCTGGACCTCACCGCGCCGGAGCTGACCGTCCTCGTCGGTGGTCTCCGCGTGCTCGACACCAATTACGGTGGCAGCAAGCACGGCGTGTTCACCGACCGGCCCGGCGTCCTGTCGACGGACTTCTTCCGCAACATCATCGACATGAACACCGAGTGGAAGAGCGGTTCCGACGAGAACGTCTACGAGGGAACCGACCGCGCCACCGGCGAGAAGAAGTGGACGGCAACGGCTGCCGACCTCGTGTTCGGCTCGCACTCGCAGCTGCGCGCACTCTCCGAGGTCTACGCGCAGGACGACTCGGCGGAGCGCTTCGTCAACGACTTCGTCAAGGCGTGGGTGAAGGTCTCGAACAACGATCGGTTCGATCTAGCCTGATCAGCCACGGCCGTCACAACACAGAACACCCCGCGGGCCCGTTGCCCGCGGGGTGTTCCGCATTCAGCAGCCCTTCAACTCGGCCGAGCTAGGTTCACGGTGTGGACACCATCAACGGGCTCCCCCTTCACCCACTCCTCGTGCACCTGGTCGTGGTCCTCGTTCCCCTGACCGCACTGATGGCGATCGCAGGTGTGGTGTGGCCGGCCGCGCGTCGTCGGCTCGGCATCCTCACCCCGCTCGTCGCGCTGGGCACCCTCGTCGCGGTCCCGCTGACCACCTCCGCGGGCGAATCGCTGGAGGAACAGGTGCCCGCGAGTGCGGCGGTCGAACGTCATGCAGGCCTCGGTGACCAGCTGATCTACTGGGTCGGACCTCTCTTCGCCCTGACCGTGCTGTGGTGGGCTGTGCACGACGACCGGTTGCTCACCGCCGTCCGCACGAGGGTGTCCAGAACGACGATCCCGACGAGCCGACCCGTCGTCATCGCTCTCGGCGCGCTGCTCGTCGTCGTGGGCGTGGTGTCGGTGATCATGGTGTACCGCATCGGCGAGAGCGGGGCACGCGCCGTCTGGACATGAGACGCGCGGGGTCGACGGGTCCGCGGGCTGCGACCCCAGCCGGTGATACTGGGACGCATGCGCGTGCTGGTGATCGAGGACGACCCGCGGGCCGCCGAGACCCTCCGCCGCACCCTGGCGGCCGAGGGCTGGACGGTCGACACCGCCGACAACGGGGTCGACGGCGTCGAGTGCGCCTGCACTCGGACCTACGACGTGATCGTCAGCGACATCATGATGCCGCGCCTCAACGGGTACGAGGTCGTCCGCGAGCTCCGCAGGCGCGCCGTGTGGACGCCGGTTCTGATGCTCACCGCGAAGGACGGCGAATACGACGAGGCGGACGCCTTCGACCTCGGTGCCGACGACTATCTCGTCAAACCGTTCTCCTTCGTCGTGCTGTCGGCCCGCCTCCGGGCGCTGGTGAGACGCGGTGCGCCCGAGCGTCCCGCCGTGCTCCGTGCTGGTTCGCTCACCCTCGACCCCGCAACGCGGGAGGTCCGGCGCGGCGACACCCCGATCCGCCTCACCGCCCGTGAGTTCGCCGTGCTCGAGTTCCTGATGCGGCACAAGGGAACAGTCGTCAGCAAGACCGAGATCCTGCAATCGGTGTGGGACGCGCACTACCGGGGCGACGACAACATCGTCGAGGTGTACGTCGGCTATCTGCGCCGGCGCATCGACACCCCGTTCGGTTGTCGAACCATCGAAACCGTCCGGGGCGCAGGCTATCTCCTCGCCGGTGACGGCGGGGGCCCGCTGTCATGAGGTGTCGTGCGCGGTAGCGACAGCTCGATGGCGAACCCGTCGCCCCCGGTGTCGGCGACCGCGACCGTCCCGCCGTGCGCGTGCACGATCTCGGCCACTATCGACAGGCCGAGACCCGTCCCGCCGCCGCGTTCACGAGCTGTGTCCAGGCGGACGAACCGGTCGAAGATCCGATCCCGGTCCTCGTCAGGAACGCCGACACCGTCGTCGGCGACGGTCACCGCCACCCGCTCCGGTCCGACTGCCATCGTGACACTGACCGCGCCGTGGGCGTGCCGGGTCGCGTTGTCGCCGAGGTTCCGCAACGCTCGCGCGAGTTGTCGCCGGTCGCCGGTCACCCGCACCGGGAGAACCGTGGCGTCGACGTCGAGTTCGGTCGTCAGGTCGAGCCGGGTCACCTCGTCGTTGACGATGTCGTCGAGATCCACGTCCTCGAACTCGGGGCGCAGCCCGTACTCATCGGCGCGCGCGAGCAGCAGCAGGTCGTCGATCAGGTCTCGAAGGCGGTATGCCTCGGGGAGCAGAAGCGTCGACACCGAATCGTCGTCGATGGGCTCGCCGGTCCGGTCGGCCAGTTCGAGCAGTCCGATGATGGTGACGAGCGGGCTCCGCAGCTCGTGCGACGAATCACCGACGAAACGGAGCTGCTGGTCACGAGCGAATGCGAGCCGGTCCAGCATCTCGTTCATCGTCTCGGCGAGGGTCGCGATCTCATCTCCGGTGTCGGGGACGGGCACCCGACGGGCGACGCCCGCACGGGAGATGTCGGCGACTTCGGCGCGGATGGACTCGACCGGACGCAGCGCTCGCCGTAGCAGCTGATCGGTCGCGATGACGGCCGCCGCGAGAATGATCGGGAACACCACGCACAGCACGGCGAACACCGTCCACACAGTGGCGTGGATGCTGCCCTCCCCGGCTCCGACCACCACCGTGACGAGGTCACCGGACACCTCGGCACCCTGGACGGTCGCGCGATACTCGGTGTCGCTCCCGGGGAATGCGGCGTCGATCACGTGGCTCATACCGGCCCGGCCCGCGGGCGGGACGAGCGCCCGGTCCTGCTCGACACCGGGCGTGGCGGCGAGCACGTCGCCGTTGCGACCGACGATCTGGACGATGTCGACGGCCTCCGTCCGTTCCAGCAGCGACGGATCGAGTCCGGCGACGCCCGACCGCGACATCGCGTCGACGATCTCTCCGCTGCGTGCGGCGGTCGCGCCGTCGGCGGCGGTGTTCAACGAGTGGTACAGGACGAACAGCACGATCGCGCCGGCGATCAGCAGTGCGGTGAACAGCATCGCCGCGCCGACGACCGTCAGTCGCATGCGAACGCTGGCCGCCCGGAATCGCCGTCGGCGGTCGGGCACCGCGAGTGTCACACCCGGCGCACGCACGCGACGACCTCGGCGAGGACCTGCTCGACCCGGGATTGCGCGAGGGCGGAGGCCGCACCGGTCACCAGGATCTGCAGCTCCCCCTGCGCGGTCGGCGAGCCCTCGATCTGCAGCATCCATCGCGTGATCCGCGGTGGGAACACGTACAGATGACCACCCGCGCTCGGCCGGGTGATCGTCGGGACCCAGCCCAGGAGAACCGGAACCGGGAAGAGGCGGCCGTCGACGACCGGGCGTCCCAGTGCGTCCAGCACGTCTTCCATCGGCCCCGTCGCCGCGCCGATGCACCGGCGGGTCCGCTCCACCGAGTCGCGCGCATCCTCTCGGGCGTCCAGCGGCGTCATCGCGGAGATCACGAAGTCCCCCACGGTGTCCCCGGCACCCACCGGCCGCGTCGACGCCGCGGTGGCCGCCATCACCCGATCTTGTCCGGTCAGCCTCGCCAACGCCTCGGACACCGATCGACCGAACGCCTCGAACGGGGTCATGCCCTGCTCGGACGCGCCGGCACGGAACCGTGCGTAGACGTCGGCGTCGACGAGAGCCCGGCGACGAACCGCCGTGGACTGCGCGTAGGAGACGGGGTCCAGCCCGTCTAGGGTGAAGGAGTCCGCGGACGGTTCGCCGAGCAGTCGGTGCCACGACCGGTCGTCCATGTCGTCGTCAGTGTGTGGTGCGGGCGGCGAGATCGGTTGCACCGCCGAGACATCTACCCCACGGGCGATCAGGTCCGCCTCTCGGGCCAGTGTTCCGAGCGAGTGACCGTCGACCGCGATGTGATGGAACACCGCGACCGCGGCCATCACACCGCCGCCGGCATCCGCCAGGATCCGCACGCAGAACGGCGGCGCGGTCCGGACATCGAGCGACGCCGACATCTGTTCGGCGTGTGCGCGTAGGCTCTCGCGTCCCGGGTTCGGGTCTGGGTCCGAAACCACCTGCACGGCAACATCGACCGCTGCGTCAGCGCCGCCGGCCAGCGCCCGCTGGACCGGCCCGGCGGGGGTGTCCGGATAGCTCGACCGCAGGGCGGGGTGCCGATCGGCCAACGCGCGGAGCAAGTCTCGCAATTCGGGAGCGGTGGGCCGCCCGGTCTCGGGTGGAACCCATCCGACGCGGACCAGCTGCCCGTGCGGGTGTCCCGGTGCGCGTTCGACCGTCCGTTCTGCGGACGTGAGCGGACGATCGTCGGCCGGTGCGGCCGGTCGCCGTACGATGACGTCCGGGCGCACCGGCTCGACCATCCGCTCGGCCAGCGTCTCCAGGTCGGGCGCGGTGAGCACGTCGTCGGGCCCGATCTCGGAATGTCCTGCCGCGATCAGCGATCCGACGACCCGCATGACCGCCAGGGAGTCGCCGCCCTGCTCGAGGAAGCCGGCGAACAGATCGACGTCATCAGTACCCAGCGCCTCGCCCACGACCCGAACCAGCAGGGTCTCGTGCGAGCCGACGGGTCCGCGCGCCGACCGGCGACCGGGGAGCGGGTGGTCCGCCAGCTTTCCGACGTCGAGCTTGCCGTTGCCGGTACGGGGTAGCGCGTCGATGCCGATGACGAGCGCGGGCACCATGTACGACGGCAAGACACCGGCGACCGCGCGACGCAGCCCGGGTGCGTCGACATCCGTTCCGGTGCCCTGCGGCACGACGAATGACACCAGCGCGGTACGGCCCGATGGCAACTCGCGCAGAATCGTCGCGGAACTCCGCACGTCGGTGCATCGTCCGAGCGCAGCGTCGATCTCAGCGAGTTCGATTCGCAAGCCCCGCAGGGTGATCTGTCCGTCGCGGCGTCCGAGCAGTCGGATCTCACCGGCCTCGGTCCACTGGGCCAGGTCGCCGGTCCGGTACATCCCCTCCTCGGCCGAGAACGTGCTCTGCACGAAGGCCTCCGCAGTGGACGCCGAATCGTCGAGATAGCCGTCGGCCAATTGCGGTCCCGCACAGTGGAGCGTGCCGATCGCCCCGGGAGGTTGTGGCCGGCCGAGGCGATCCAGGACCGCCTCGTCGACTCCGACCATCGGCGGGCCCACAGTGATCGCCTCGCCCGGCAGCAGCGGAGCGGAGATGTTGATGCTGCACCGGGCTTCGGTGGGTCCGTACGCATTCCGCAGCCGGACGCGACCCGACCAGCGGTCGACCACCCGCGGCGACGGCGGTTCGCCACCGATGATCACCTGCACCAGATCGTCGGCCAGATCCAGGGGCAGGGTGTCGAGGACCGACGGCGTGACGATGAGGTGACTGACGCGATGCCGTCGGATCAGCTGTGCCAGTGCATCACCGCCGGGTGCCGACCTGGGCGCGACGACAACGGTCGCCCCACAGACGACCCCGCACAGCATCTCGACGATCCCGGTGTCGAAGGTCGGGGACGACGCGTGCAGGATGCGTGACCCGGGTGTCAGAGCGTACGTCTGTCGGATCTCCGCGATCAGGGCGGGCAGGCCGCGGTGGGGCATGATCACGCCCTTGGGCGTTCCGGTGGAACCCGACGTGAACAGCAGGTAGGCGGCATCGTCGGGCCCGCGTTCCAAACCCGGCCACCGATCGGCGATCGGGGAGCCGGGGTCGTCGTGTTCGAGGTCGAGCCACCGGATCGAGCCCGGGCGTGGGGCGCCCGGCACGCACAATCCGACCTTGGCGCCGGAGCGATCGAGCAGATCCCTCGTTCTCGCGTCCGGTGCGAACGGATCGCCGACCGGCACCCATACGCCGCCCGCACACAGCACCGACCAGAACGCGACGACGGAGGTCGCCGACCGCTCGATGGACACCGCCACCCGGTCGCCGGCCCCGACCCCGGCTTCCAGGAGCAGGCGGGTTCCGCGAGTCACCCGGCGCTCGAACTCGCGCCGGGACACCGACACCTCACCGTCGATGATCGCCACGGCCGCCGGATCCGACGACCAGTGGTCCTCCAGGTGACTCACGGTCGGCGTGAAGGCCGGTGCCGGTGGACCGCTCCGGCACCGGAACCGCTCCCACTCGCCGTCGACGAACACCGAATCGTCCGGAATCCGGGGGCCCCCGTCCAGTTCGCGCAGAGTGGCGGTCAGATGCCGGTCGAAGCGTCGGGCGAGAGTGGCCAGCGCGTCGGTGCCGAAAACCGCGGCCGGGGCTTCCCAGGTGACCGCCCGGCGGCCGTTCTGATCGGCGGGGTGCAGAGTCACCGCGACGTCGGAGATCGGTCCGGTCCGCATCACCTCGAGTCCCCAGTGCAAGCCGTCGACAGCGGGCGGTTCGAAGCCCGGCAGGAGGTTGACCACCGCACCGAACCCGCTGAGCCCGTGCTGCTTTCGCAGCATGTCCTCGCGATGGTGGCGCTGGTGACGCAGTGCCTCGATCAGTGCCGACGACACGTCGACGAGGGCCTGCCCGGCCTCGCGGTCCCCGATTCCGTCGAGGCGCAACGGCACGACGTTGGAGACGGGCTGCACCGCCCTAAGACGTGCCGCCGAGGTACGTGCGGCGACCGGGAGACTCAGCCCCACGTCGGGGGTGTCGAGGAGCCGGGCGCACAGGCCCGCGAACGCGGTGACGAACTCGGCCGACGATGCGGTCCGCGGACTTCTCAGGGTTTCGGTGACGCGCACGATCGACGACGTGAAATGCGGGACGGAACCGGCCAGCAGGGACGGCGCGAGGCCGTCGAGCCGTCGGTCCCAGTGTTGTTCGTCGGCCTGTCGGCGTCGCGAGTCGCGGTACCGCTCCTCTTCGGCCTCGAGTTCGAGGTCGTCGGCGAGGCGCAACTCGTCCGGCCGCGCCGTACCCGCGTAGACAGCGGCGATGTGCGCCATCACCCGCAGGACGCCGGCGCCGTCGGTGAGCACGTGATGCACCCGCACGACCCACCGGTGGGAGTCGGGGGCGAGAACGTGCAGTTCGCTGCGGAACAACGGCAGTCCGAGGTCGGCACCGGCGGGGTCATCGAGGAAATCCTGCGCTCGCGAGTCGCTCGCCGCCGCCGGATCGGCACACGTGGACAGGTCGACGCATTCCACCGGGTCCAGTCCGGAACCGGCTGAGTGCAGGGGGTGCGGATGACCGTCGGCCGGCGAGCGATCCGGGCTCAGACGTACGTCGTACCAGCCGACGTGGTCGAGCACGGCACCGGCCGTGCGATGCAGTCGTTCGGCGTCGAGCCGGCCGCTCAGGGTCAGGCCGAACGCGACGACATGCGAGACCTCGGGATGCAGCAGTTGCGAGAGCCACAGGCCGCGCCGGGTCACGGTCATCGCGGATCGCCCCCTGGGCCTCGTCGGGTGGAGCCGTGCCCGGAGATCACGCCCCGGCCGTAGGTGCGCCGAGTTGAACGGACGCTGAAATGCGAGGTCCAGCGGTCGACGACGACCGCCGTCCGCGGTGCATCTCCCGCGGCGTCACGCGCCGAGCGCGCGGGCGAACATCGGCCAGGACTCATGCATCTGGTCCTCCCAGTACCCCCAGGAATGCGTACCGGTCGCCGGGAGCCGGACGACGGCCGGGATGCGCAGCGCGGCGAGGCGGTTTGCCATCGTCACCGTGCACGATCGTGCGGTCGCTTCGGCAAATCCGCCGGCCGCGACCTGTTCGGCGAGCTCCCCCACGTTGCCGGCGATCCGCCGGTCGGACAGATTGTCGTGCGCACCGGGCAATCCGGTCGCCGCACTGATCCACAGGGCAGGGGTGCGACGCCCGAACTTGTAGGCGTTGATCACCGGATCCTGGGCTGCCCACTGCGGGTCCCCGGGCGGGCCGTACATGTTGCTGGCGTCGGCGAGTCCGGGGACGAACACCACGTTGCGCAACAGCAACTGCCCGGTGGGCGACGCGGTGTCGGCGCATCCCGAGTAGGAGCCCACCGCCCGGTAGAACCCCGGGTGGTTCTCGGCGATCCGCAGCACCGCCGTACCCGCCATCGAGATCCCCGCGACACCGCGCGAGCGTCCCGGGCCGGATCGTCCCCCGTGGGCATTCTCGAAGGCGGCGGGCAGCTCCGAGGTCAGAAAGGTCTCCCACCGCAGGGGCCGCGACGTCTTCACGCCGAACCGGAAGTTCGCGGCCGGGTCGACGCGGCGCCAGTCGGCGTAGTAGCTCGCGGCACCGCCGATCGGGGTCACGGTCCACACGTTCTTGTTGGCATAGAACGCGTTGGCGTCGGTGGCGTGCGTCCAGTCGTCGTTGTCCTCGCCACCGGACGATCCGCTGAGCAGGTACATCACCGGTGCGGCCTGGTTCCGGTTCGCGGGCGTCTGGACCAGCGACGGGACCTGGGTCTGCATCGACCGTGACCACACCGACACCACGAGATTGCGGGGCGACACCCAGGTCTCCCGGTATGGCGCGCCGGCCGTCGCCTTGGCGTATCGGACACCGGTGAGGGTGTCCGCCGCCGCGGTTCCCGCCGAGGGCACGAGCACACCCGCCACGCCCATCACCATGGACAGGACGGCGACGCCGACGACCACGACATTCGGCAAGCGAGACATCCGCGGCTCCTCGAGTTCGTACCGAATCATCAACGACTCGGTCCCGTCATCGTATGCACACCGCTCTGTACCCAGGACCGTTCGGGTCAATCGTCCAGGACTGTTGCACAACGGAATCGGACGAATCGGGTATGAGGTGGGTCGGCCCGACGTACGGTCGGACGATGACACCACTCCTGCGCACCGCCGTCGCGACGCTCGCCGCCGCGGCCGCTCTCCTGACGCCGCTCGCGATGTCGTCGGGGACGGCGAATTCCACGCCCTCGTCCGGAATCTCGGCGGTCAGCCTGGCCAAGGCGGACATCCCGGCCGACCTCCTACCCTTCGTGCCCGACGGCGTACACGTGGAGGTCCGGGAGATCACCATCGCCCCCGGCGGCACCACCGGGTGGCACTATCACGACGGCCCGCTCTACGGACTGGTCCGGCAGGGCACCCTCACCCACCCCGGCTCCGACTGCAAGCCGGTGGTGTACCGGACCGGCGAGATCATCGCCGAACCCGGGGGCAAGGCGAACACCCACGAGGGAACCAATCTCGGGACCACCCCGGTCGTACTTGTCGTCCTGTACCTGATGCCCCTGAACAAGCCGCTGTCCGAGGACGCACCCGCACCGCCGTGTGCGACGGCCACTTCCTGACGGCGGGCGAGCCAGCCCCTGCTTGCTGATCCGAAAGAAGCGACCCCATTGCTCCCTGAGGAGTGAGGAGCGATAGCGACGAGCCACGAAGGGCCTGGTGAGACACGTTGCGAAGCCCTTCGTGGCTCGCTTCGCTCGCACCTCAGGGAGCAGAGGGAGGCCGTCGCTGCACCCAATGGACCAGCGGTTCTGTGGTTCTCTCGGATCAGGGAGCAGAACGCTGCCGCCGGTCCAGCAGTGTCGTGAGTTCGGCTGCGAGCGAACGTGAATCAGCGGTCACGAGTTCTCCGTCGCGTACCACCCACCGGCCGGCGACCATGACGTCGCGGGGTCGCCGGCCCGGGCCGGCCCACAGCAGGCCGTCGACCGGGTCGGTGACCCCGGCGTCGAAGACGTCCGAGCAGTCCCACACGCAGAGGTCGGCGGCAGCACCGGGCCGCAGGTGCCCCAGCTCGGTGCGGCCGAGACCGCCCGCCGAACCCTCGGATGCCATCGCGAGAACCGCACGGGCGGTGACCGGTTCACCGATCAATCCCGAGACCTGAACGGCCAGGCGGGCATCGGCGAGTAGGTGCCCGGCATCGTTGCTCCCGCCGCCGCTGGTGCCGAGTCCCACCCGCACACCCGCGGACACGAGCGCCGCAACCCGCGCGACGCCCCATCCCATCGGCACGTCGCACCCGGGCGCGTGGGTCGCAGACGCTCCCGATCGCGCGACCAGAGCCACTTCGTCGTCGGTGATCTCGCACAGATGCGCCAGCGTGACGTCGTCGGCGAGCCAACCCCACTCGTCGAGCAACTCGAGGGGGCGCCGCCCATATCGTTCCGCGGCGACCTGCACATCGACCTGCTCGTTCGCCTGCGTACGACGACGCAGGCCGAGTCGAGATGCGACCTCGCCGAGCGTCGCGAAGGTCTCCGGCCCGTCGCTGTGCACGCCGGACGGGCCGACGGCCAGCTGCAGCATCCCGTCCGCGCTCGTGCCGGTTGCCCCCGCACCCAGATGTGTTCGGTGGATGTCCTCGACCGATGCGGCTGCGGCTTGCGGGTCGTCGCGAGCAGTGCCCCGGACGAAGACCAATCGCGCACCGACCCGTGCGGCGGCATCGATGGTCCCTCCGGCCAACGCGACCGGGTCCTGACCACCGGGCCAGGTCAGATGATGGTCAGCGACCGTAGTGACACCGCACAGCAGGGACTCCGCGAGCCCGGCAGCCGCTGCCGCGGCGACGAGCTCGGGGTCGACACCGACCGATGAATAACGTTGCGCCATCAGGCCGAGCCACTGCGGCATCGGTACCGACCGGCTCTCCGGACGCGACCGGAACGCGGTCTGCAGCAGATGGTGGTGCGCGTTCACGAGACCGGGCGTGACGACGCACCCCGAGACGTCGACGACCTCGTCCGCGGCGGCCCGGCCGCCGACCGCGGCCCCGATCCGCCCGTCGTCGACCACGACCGGATCGCGCGTGACCATCGACGCGTCACGTAGGACCGCCACGGCGCCGGTGAGCACCGTGACCGTCACAGCTCGAGCACCAGACGACCGCTCGTACACCGCGACACGCAGATCATCATCGATTCGTTCTCGGACCGCTCCTCCGGCGACAGGATCGAGTCGCGGTGGTCCACCTCGCCGCTGACCACCCCCGTCTCACAGGTTCCGCAGACACCTTCGCGGCACGACGACGGCGCCACCACCCCACGTCCGTCCAGGACGTCGAGGATGGTGCGATCCTGCGGCACCGTCACCGTCACGCCCGAGAAGGCAAGGGAGAGTTCGAACTCCGCGTCAGCCGCGGACTGCGTCGTCGTGGCGGTGAACTTCTCGGCGAACGAATCCACGGCCGGTTGCGGCTCACACACTTGCGCAACGGCTTCCAGCATCGACGGCGGTCCGCAGGTGTACACGGCGGTGCCGCGGGCGAGCCCGGCCAGGACGCCACCGAGATCCAGGCGGCCCGAGTGGGCCGACTCGTGAATCGTGACCAGTCCGGGGTACCTGGATTCGATCTCGTCGACGAAGGCCATCTCCGCCCGGGACCGTCCGACGTAAACGAGCCGCCACGGCCGCCCGGTACGGCGGGCCTCGTCGACGAGGGCGAGGACGGGGGTGATGCCGATACCACCGGCCACGAACACATAACCGAGTGCACGTGTCAGCGCGAAGTGATTGCGCGGCGGGCTGATCCACACCTCACCGCCCACCTGAACCTCGTCGTGCACGGAGTCCGAACCGCCCCGGCTGTCGATCCGGCGTTCGACGGCGATCCGGTACGTACTCGTGTCGTCAGGGGAGGAACACAACGAATACTGCCTGACCGGGCCGGCCGGTGTGTGCAGATCGACGTGCGATCCAGCGGTCCACGACGGCAGCGCGTCGACACCGACCGGCGCGAGGACGAATTCGTCCACCCGACGGGCGAGCCGGCGCCGTGACACCACGCGGATACGCAGTCCATCTCGAAGGTCGTTCGCTGACACAGACATCGGAGATCTCCTAGGTACTACGATCTCCGCCGGTATTCCCAGCCACGGGAACCACCCCCACCGTCGCGGATCTCCGACACCTGCGTTGACGCCTGGACAACGACGAGCCGAGCGGCCTCGGAACCGGTGAGCCGCCACCGGTGGGGAATGCCGCCAGCGTAGTAAAGGCTGTCGCCCCTTCGCAATTCGAGGAGACTTCCGTCGCCGAGGTCGACCTCGACCTCGCCGTCGACGACATGCAACCACTCGTCCTGCTCGTGCTGGAAGTACTCGCCGTAGTCCCGCCGGTTCAACAACTGCTCCTGGGGGAAGAACGCGGCGTCTCCTCGAACGAGCAACCGGGCGTATCCGGCGTTGTCGCCGGCCTGCGGAAGGATCGCGCCCTCGCCGGCACGCACCAGTTGCGTCCCGACGGGTGCCGGAGACGGTGCCCCCGCCACGTGCGCAGGGTCCGCGGCCAGCATCAGACTGACCTGGGTGGTGTCCAGCGCCCTGGCGATCCGTTCCAGGGTCGTCATGCTCGGACGCGCGTATCCGCGCTCGAGCTGCGACAAGAACGGATGCGAGATACCGGCCTGCGCAGCCAGATTCGTCAACGTGAGGCCATGCTGCTTACGTCGTCGGCGGATCTCGGCACCCAGCGACACCTGCGCGACGTCCGGCTCGTCGAGCGCCATGTGGCTCACACCCTTCCTGCAGAACCGATGGTTACACGCCCGCAGCGCTGGTTAACGTCGTGGCAACAGCGCATTCCTATATTCGGACGTGTTGACGTGATCAACAAGTATCACGAACCGCCCCAACCCCGCCGACCCCAGCCACAGCGGGACCACCGACCCAGTCGTGCACCGTCGCACGCCATTTCGATGTTCTCGAGGAAGTGTCATCAATGCCGACTCAGCAGACAGCGCCCGTGCCGGGCATCACCGGATCACTGGCCGACGGGTCAGTGGTCGATGTCGAGCTGTCCGCCGATGCCGACGGTATCCACCGCGTCCGCGCCGTCACACCGTTTTCTCCCGATGTCCCACATCCCGCCGACTGGCTGGATCTCCGTGACCACCTGCTGCTCCCACCCGCCGCCGAACCCCACGCCCACCTGGACAAGGCCCTGTCGTGGCCGGAGTTGTCACCGCCGAGCGGCGACCTCAACGCCGCGATCGCCTCCTGGCGGGCCGGCAGCGTCTCCCTCGATGAGCAGTCCTTCCGGACGCGCGCTCTCCGGGCGACCTCGTCCATGCTGCGCAACGGCATCACCGCGGTGCGCACCCACGCCGACGTTCTCTCGCACGACGACCCACTGCGAGCCGTCCGCGTGCTCACCGAGGTCCGGGAGCACCTGCGCGGACTGATGGACATCCAGGTCGCGGTCCTGGCGAGCCCACTCACGCCCACCGCGCACATCGAGGCCGCGCTCGACGCCGGCGTCGACCTCGTCGGCGGGGCCCCGCACATCGCCGATGACCCCATCGCCGAGCTCACGAGACTGCTCGACCTCGCCGAAGCGCGCGGTATCGGCGCCGACCTGCACGTCGATGAATTCCTCGACGGTGACCACCTGACCATCGAGGCCTTCGCCGACCGCGTCGCCGAGTGGCCCGACGACCGGATCCGCACGGCCGGCCACTGTTGCCGCCTCGACACCCTGGCCGCCGCCGACCTGCAACGGGTCGCACGGGCGCTCGCACGGGCCCGTGTCTCGGTCGTCGCCTTGCCGGTGACGAACCTGTACCTCCAGGGCCGATCCGGACCGTCCGCGGGGCGACGAGGCATCACGCCGATCGACGTGCTGCGCGATCACGGCGTCCGCGTCGCCGGTGGTGCGGACAACATCCGCGACCCGTTCAACCCCGTGGGCCGGGCCGACCCGCTCGAGACCGCCGCCCTGCTGATCACCGCCGCACATCAGAACCCCCACACCGCAACGGAACTGGTCACCTCCGAGGCGCGTGCCGTGCTCGGACTGGAGCCCGCGGGCCCCGTCGTCGGAGCCCGCGCCGACCTCGTCGCCATCCGCGGCGCCGATCTCACCGAGGTCATCGCCACCGCGCCGGCCGACCGGGTCGTGATCGTGAACGGAACGGCGGTCGCACGCACCGAGTCCACCACCTGGACGGCGTTCCCGTCGTTCCCGGTTCCGTCCCCGGCAGGAGCATCACCGGCCGGAATGTCCTCAGCCGCAGCATCACCGCTGGGCCTGTCCCCCGTCGGCATGGAGAGATGATGAGTTCACCAGCAACGACCCACAGACCGGCACTCGGTCACCCGCTCGTCGGCTTCGAACACGTGGAGCTCACCTATCCGGACGGCACCCACGCCCTCCGCGACGTGAACCTCACCGTGCGCGAGGGCGAGTTCGTGAGCGTCGTGGGCCCATCGGGTTGCGGCAAGTCGACCCTCCTGCGGTTGTCGTCGGGCCTGGAGACGATCACCGACGGTTACCTGCAGAGCGGTGCCGAACGGATCGGTTACGTGTTCCAGGACGCCACCCTGCTCCCGTGGCGGACCGTGGCCGACAACGTCGCACTGCTCGGTGAACTCGACGGTGCACCGAAAGCCGAACGGCGCGAACGCGTCCGCGCCGCGCTGGAGACGGTCGGGCTGACCGGGTTCGACAAGCACCTGCCGCACATGCTGTCCGGCGGCATGCGGATGCGGGTGTCGCTGGCCCGCTCGCTGACGCTCGATCCCGATCTGTTCCTGTTCGACGAACCGTTCGCCGCACTCGACGAATTGACCCGCGAACGGCTCGGTACCGACCTGACCGAGCTGTTCGCCGTCAAACGCTTTGCCGGCCTGTTCATCACCCACTCGGTCGCCGAGGCGGCGTTCCTGTCCACGCGTGTCCTGGTGATGTCGGGACGGCCGGGATCCATCGTCGACGAGATCGAGGTCCCCTTCGACTATCCCCGGTCGCCCGACCTGCGTTTCGAGCCGGAGTTCGGCGCGATCGCCGGCCGGATCTCCCGCGCACTCCGAGAGGCACATTCATGAGCGCCCCCGACACCGGCACCGAGACCGCCCCGGGCGTGCGAACCCCGAAAACCGGCAAGGCCGGTACACCCGACCCCGGCTCCACCACCGAACTCGCCGTGGCCGCACGCACGGGCCGACGCGGCCGCTCCCGATCGAAGATGGTCGGGATCGCCGCGCCGCTCGTCGTCCTGGGCCTGGTCATCGGCGCGTGGTACCTCGTCAGCTACGCGGTGCTCGATCCCGGCCGTCGATTCCTGATGCCGCCCCCGCACCAGGTCGTCACCGACGGACTGCTGGGCGACTCCGCCCAGGCGATGTGGGAGGCTCTGAGCCGCACGGCCACCGTCGCGTTGACCGGCCTGACGATCGCCGCGATCATCGGCATCACGTGGGCGGTGATCATGTCGCAGTCACGGCTGATGGAGAACGCCCTCTTCCCGTATGCCGTGGTGCTGCAGTGCGTCCCGATCCTGGCGCTCGTCCCCCTGGTCGGATTCTGGTTCGGATTCGGCTTCAGTGCACGGGTTTTCGTCTGTGTACTGATCTCACTGTTCCCGATCGTCTCCAACACCCTGTTCGGCCTTCGATCGGTCGACCGGCAGATGCGGGATCTCTTCGCCCTGCACCGTCCGAGCCGCGTCACCATCCTGCGCAAGCTGGAGTTCCCCGCCGCCATGCCGGCCATCTTCGCCGGTCTCCGCATCTCGGCGGGCCTGTCGGTGGTCGGCGCCATCGTGGGCGACTTCTTCTTCAAGCAGGGCAATCCCGGCATCGGCATCCTGATCGACAACTACCGGTCGCGACTGCAAGCCGAGGAACTGTTCGCCTCGATCGTGCTCGCCTCACTTCTCGGCGTGGCCGTCTTCTGGTTCTTCGGCTGGCTGGGCAACCGCATCGTCGGACGCTGGTACCAGCGCTGACCTGATCTTCTCTCGCCGGGTGGTTTCGACTCGGCTCCTCGCTTCGCTCGGTGCCGGCTCAACCAGCGGGGGTATCGGCTCCTCGCTGCGCTCGGTGCCGGCTCAACCAGCGAGTGGGTCTCCTGTCGTCGACACCCCTTGATCCTCCATTCAACTTCCGGAATCTCTCAGCCCGAAAAGGAACTCATCTCATGAACACACCCGTCTGGCGTCGCCTGTCCAAGACCACCGGTGTCGCCGTCGTCGCCGCCGCCCTCGCCTTCACCGCCGCGTGCAGTTCCGGGGAGAGCACCGAATCCTCCGGTTACACGGGGGCGGTCGGCCCTGTCGACCTGAGCGCCAACTGTCCCGACAAGGTCGTCATCCAGACCGACTGGAACCCTGAGGCCGAACACGGCCACCTCTACCAACTCCTCGGCCCCGACCCCACGATCAATGCCGGCAACAAGCGCGTCGTCGGTCCGCTCTTCGACCGCGGCGAATACACCGGCGTCGACATCGAGATCCGGGCCGGCGGACCCGCCATCGGCTTCCAGTCGGTGACCTCGCAGATGTACTCCGACCCGGAGATCCTCCTCGGCTACGTCGACACCGATCAGGCCATCCAGAACTCGAAGGACAACCCGACGACGGCGGTCATGGCACCGCTCGACATCAGTCCGCAGATGATCATGTGGGATCCCGCCACCTACCCGCAGGTCCAGGGGATCGCCGACCTCAAGGCGGCGAACGCACGCGTCCTGTACTTCGAGGGGGCCACCTACATGGACTACCTGACCGGGTCGGGCGTCCTCTCCCCCGCGCAGGTCGACGGCAGCTACGACGGGTCGCCGGCCAACTTCGTCTCCGACGGCGGCAAGACCGCCCAGCAGGGGTTCGCCAGCTCCGAGCCGCAGGTCTACCAGGAAGAGGTCGAGGGCTGGCAGAAGCCGGTGAAGTACCAGCTGATCCACGACGTCGGCTTCCCGTCCTACAAGTCGTCGGTGGCGGTTCGCTCGGACGCACTGGAGGAGAACGCCGCCTGCCTCGAGCAGCTGGTGCCGGTGTTGCAGCGCGGTTCGGTCGATTACCTGGCGTCGCCACAGGCGGCCGACGCGGTCATCCTCGACGCCGTCGAGCAGTACGACACGGGGTGGGTGTACTCCCAGCGGAACGCCGACTACGCGCGGGAGACGATGGCCGACCTCAACCTGGTGAGCAACGGCACCGACACGACGATCGGCAACTTCGACACCGCGCGCGTCGCCCGGGTGATGGAGGTGACCGGGCCGATCTTCACCGAGCAGGGCACGCCCGCAGCCGACGGCCTGACGCCCGAGGCGATCGCGACCAACCGCTTCATCGACACCTCGGTGGGCCTGCCGTCATGACCGCTCCGGTGGTCGCGGTCGGTACCGACGAGGGACGCCCCGACTTCGGCCCCGAGGACGTCGATGCGCTGGCCGACGACCTGCTCGCGATCGTCGGCCCGCGTGGCATCAGCTCACTTCCCCGCGCGCTCGAACGCGCGGCCCGCGACGGCTCGGGGATGAGTCCGATCCTGTCGGCGCAGGATCTCGGCCGACCCGATCTCGTGTGCTACCCACGCACGGCCGACGCGGTGCCCCACATCGTCCGCGCGGCGGTCGCCCGCGGCGTACCGATCACCACGCGCGGCAAGGGAACCGGGAACTACGGCCAGGTCATCCCGCGCTTCGGCGGACTCGTCCTCGACATGACGTCGCTGACCGCGATCGGGGACGTCACCGACCGTTCGGTCACCGCCCAGGCGGGCGCGCGGATGATCAACCTGGAACAGACCGCATGGTCGCACGGCAGCCAGCTGTGGATGTACCCGTCGACCGTCCAGTCGACGCTCGGCGGGTTCCTGGCGGGAGGTTCGGCCGGTACCGGCACGATCGTGCACGGCCGCAACCATCAGGGGTTCGTCGACGCACTGGATGTCGTCCATGCGACCGGCGAGGCCGAGGTGGTCCATCTCGAGGGCGACGACGCAACCCCGTTCGTGCACACCTACGGGGTCGCCGGCATCATCGTCGGCGCCACCGTCCGGGTGGAACCGCTGCAGGAATGGCGCTGCGTGTACGCGAGTTTCGGCTCCACCCGCGAGGCGTTCGACGCGGCGCTCCGACTGGCGGCGGTCGAACCGAAGCCGCGTCTGCTGTCCGCGGACGGCCCCGTCATCACGGGGGCGCTGCCCGACGACCCCGCGCTCGTCCGCGGTCGCGCCAGCGTGCGCGGGATCATCGACGCCCGGGCATTGGCGGAGACCACCGACCTGGTCGTCGCCGCCGGCGGCCGCGTCGAAGCGGTCCGCGAGGGCATCGCCGAGACGGTCAAGCTGTCGACGCTGTCCTACAACCACCCGACGTGGTGGTTACAGAAGTCGCAGCCGGACAGGTGGTTCCACATGGAGGTACGCGGGGACGCACTCGTCACCCGGCTCGAGGAGGTGGAGAAGGTGTACGAGGGCGGCATGCTGCATCTCGAGGTCGGCCACGAGATGATGTTCGGGATGCTCAACGGGATCTACCGCAGTCCGCAGCAGGTCATCGACGGCGTCGCCGCACTCGAGGATCTCGGGGTCGGCGTCCACTCCCCGCACCAGTGGTACGTCGATCTCGATGCCGAGCGCGTCCGCGCGCTGGCGCACCAGACCGACCCGAAGGGTCTGCTCAATCCCGGAAGGTGGATGTGAACACGGTGACCACCAGGACGACGCGCCCGGCCGCGCATCGGCGTTATGCCGAGCTGACCACCGAACAGATCGGCACCGCCCTGTCGCGGGACTCGATTCTCGTACTACCCACGGGCGCAATCGAACCGCACGGCCCGCACCTGCCGTTGGCCACCGATCTCATCGTCGCGGAGTCGGTCGCCGAGGCCGTCGTGGACCGCGGTGCCGCCGCGGGGCACGATGTCTGGCTCCTGCCGGCGCTGGGTTACACCAAATCCGACGAGCACTCGCGGCTCCCGGGCACGATCTGGCTGCGGGCGAGCACCCTGTTCGAGACGATCGTCGACATCGGGGCGTCGCTCGCACAGACCCCGGCGCGTCGTGTGCTGTTCCTCAACGCGCACGGCGGCAACTCCGCACTGATCGAGGTCGCCGCGCGCGAACTCCGACGACGGTTCGACCTGCAGACCTTCTTCTCCTCCGGCCCGGGTCACCCCGGTCCCACCGAGCGCGGACTCGGCATCCACGCGGGCTGGGCGGAGACCTCGATGATGCTGCACCTCCGGCCGGATCTCGTGCACATGGACAAGGCGGTCGCGACGGTGGCAGACGCGGTCGCCGACGCCGGGCACGTCGGTTTCGCCGGCACCGTCCGATTCGGTTGGCTGTCCACCGATTTCGCCGAGTCGGGGGTGATCGGCGACCCCACCGGAGCCGACGCCTCGATCGGCGCGAAGCTTTTCGACGAGCGCGTCGAGGACCTGGTCGCCGCGCTGCCGGAGATCGCCACCTTCGACCCGGGCCGGGTGGGGCGTTGATCACCAGCGGTACCGGGTTCGGAACCGATTGCGCGAGCGCGGATCAGCTCTCGGTCCACCCGATGACGCTGCTGCGGAACTGGCTTCCCCCGTCGGACGAGCCACGGCCGTTGATGGCACTGGCGACGTGCGGCCGCGACGGTTATCCCCGGGTCCGACACGTGCTGATCACCGAGGCCGACGACACCGCGGTCTACTTCCACACCGACAGCCGGTCGGCCAAGGTGGCCGAACTCGCCGACAACCCCCGGGCCTCGATCGCGATCGCCTGGCCCGCCGTCGGCCGTCAGGTCGTCGCGCACGGTGACGTCCGGCGAGCGCCGGACGACGAACTGTCCGAGGCCTACTCGCGCCGTTCCCGGTACCTGCAACTCCTGGCATGGCTGAACGACGACGACCTCGCCGCAATGCCACCCGAGGAGCGGCGTCGGCGATGGTCCGACTACGACTCGGCCCACCCGCGACTGACCGCACCGCCCACCTGGACCGGGTACGCCGTCGACTTGCGGGAGATCACCTTCTGGCGCGGCGACCCGGACGGGCCGTCGCAGCGAGTACGGTTCACCGACAACGGAAATCATTGGAATTCGGAGGTTCTACCGGGATGACCGGCACTTACCACAACGCGCTGATCCTGCCGGTCAGCGGCGATAGGCCCTGGTTCTGGGGATGGCTGTCGGTGGGCGAGGACGGCCGGATCTCCGGGATGGGCGAGGGCTCACCGCCGGCCGACGCGCCGCTCCCCCGCCACGACCTCGACGGCGCCTTCCTCGCACCCGGTTTCGTCTCGGCACACAGTCACATCTACACCGGCGGGATGCGCGGGGTGGCGCCCAACAGCCCACTCTATGAATGGGTCACGCTGAACAGCACGATGCTGCTCGGCGCCGATGCGCAAGACCTGTACTGGATGACGCTGGCCGGCGGGCTCGATCACCTGTCCTCGGGAATCACCTCCGTGTACAACTTCACCCAGTCCCGCGTCCTGGCACTCTTCGACTACGAGGAGTCCGTCCTCAAGGCGGCTCGGGTGCATTCTCCGGAGTTCGTCACCGCCCAGGTGGACGGGCTGGCGGCCACCGGGATCCGATTCGTCACCAGTGTGCGACTCGACGACGAGCAACTCGGCGAGGACGCCGCGTTCGCCGGTTTCGACGAGGTGATGAGCCACCTGGCGACCGTCGACCGCGACCTCGATCTGGGCGGTTCGGTCTACGGCTCGGTGCAGTGGTCGTCGTCGCAGGCGACCGCCGAACGCGAACGGGCACTGATGGACCGGTACGGGATCACCAATCAGGCGCACTTCGTCGAGACTGCCGAGCAGATCGAGATCCAGCAGTCGAAGTTCGACTGGTACGACGCCGCAGGCGTTCTGGGCCCCGGCTTCGCCTTCGGACACTTCGTGCACCCGACCGAGAACATGGTCGCGCGTGTGCGCGACACGGGGTCGGCGGTGGTGTGGCAGCCGATGTCGAACGGTCGGCTCGGTTCCGGCATCGCCGACATCCCCCGTCTGCTCCGGGATTCGGTGACCGTCGGCGTCGGTGTGGACGACCAGTCGTGCACGGACGTGTCGGACCCGTTCGAGAACATGCGCACCGGTTTGTTCTTGCAGCGCGGAAAGCACAGCGACGCCGCGATTCTCACCCCCGTCGACATGCTCACCCTGCACACGCTCGGGTCCGCGTCGGCGATGGGCGTGGCCGACAAGGTCGGTTCGCTGGAGGTCGGGAAGTTCGCGGACCTGCTCGTCGTCGATCCCCGGTCCCCCCACCTCGGCCCCATCTGGGACCCCGTCGCCACGTACGTGCTCGGTTGCGGACTGCGCAACCTACGCGTGGTCGTGGTGGGTGGCCGCACGGTATGGGACCGCGACGTCGCCGATCCGCGACGCGCACAGGCCGATTCCGAACTCACCGAGCGGATGATCGCGTCAGCGGCGCAGTCGGGGATTCATGCGGTCCGCCCACCCCTCGACGTGTCCCACTGACGCTGCCGTTGACAACGGCGCCATGCAGATGACACCATCCCACAGTCATAGGAATCACCCGATTCCTGTATCGTGCGATGTCAGACGTCGAGACGAGGTACAGCCATGTCGGAACCCGACCGATCAGAGTTGCTGGAGCGGTCCGCCGACGGAGACGTAGGCTATTTCGGCCCCGATTCGTGGTCGTGGAAAGTCTTCCTACACCCTGCGACGCAGGTCATGATCGCCCAGATCACCAACGCACTGGAATCCCCACACATCGTCTTCCAGCACGTTCTCGCCGAGCACGATCCCGTGTTCGGCGCCCCGTCGCGCACAGCCCGAGTCCCCGACGGACCCCAGGTCACCTTCTTCGAGCGGGTACAGCGGACGGTCAGCGTTCCCGCTCCGATCCTCTTCGGATCGAAGAGCCAGGCCGACCTGGCCGCTCGCAAACTGTTCAACTACCACCGACCGATGCGCGGGACGATTGCCGGTACCAGCGAGAAGTATGCCGCCACCGACGAGTCGAGCATGCTCTTCGCCGCGGTCACGATCGTTCACGCAGCAATGCTCGCGTATGAGAACTTCGCTTACCAGGATGGGCGACGCGTTCGGCGTCTCACGAAAGAGGAGATGTGCGAATACCTTTCCGAGGGAGCCCAGATCGCTGTTCTCATGGGTGTACCCCGCGACGCCTTCCCGACCAGCCCGGACCAGCTCGACGACTACTACGACTCGGTCGCAGACCAGTTCCGGACCAAGCAGGGTTGGTCTGCGGACCGGTTGCGCGCCATCCGACTGCTGACGACACTCGGCAACGGCCGTCGTCCGCGGCACGTCGCGGTCGACCTGGTGCTGGGACTGTCCGAACTGATGTGTCTGGCCGTTCTCCCCGAGGTGTTCCGACGCGGCAACGGCGTGCCGAAGATCGCCGATCCGCTTCTCCGTCTCATGTACGTTGCCGTGCAACCCCTTTTCCGACGCCTCGGCAGCAGCGCATCGCTCACCACGAAGGTGCATGATCTGTATCGTCGCGACGACCCGTTGACCTCCCAGCTCCTCGACAACGCTCTGCGACTCACTGCGTCGCACACGGAGCCGCAATCGTTCCCGTTCGCGTCGACGCAGCTCACCCGGCACGCCGACGGTCGCACCTTCGGCGAATACTCTGCGGTACAACAAGTCTTCGACGAGCTACCCGCCGTCGAGGCCGGCGAGTTGCGGGGACGGTGGCGCGGTACCGAGATCCTCACGAAGCACAGGCTGGATGGGTCCCTGGAGCGGATCGGCTGGTACGGCAAGCACTTCGACGGCGAGGGCAATGCCCTGCCGATCCTGATCCAGACCCGGTCCGGGCGAATTCACCCCTTGAACCCGGCCCTGATACCCACCCCGCTGTTCCTTCGACCACCGAAATTTCCGCAGGGGGTCGACCGGATCCTGCGTCGGATTCTGGATGCCACGGTCCCGATCATGCCCTCCGACCGCCCAGCCGCGTCCGTGCGCATGATGGACTACCGTGGAGAGCAAACCGCCGCCATGATCTACGACAAGCAACCGGTCATCGACCTGTTCAAGTCAGCCGGGCCGAACGTGGTGCTGGGCGCCATGCAGTCGCGTGCAGAGGACCGCCCACACTTCTTCCTACTCGAAAAGGACGACGACGACGCACGGAGCTCGATCTCCGTGCACTGACCGTCGACTCACTCAGGCGCCGCGCAATCCCGCCGATTCAGCGAGGGCACAGACGATATCGACCGCGGCGTCCGCGAGTTCGTCGCGATCGACAGCCAGTCGACCGTCGGCGAAGTCGAGGTAGAGCGCGACAAGTGCACCCGACAGGCCGGTTGCGATGATCGGCAAACGGCCCGGACTCGGAACGAGCTCGTCGTCGACCCCCAACAGTCCCATGGTCGTCTCGACGAACAACCGCGATCGTTTCGCACTGTGCTCACGCAGGACGTCGTCGCTCAGCGGCTCACGCAGCAGGATGCGAGCACGGCGCGGATCCTCCTCGAAGAAGTCACCGCACGCGCGGCACACCGCGTGGACCGACGTCCGGAAGTCGCCGCCGGTCTCGATCCCGGCCACCCGCTCGAGGACTCGAGATTCGACCCTGTCGTATATCGACACAAGGAAATCGTTTCGGCCGGAGAAGGTCTCGTAGAAGTAGCGTGGACTGAGGCCCGCCTCTCGCACGACCGCCCGCATCGTCACCGCACCGGCACCAGAGGTTCCGAGCAACCTCTCACCGACGTCCAAGAGTTGGTCGCGCCGCTTCAGGGAACGATCCTGGAGCGTCTGACCTCGCCACCGCTTCTGCGACGAATCACCCACCGTCCGACCCCTCTCCACACTTTCGACCATCGTCCTTGACAGTACTCAACGCAAGAGGAATCATATGATTCACGTTGGTTCGAGATTCGACGCGCCGCCTTCACCGGGCCTGCGAGTCCACCCCTCCACCGTTCGACTCGAGGACACCGAACGCCGAGTTGGGCTCTCGCACAACGGCGACGAGCTCGACAACCTCACCACCAGCGCCGCTACACGCCGATCATCGCCGCCAACGCGGCACAATCGAAAGGACCGAAGATGACTTTCAGCGAAGAGATGTTCCAGGAGGCGTTGCGGAAACCCCGCCTCGCACGACCCGCACCCGAGTACCTCGATTCGAACCGTGGCGAACGGGTTCGTGTTTTCTCGGAAGAGGAACTCCAGGCCACGACTCGCGAGTGGTTCACGATGTGGGAAGCAAAACTTGATCTGTACAGCAGGGCCTTCGATCGCGACTTCTCGTGGCTGATGACGTGGGCCAAGAAATACTGGTGGAGTTTCCTCGTCCGCGACATGAGTCTGAACGACGAACTGTACGCGACCGACATGACATACACCGATGTGACGACGTTCGGCCGGACGATCGTCGGCATCGACGACTTCGTCACGTACAACTTCGCATTCTTCGATGCGATCCCCGACTGGCGCTATGACCCGATTCCCGACCAGGTGTACGTCGACGTCACACCGGAGGGAACCGTCCGCACCATGATCCGGTACATGGGGAGTGGACATTTCGACGGATCGCTACGCCTTTACCCCTACGACGACACGGCGGCGGTCGTCCACGGCAACGGCCGGTTCCTCCAGTGCCCCGCCGTGGATCGCTATCACTTCAACAAGGACGGCCTTCTCCAAGAGGGAGAGACGCTCTACGACTCGCTCGATGCGCTCCAGCGTTCGCGAATCCTGCCACGCGACGACAGTTGGCAGTTCCGCACCCTGTTCGCGGCATCGAAGGTCCCAGCGGCCCTATGGCGAGCACAGGTGAAGCTGGGCCGCGCGTCCTGAGGCGCACTGTGCCGGCGCGACATCGCCACGGTGGGCGGTCTCAGGACCCGAGGAGCGTCGACGACCAGCGGTCGGTGTAGTCGGCGATCCGTGAATCGGTGGTGTAGGTCGAGTCGATCAGGTACAGACCGGGTGCCGGGCACACCGCTCCGAGCTCCACCAGGACCGGTTTGAGCAGCAGATCGGGTGCCATCGCGTGCGCGGGGCCCGCCCCGAGCATCAGCGGGACGGCGACGACATCGCGCAGACCCTCGGCCGTGGCGAACTGGTCGAGGAACAGTTTGAGGATGCCGGTATAGGTCGCCTTGAAAGTCGGGCTCGCCACCACAACGAGATCCGACGAGGCGACTACGTCGACCGCGGCCTGGACCGCGGCGTCACCCCATCCGAGCAGACCCGGCCCGAGTTCGATCACGTCGACGACGTGGTCGGGATCGGTCCCGGTCAGTGCCCGCGCCAACTGCCGGGCGGCGTCGAGCGTGCGCGAACCGGGCTTCGGGTTCCCGGCGACAACAGTGGTGGTCATGGTCCGCCTCTCGAGTATCGGTCCCGCCTATCGTGCCGCAGCAGGAGCGGGCACACCCGCCCGATGCCGCAGTATCGTCGATGCCGCGGTGGTCACGACCAGCGCGACAATCGTCCCGATTGCGACGCCGACGACCGCCGTCGTCTCGCCCTTGGCGGCCACGATGATCCCGACGAGCGCCCAGATCAGCGTGAGCGGGTACGCGACGAGCACCGACCCGACGGCTGCGGTCACGGCGAGGCCGAGCAGGGCGCATGCGAGCAGGATGGTCAGCTGCCATCCCAGGGACTGCGGGTCGGCGACGTCGGCACCGATCGCGGCGGCCCAGTTCTGGAAGACCGCCGCGGTGGCCCAGGCCGCGTAGACACCGACGAGGATGCGCGTCAGGACGATGAGCCACCGCGGCGCCGCGTCGTCGGCCGGTCTCGCGGCGATGCGGGCGGCGTCGAGCAGGACCACCGTCATGACCGTCAGCACGATCGGAGTCACCCACGTCCACTCCGCGGCCGACACCAGAATCCACAGCGCAGCGCCGGCGAACGCGACTTCGAGGTCGATGAGCAGACGCCGCGGGTCGTCGGTCCCGGTGGCACCTTTCCACACCACGGCAATGGCGAATACAAGCGACAGCAGGTAGATGAGACTCCAGATCGAGAACGTGTAGCCCGCCGGGGTGATCAACAGATCTGTGGTCGACTCGTTGGGCGAGGCGCCGAAACCGGAGAACGGGACCACGGGCGCGACCACCTGCGCGACCGCCAGGAACACGGCAAGCCAGGTGATCGGACCGGAGATGCGTGTGGGTGTCATGTGATCCAACGTAGGCACCAGTGTCCCGTTTGCGTCGCAACCTCTCTTGAGGTTGCGAGCGAGACACCCCCTCCGCCTAGCGCCCGAAGCTTGCGGCGGGACGTCTCCCCGCTCCTGAGGAGCGGCCTGAGCTTGCGGAGGCGCGGGCCCACTGCTCCCAATGGAGCGTCGGGTATACGCCATTGCTCGTTACAGAATCCCGTTGAACAGAAGGAGGTTTCACACTGTGGAGTTGTCAAGGATCGTGTGGCGCCGGGGTCGACGCCGGAGGGTCTGTGGAGTGTTCGCGTGGACTGACTAGACGAGGGCGTCGTCGAGTCGCATGGTGCGCCGGTTGTAGGCGGGTCGGGGTAGGCGTTTCGGGTCGATATCGGCGGGTGGGATCAACCACGGGTGCCGGTCGGGCCCCATCACCACCTGCCAGCCGTGATGATGAACCTGGGTGTGACAGCGTTGACAAAGCAGGCACCCGTTGTCCAGATCTGTGGGACCACCATCGACCCAATGGACCAGATGGTGAACTTGCGTATGCGATGCTGGCGCACCGCATTTCACACAACACCGATCACGGACGATGATCGCCTGCCGCAGGTGATGCGGGAACAGTCGCTTCGTGGTGCCCATCCGCAACGGCACCCCCTCGGCGTCGAGGACGATCTCGGCCACCCCACCATCACACGACAGCCGGCGCGCCGACGATGCCGACACCGCCCCCATCCACGGCAGCCGTGCCGGATCAGCGCCGTCGGCGGGGATGGTCACCATCAGTTGGGTGCGGGGTGCGCCGGCGGTGGTCATCGCCGCGCCGATCGCGGCTTGATCCAACAACAACTCCAGCGCATCGGCGCGTCGCTCGGCCGCACCTCGACGATCGGCAGCGCCGTCGGGTTCGGGACGCGGACAGGACCGTTCGTCGATCATGGACACGAACTTCTCCCCGATCACCGCGGTCACATCTCCCGTAATCGCGACACGGCCGTCGTCGGTGATCCTGGTGTGCACGGTGTTCAGCGACGCGTCATCGGCCGCCGCCACAATGCTGGGGTCGGTGGCGGCGACCTGCATGGCGATCCCACGGGCATGGTCGTCGATCTCGGTAGGGGTGGCACCGGAGAACGCCTGCGCGAGCAACTCGCTCTCGAACGTTGACCGGTCGTCGTCGGACAACGCTGACGCGGAACGCTTGCGCACCAACGTAATCCCACGGATCACCGCGTCGACACACTCAGCAGACAGATAACCCTCGGCAGCACAGTCGGCGACCTTCGGCACCGACTCCAGCCCGCGAGCTATCCGCACATAGCGGTGCGCGGCCGCGGGCGGCATGCCCATCTCGATCAGTGCGTTCCGTGTGGTCGATCCCGCCCGCGCTGCGGCACCCGTGACGTCGAAAAGTGCTGTGTGAAACGCGATCTGGTGGTCGAGCACGTTGTGCAACATCCGTAGCTCGTCGAGCCGCTCGTGCAGGGCACGACCACTGCCGTCGTCGGGCGGTGGTTGCAGGACGGTGAGGGTGTCGCGGAGTTCGGTGATCGAGGGCATGACACCAAGCTACTCGCAATCACGTTCGACGACGAGATTCATCCACAACCGCGGTGACATCGAATCCTGTTGCACAGCAGTCGCTGTCACTCTCGTACCAGCAGTGAACCGTGGTGAACTGTGGTGAACAGAAGCCCCATCAGTTCCACTTGTTCAGTCAGAGCCGGTGCGCCCGAGTCACTCATGACCCGTTCCCCGAGGAGCGAGCTTGCGAGCGTCAATACCTGCTCCCTGAGAAGCCGCCATCACCCCTGCGGTACTGCGGACTTTCGGATCGGGGCGCGGAGAAGCTCGTCGAACGACCAGACCGATGGCGACCGCCGCGAAGGCGGCGTAGACGACGCCGGTCACGATGGCGCCACCGAGGGTCCCGACTGCCTGGCCGGCGACACCGTCGAGCACCACCATCACACCCGCACCGCTGTAGGCGAAGGCGGAGAACCGCGACGCCACACGGCCCTGCTCGACGGCGCCGAGACCGCGGGTGACAGCGGCGAGCGCCACTCGGCACCCCCCGGCCTGACCGATCCCGCCGACGACCGTACCCAGGACGATCACGTCGAGCCGGCCGAGGACGAGACCCACCACCGCCGTCGACCATCCGACGACCAGGAGCACCCCGACCGCCGGTAGCGTCGTCACGAGCCGCACCCCCACGCCGGCGAGACTCGCGACCATCGAGACCAACAGACATGCGCCACCGACACATTGGGCCACGAGGAGCGAGTCGCTCGCTCCGGTGGCGAGGATCGCGGCGGGCATCGCGCCCACCGCGAGCGCACCGATCGCCCACGCCAGCGCGCCGACCAGATAGGCACCGGGATCTCGACGACGGGTGCCCGCGACGTCGAAGTCGCCGGTGTGGACGTCGAGGTCGCCGGTGTGAGCGTGCGTCGACTGCGGCGTGAAGCCGTCGTCCATCGACGAATTATTGCCATACGCAAGCAGACCGGGGGCCAGACGCAGACCGACGAGCAAGACAATCAGGCATACGGCGGTCGCCGCGGCGTGGATCGCGTACACCGTGACCAGCTGCCAGGGCAGGAACACGGCTATCGCGATGGCCGCAACCAGCCCGCTTCCGGCGCCGATGAGCGAACCGGAGGCGATGAACGCACGACCCCGTTCGCCGCGGGCGGCCACCATGATCGCCGCGGCGGCGCCCGTGCTCAGGCCCACCGACGCCCCGGTGAGGAACCGTCCCGGGAACAGCAGCACGTCGACCGATGCGCCGACGATCTGCAGGAGGTCGCCGACGATCGCCGCGAGGAGAGCGAGCGGTAACACCGTGCGGCTGTGCCGGATGAGCGGGCCGCGAGCCGAGATCAACAGGATGATGATCAGGGCGATGAAGTAGGTGGCGAACAGCACCGACGCCGCGGCGGGCCCGAACTCATGGGTGTCCATGTATCCCGGAAGCAGTGGCGTCATCGCATTCGAGCCGCAGATGGCGAGAATGAACCCCACCCCGGAAGCGCCTGTGAGCACACGGATTCCACGGTCGGATCTCAGAGCGACTGCCATGGGGAGAACTCAAACCGACGTCTGTGACCATCGGGCAACCCCGTCGTGGCCGTCGTATTGCGCACCTCGTCGCCACGACGCCGAGGCGCTGACCTGCCACGTTCTGGCGGGTGACGACGATGGCGCCGGTCGCGCCGGAGACTCAGCCCACCGGGCGAAGGTCCGGAGTCGCCCCCGGGCGGGGTCCCCAGTACCTCTCGACCCAACTGCCCGACCCGGCCGGCTCATCGGTCTCGGTGATGTCCCAATCCACGAACTCGTGTAGATCGCCCGCCATCTCGACGATGACGTCGCGCAGTTCGAGGGGCTCCAGCCAGCGCGGTGGGATGGCCTCGACCCCGTCGCGCGCACCCAGCAGGTTGCCTACGATCGCGCCGGTGGAGTCCGAGTCGCCGTCGTGATTGACCGCGATGATCACCGCGTCCTCGAGGTCGTCGGCCACCAGCGCGGAGTAGACGGCGATCGCGAGCGCCTCCTCTCCGACCCAGCCCTCGCCGAGGCGCGTGATCGCCGCCTCGTGGGACAGGCCCGAACCGGCAAGGCTTTCCGCGGCATCGAGGGCGGTGAGGGTCTCCTCGTGACCGGAACGATTCCGGAGGATGCCTTTCGCCGTCGCCAGCGCCTCCGGCAGGCCGGCCCCGACGATCAGCTCGCGAACCGCGACCGCGAGAACGCCGGCGGGAAGCGAACCGGAGGGATGGCCGTGGGTGAGCGCCGCGAGTGTGGTCGCGAGGTCGAAAGTGCCTGCGGCAGACCAGTCCACGCGGGCCGCGAACAAACCGACCGGCGCCACCCGCATGACACCTCCGCAGCCCTTGCTGTCGTTGTCGGCCGGGACGCCCGGACGAGTGGTCACCCGGAGCGCCTCGAGACAGGTGGTGCCGGGTGCCCGTCGGCTGTGCAACTGCTGGTGCCCTGCCAGCCAGCTGGACCGTTCGGTCGTCGCCAGCACGCCGTGCCGCGGATGGCCGCCCTGCGTGATGAACCACCGCAGGTATGCGCGGGCCGTCGTGGCCGCGTAGCAGGAGATGCCTCCCGCGCAGTCGCGGGCCCAGGCGCGCAGCAGACCCTCCGCAGTGAACAGCGTCATCTGGGTGTCGTCGGTGATGGTGCCGAGGCCGCCGTACGCCTCGGAGTAGGAGGTGATGCCCGCGGGTCCGAACCTCTCCAGGATCGCGTCCCGAGTCGAGAACTCGACTGCCCCGCCCAGCGCGTCGCCGGCAGCACCGGCGAGCAGACATCCGGTGAACCGATCCATGTTCGCCCCCTGTGCTTTCCCCGGCGTTCATCCATGGTCACACGGTTGCGCCGACTCTGCTGGACAGCGGACCGCGAACGGGTACTTTCAGAGGACCTCGAGACGAAGGGGCTCCGATCGTGCTCTCCCTCATCCCCGGTTCACAGCGTCGCAGCCTGGACGAGATCGTCGAACGCCTCGACTTCTCCGTCGGGGACCGCACCGCCAAACGCAGCGCCTTCTGGTTGATGCTCACGCTGTCCGGCATCATCGCGGTCTCGGGAGTCGTCGCCGACAGCACGGCGACCGTCATCGGGGCGATGATCGTCGCGCCGCTGTCGACACCGATCCTCGGCATCGGACTCGGGATCGCCACCGGCCGTGGTCGACTCGTGCTCGCGAGTGTCGGTTACGTGCTCGCCGGGGTCATCCTGGTGACGATCCTGGGCGTCGTGTTCGCCCAGTTGCTACCCAACCCGACGAACGTGCTCTCCAACTCACAGGTGCTGGGCCGGACGTCACCGACGCTCGTCGACCTCCTGGCCGCCCTCGCCACCGGCCTCGTCGGCGCGATCGCCATCACCCGTCGCGACGTCGGTGATGTGCTGCCCGGCGTGGCCATCGCCATCTCCCTGGTGCCGCCACTCGGGGTCGTCGGCGTCTGCCTCGGGTCGGGAGCCCCGTCGCTCGCACTGGGCGCCTTCGTGCTGTTCGCGTCGAACGTGGTCGCGATGATCATCACGAGCCTCGTCGTGTTGACGATCGCAGGCTATGGCCGAGAGGCCGCCGATCTCGCCGGTGCGGAACATCCGAGGGCCCCTCGACGCCGGGCCTACGCGGCACTGGCCGTAGCTCTCGTCGTCGTCACCGTCCCGATGGTCGCGAACTCGCTCTCGTCACTGTGGTCCCGGCAGATCGCGACCGCGGCGGAGTCGTGGCTCGGATCGGGCGGGAACGACTCGTCCGAGGTGACCGGCGTCAGCTGGACCGGCAGCACGGTCACCGTCGGTGTGCTGGCCCCGCAGGACCTGCCGCCGATCGACGAGCTCCAGACGACGGTCGACGAGTTGGTCCCCTGGGACCCCGAGGTCGTCGTCGTCCACACGGTCGGCGAGCGGTCGGGTGTCAACTGAGCGTGCCGAACCCCGGCGAGGCATCCGCGCTTCTGACAGAGTGGTACGTACGCATCGCTCACCGAGAACGTCACCGTACGCACTCAACCGAGAATCGACGAGGTCAAGCACATGGCTCTCTCTCGAGACGCATCCCCTGCTGTGGCACAGGCGAATTCGTCCGCCCACGATCACCTCCCGTTCCAGGACACCCGCGACCTGGACGCCGCCACGCGCGGACTCGTCGCCGAACTCGATCCCCCCGCCATCGCCGGCCAGGACGGGAAGTCGGTGTGGGATTGCGATGAATTCTCCTTCCTCGCCGACGAGGCGCCTGCCACCGCCCACCCCAGCTTGTGGCGGCAGTCGGGTCTCGTTGCCCGACAAGGCCTCTTCGAGGTGACCGATCGGATCTACCAGATCCGCGGCCTGGACCTGTCGAACATGACCGTCGTCGAGGGCGACACCGGCGTCATCGTCATCGACCCACTGATCTCACAGGAAACCGCGGCCGCCGGCCTCCGCCTCTATCGGGAGCATCGTGGCGATCGTCCGGTCACCGCCGTCATCTACACGCACTCGCACATCGATCATTTCGGCGGCGTCAAAGGAGTCACCACCCAGGAGGCCGTCGACGCCGGCGAGTGCCAGATCATCGCGCCCGCAGGCATGGTCGAGCACGCGGTCGCCGAGAACGTCTACGCGGGAACGGCGATGGGCAGGCGCGCGGCGTACATGTACGGGGCCGCGCTGCCGAGGGGCCCGCGCGGTGCGATCGGCGCGGGCCTCGGCCAGTCCACGTCCACCGGCACGGCGACCCTGATCGCCCCGACCCTCGACATCACCACCACCGGACAGGTCGAGACCATCGACGGGGTCACCATCGAATTCCAGCTGACGCCCGGCACCGAGGCACCGGCCGAGATGAACTTCTACTTTCCGCAGATGCGCGCGCTCTGTATGGCCGAGAACGCCACCCACACCCTGCACAATCTGCTCACGTTGCGGGGTGCCCTGGTCCGTGATCCGCACGTGTGGTCGCGCTACCTGACCGAGGCGATCAACGATTTCGCGGCGCGCTCCGACGTGCTCTTCGCGTCGCATCACTGGCCGACATGGGGCACCGCGGAGCTCACGGAGTTCCTGTCCCTCCAGCGCGACCTCTACGGATACCTCCACGATCAGACCCTTCGGCAGCTCAACAAGGGCCGGACCGGTCTCGAGATCGCCGAGGACATCCGATTGCCCCCGGCACTCGAGAACGCCTGGCACACACATGGCTACTACGGCTCGGTGAGCCACAACGTCAAGGCCATCTACCAGCGTTACATGGGATGGTTCGACGGGAATCCGGCGCACCTCTGGGAACACCCGCCGGTGGAATCCGCGACGCGGCACGTCGAGTTCATGGGCGGCGCGGACGAGGTGGTACGGAAGGCCCGCCGGTCGTTCGAGGCGGGCGACTTCCGCTGGGTCGCACAGGTCCTGAACTACGTCGTCTTCGCCGACCCGGCGCACGAGGAGGCGCGGAGTCTCCAAGCGGACACGCTCGAACAGCTCGGCTATGGCTCGGAGAACGGCACGTGGCGCAACTTCTACCTCATGGGGGCGTACGAGTTGCGCCACGGACCCGTCGGGACGCCGACCACGACGGCGGCCACGGACATCGTCGCCGCCCTGTCGGTCGATCAGCTCTTCGACGCCGTCGCCCTACGAGTCGACGGGCCAGCGGCCTGGGACGCCCACATCGTCCTCGACTGGCACATCACCGATGTCGACCGACGCCACCGATCGGAGCTGCGCAACGGCCTCCTGGTTCATTTCGACGTGGATCAGGCAAGCGCTGGCGACCCCGTCGCAGCCACGTTCACCCTGACGAAGCAGACCCTGCTGACGCTGCTCCTCGAGCTCGTGGATCTCGGCACGGCCGTCGAAGCGGGCGACGTCGGCGTCGACGGTGATCCGAGTGCGTTCGGCGAACTCGCCGGCTACCTGGACGACCCCGATCCCGATTTCGCGATCGGGACACCCTAGTTCCCGCCGGGCGGCCCGGCCGACCCGACCGAGGGTGACACCGCTCGAACACACGTGCGAAACTGTCCGGGTGGGCATGAAGTGGATTGGCGGGGACAACGGCCAACCACACCGGCCCGCCTTCGTGCGGGTCGGCCACAAGGCGGTGCTCATCGACCTGGGCGCGCTCTACCCCAATGCGCCGCATTTCAGCGGCGAGTACCACCCCGACGGTTTGCAGATCCGGTCGGTGCACCTCGGCGTCCTCACCGAGTGGGGGCGCGACGAATGGGGTGCCTGGTACGGCAAGGTCACCTACACGATCACCTCGAAGGACCGACAGGAGAAGGTCACGCACTGGGTGCCGTCGTGGGCGTTGCGCCCGGCCGGTGACCGGCCGCCCGGGCGACGGTGACCGCCCCCGAGGAACGAGCTTGCGAGCGTCACCCCCTGCTCCCTGAGGAGCGAGCTTGCGAGCGTCACCCCCTGCTCCCTGAGGAGCGAGCTTGCGAGCGTCACCCCCTGCTCCCTGAGGAGCGAGCTTGCGAGCGTCACGAAGGGTCCTGGTGAGGCGGGTTGCGAGACCCTTCGTGACGCGCCCTCCGCAAGCTCCGGGCGCTCCTCAGGGAGCAGAGGGGTGACCCTCCGCCGGGAGCAGAAGGTGGGCCCTGCGCAGGGAGCAGAGGGGTGGCCTCCGCAAGCTCTGGGCGCTCAGCGGATGAGCGGGTCGCGCGGCAAGCCGAGGATGCGTTCGGCGATCTGGTTGCGGGTGATCTCCGACGTCCCGCCGGCGATCGACATCCCGCGGGCCCCGAGGATCAGCAGGCCGGCCAGCTTGCCGGGACCGGACGAGAACGCGACGTCGGGTCCGAGCAATTCCGCGGCCAGATGCGCGCGGTCGCTGAGATGCTCGGCGAGAAGCAGTTTCGTCACATTTCCCTCGGGTCCGGGAGCGGCGCCGACGACCGATCGGGCGGCGCGACGCAGATTGAGGAGTCGCAGCGCATCTTCGACGGCGAGGAACTCACCGACCTTCGTCGCCGCCCCCTCGACCCGGTCCCCGTAGCCCTGGACGAGTGCCACCATCTGCTGGACCGCACCCTCGCTACCCGGCGCACCGCCGCCGATGCTGACCCGCTCGTTGCCGAGGGTCGCGCGGGCCACGGCCCAGCCGTCGTTCGGTGTGCCCACCACGTCTTCGTCAGGAACGAAGACGTCGGTGAAGAACACCTCGTTGAACTCGGACCCGCCGGTGATCTGCCGCAGCGGACGTACCTCGACACCGGGCGCCGACATGTCGATCAACACGGCGGTGATGCCCTTGTGTTTGGGGGCTTCCGGGTCGGTCCGCACCGTTGCCAGCCCTCGCCGGCACAGGTGGGCGCCGCTGGTCCAGACCTTCTGGCCGTTGATGCGCCAGCCGCCGTCGACGCGCGTGGCCCTCGTGCTGACCGCCGCCGCGTCCGACCCGGCGCCGGGCTCGGAGAACAGCTGACACCACACCTCGTCCCCGAGCAGCGCCGGCCGGACGAACCGGTCGATCTGGTCCTGCGTGCCCTGCTGGATGAGGGTGAGGATGACCCACCCGGTGATGCTGTACTCGGGCCGCTTCACACCCGCGGTCGCCATCTCCTCCTCGATGACGAGTTGTTCGACGGAATCCGCGGCGCGTCCCCACGGCCTGGGCCAATGCGGCATGACGTAACCGGTGTCGATGAGCTTCTCGCGCAGCGCGGACTCGTCGACGCCGGCGATCTCGGCGATGTCGGCTCGAACGCGCGCGCGCAGTTCCTCGGCCTCGGGTGGGAGGTCGAGGCTGTTGGCACGGGTGACGCCGCCTGCGGAGAACTCGTACACGTCACGAGCCGGCTGTTGTCCGCCGAACAGCGCCTGCAGCACGGTGGCGCGGCGCAGATGCAGGTGCGCGTCGTGTTCCCAGGTGAAGCCGATCCCACCGTGCACCTGGATGTTCAGCTCGGCGTTCGTCGTGTACGTGGGCAGTGCCAGCGCGGCCGCCGATGCCGCGACCAGCCCGAGCGCGTCGGCGTTCTCGTCGGCCGCTCGCGCCGCGTCCCACACCACCGCGGTGGCGGCCTCCGCGCCGACGAGCATGTTCGCGCAGTGGTGCTTGACGGCCTGGAACGCACCGATGGTCCGGCCGAACTGTTCGCGGACCTTCGCGTAGGCCACCGCGGCGTCCAGCGCGTCCCGCGCCCCGCCGACGGCTTCGGCCGCGACCAGCGTCCGGGTGAGCGCCAGCGCGGTGGCCGCCAGTCTCGGCAGACGGACGGCGGCAGCACTCGACAGCGACACCCTCGCCGACAATCGGGTCGGGTCCAGATCGGCGTGCGCGCCCACCTCGACACCGGAGTCCGACGACTCCACCACCAGCACATCGTCGTCGCCGATGAGTACCAGCAGATCCGCGAGCGGTGCGCCGAGTACCGCGTCGACCTGACCGGAGACCGTCCCACCGGCCTCGGTCAGTCCCGGCACCACCGCGACACCCGCGGTGACCGTGCCGTCGACGAGCGGCCGCAGCCAGCGGGCAGGCGTCTCGTCGTCGGCATGAGTCAGGATCGCCGAGGCGATCACGGTGGGCAGGAACGGACCCGGCGCCACCGCGCGGCCCAATTCCTCTGTCACGACGACCAACTCGGCGATCCCGAAACCGGAACCGCCGTACTCCTCGGCGACGTGCAGACCCAGCCAACCGAGTTCGGCGATCTCCGCCCAGAACGTGGGTCTGGCCTCCTCGGGCGCGTCGAGTCGGTCGCGCGCCTGCGCCCGCACCTTTCGGTCGACGGCGAATTCGCGCACCACCGAGGCGAGTTCGACGTGGTCATCGGTCAGGGCAATACTCATGGCGACTCCCGGGATCGTCGGTCACCCGATCACACCATCTACACCCGGCCCGGGGTGGACGCTTGAGACAAACTCATCGAATCCGTTCCCGACGCGCCCGGTGCACAACCGGGTCCGGGAACGGCACGGCATCGACGAGGTCCCTGGTGTACCGGTCCTCGGGCGGTGAGGACGGTGCGCGTTCCGGCCGATGTCCGTCGCGAGATCGACGACGCGGCGGAGGCCTCGGCGGACTGAAGCGTTCCGATCACCGTGAGCGTTTCCCTCGATCGCACCACCGTCGCGGTGGTCTGATGAATTCGATTGCCATCAAACGATATTCAGAAGAGGACGAGAGATGACCCTGGCGCACATCGAGGACCGGACCGAGCGCGAGCAGGCAGCTCAGTAGATCTACCGCGACGCGGGGATCACCGTCGACAAGCTCGGCGAGCACATCGGGGCACGCATCGGCCAGGTGCGGCTCGGCGGCGACCTCGCCCCGGAGCAGGTGGAGGCGATCCGCCTGGCGCTGGCGATCAACAAGACGATCGTCTTCGAGGGCCAGGACCAGCTCGACGACGACAGCCAGTACGCGTTCGCCGAACTCCTGGGCGATCCCACCGCACCTCATCCGACGGTGACCTCACGCGGCGAACAGCTGCTGACCATCGAAGGCGCCGCGAACAGCTGGCACTCCGATGTTACGTTCGTCGATCGCATCCCGAAGGCGTCCATCCTCCGGGCGGTGACGCTGCCGAGCTACGGCGGCGCGACGACCTAGGCGTCGACGGTGGCCGCCTACGAGCAGCTGCCGAAACCGCTGCGCGCGTTGACCGAAGAGCTGTGGGCCACCCACACCAATCTGTACGACTACGTCGGCCAGAAGGAGCCGTCCGGCGGTGTCGACGTCAGTCGCAAGGCCGAGCACTACAAGGAGTTCACCAGCTCCGAGTACCAGACGCTGCACCCCGTCGTCCGCGTCCATCCCGAGACCGGCGAACGCAGCCTGCTGCTCGGACACTTCGCCAAGGAGTTCCGCGGCCTCCTGAGTTCCGAGTTCGCCGACCTCTACCAGCTCCTCCAGGCGCGTATCACGAAGCTGGAGAACACCTTCCGGTGGAACTGGAAACTGGGCGACGTGGCGATCTGGGACAATCGCGCCACGCAGCACTACGGCATCGCCGACTTCGGCAACCAGCAGCGTGAACTGCACCGCATCACCCTCGCCGGCGATGTGCCCGTCGACGTCCACGGTCAGGCGAGCCAGGTTCTCCAGGGCGACGCGACGCACTACTCGGTCGTCGAAGAACCCGCCCGACTGTCGGTGTTCGCGGCCTGACCCGTGCGCGCGTCACCGCCCGCTCCCTGAGTTGCGAGCCTCGAAGGGTCCTGGCGAGGTGCGTGGCAAACCCTTCGTGACGCGCCCTCCGCAAGCTCCGGGCGCTCCTCAGGGAGCAGAGAGTGCGGCTTGCGCTCCTCTCGCCTCAGGGCCGGTCGCCCTCGGCGACCGGCCGTTCCGGGTCCGACGACCACTGCGAGAACGAACCGGGGAACAGCGTGGCGTCGATCCCCGTGACGGCGAGCGCCGCGATCTGGTGCGCGGCATTGATCCCGGAACCGCAGTAGACGACGACATCGGAGCCGGCCCCGCCGTCGATACCGACATCTGCGAACCGGCGTCGTAGCTCCTCCGCCGGACGGAAGCGGCCGGAGGTGTCGACGTTGTCCGCCGTCGGGACACTGATCGCCCCGGGGATGTGGCCGGCGCGCGGATCGACCGGTTCGACGTCGCCGCGATAGCGTTCGGCGGCCCGGGCGTCGAGCAGGTGTGCCGGCCCGGCCGCGACGCTGTCCATGGTCGCGACCGGCAGGTGTCCGGGGCTCAGGGTCACGTTGCCCGCTCGCGGCCGACCGCCGTCGCCCGTCGTCGTGCGCAGGCCTTCGGCACGCCACGCCGCGAGGCCGCCGTCGAGAAGTCGCACGTCGGCGACACCCGCCCACCGCAGCAGCCACCAGGCGCGCGCGGCCGCGAGGTTGCCGGAGTCGTCGTAGACCACCACCGGGACGGCGTCGTCGATCCCCCATCGCCGGGCCGCCTCCTGGAGGTCGGCGACGTCGGGCAGCGGATGCCTGCCGCCGACCGGCCCGGAGGGCGGGGCCGCCAGTTCGGAGTCGAGGTCGACGTAGACCGCACCGGGGATGTGACCCTCGCGATAGGCGTGCCGACCATCGAAGTCGCCCAGCTGCCAGCGCACGTCCAGCAGGATCGGCGGAGTCGCCAGCAGCATCTCGGCCAGCTCGAGCGGGGTGATGAGGACCTCGGCCATGGCGGCGAGGGTACCAACGCGAACCGATGGCAGAATGGGGCAATCCGCCCATGACCGGGCACCTGGCCCTCCGTCGCCCTGCCGTCACCACCCTCAGGAGTCCATCCCGTGGCGTTGTTTCCTGCCGTCGTCTTCGGACTCATCACGTTCTGGCTGCATCGGCGCATCGTCCGCGCGACCGCGATGCCGCGCCCCTGGTCGATCATCGCCGACGTGGCGCTGGTCGTCCTGTGGGCGCTCGCCCTCATCGGCTTCGCCACCGGACGGGTGCTCGACCCGTCGTGGGCGCGGCCCATCGGCACGATCGGGCTGATCTGGCTCGCCGCCGTCTTCTACCTGTTCCTCGGCCTCGCGGTGGTGGGCCTCGTGTCGTTCGCCGCACACATCGTCCGCTGGATCCGGCGACGTCGATCCGGAGTGCAGGACAACCCCTCGTTCGCGGCCCGTCGGCTCAGCAAGCTCCGGGTCGCCACGGCCGCGGTCGTGGTGGTCGCGCTCGGGGTCACCGGCTACGGGGTGTGGGAAGCATCTCGCCCCCAGGTCGTCGACGTCGACGCCACGTTCGCGAGCCTGCCGCCGCAGTTCGACGGAACGCGCATCGCGGTGATCTCCGACCTGCACGTCGGCCCGGCCCGTGACGCGTCGTTCACCCAGCGCGTCGTCGACGACGTCAACGAGCAGGAGCCGGATCTCGTCGTCCTCGTCGGCGACCTCACCGACGGCACCATCCCGAACGTCCGCGACACCCTCGAACCCCTCGCGGATCTGGATGCGCCTCTCGGGGTCTTCGGTGTGAGCGGCAACCACGAGTACTACGCCGACGACGGTGGCCGGTGGCTCGACGTCTGGGAGGAATTCGGCGTGCGCACGCTGCGCAACGCACGAGCGCCCATCGAGGTCGACGGCGCGACCATCACACTCGCCGGCGTCCACGACGCCACCGCCCCCGAACCGTACGAGCCCGACCTCCCGGCGGCGTTGGCGGGAACGTCTCCCGAAGACTTCACCCTGCTCCTCGCCCACCAGCCCAAGCAGGCCGTCGAGGCATCGGATCTGGGTGTCGACCTCCAGCTGTCCGGGCACACGCACGGCGGCCAGCTCTGGCCCATCCGCTACCTCGTCCGTGCCCAGCAGCCGACGATCACCGGGCTCGACCAGATCGGGAACACCACGATCTACACCACCCGCGGCGCCGGCGCCTGGGGCCCGCCGGTCCGTGTCCTCACGCCGCCGGAGATCACGATCCTCACGCTGCGATCGGCGCCGCCTGCCTCCTGATCCGAAAGAACCACATAACCGCAGGTCCCAGCCCCTTGCTCCCTGAGGTGCGAGGAGCGATAGGGACCCAACCCCTGCTGCCTGAGGTGCGAGCGAAGCAAGCCACGAAGGGTGTAGCAACGTATCTCACCAGCCCTTCGTGGCTCGTCGCTTGCGCTCCTCGCACCTCAGGGACCAGGTGTTTTGCTGTTTTTCGGATTAGCGAGCAGATGGGCGGGCTCGCTTCTCGAGGAGCAGCGGCCGTCAGCCGTTGATGTCCGACGGATGGGTTGCCAGTGGGGTGACCTTGATCCGCATGTACGGGAACAGCGGCAGACCTGACAGCAGGGTGTGCAGTTCGTCGTTCGACTCGACGTCGAAGATCGAGTAGTTTGAGTACTCCCCGACGATCCGCCAGATGTGCGGCCACTTGCCGGCGCGTTGTAGATCCTGCGAGTACGCCTTCTCCCGGGCGACCGTGTCGGCCCGGACGTCGGGGTCGAGGTCGTCGGGGATGGACACGTCCATCCGCACGTGGAACAGCATTACTTCGCCGGATCCAGCACGAAGTTGTAGGAGATGGTGAAGCCGCCCTTGCCGTCGTCCTTCGGGTCCAGCACCAGTTCGGGCTTGACGGCGCTGGCGACGTCGTCATCGTTGTGCGGGTCGCCCGGGAAGTACAGCTGTGCGGTCAGCTGCTCGTGGCCCGGTGCCGAGACCTTGAGGTGCAGGTGCGCGGGGCGCCACGGGTGCCAGCCGGCCGCGGAGATCATCTTCCCGCACGAGCCATCGGTCGGGATCATGTACGGCGCGGGCCGGATGGTGGTGATCTCGAAGCGGCCCTCGTCATCGGCGGTGAAGGTGCCGCGCAGATTCCACTCCGGAATTCCCGGCGCGAACTGCGAGTAGAAGCCGTCGTCGTCGGCGTGCCAGAGTTCGACAGTGGCGCCGGCGAGGGGGGTGCCGTCGCACGACCGGACCTGGCCGGTCCACACCAACGGATCGCCGGGCTCGTTGTCCCGCATGGGCAGAGTGCCCTTGGCGCCGAGTTCCGGAGCGTCCGGGACGTAGTACGGGCCTTCGATGCTGCCCTTGTTGCCCTGACGATGCGAGGTCGCGACGTCCTCGACGACGTGCTCCACCCAGACGTCGAGGAACAGCGGCCACTCGCCGTCCTCACCGACGTTGATGAGCCACGCCTTGAGCGCGTTGTACTCGTCGTAGGTCACCTTGTGCTTCCGGATCACCTCGTGCACGCCCGCGAGGACCTCGTTGATGAGGGTCGAGACACGTTCCGGCGCAGTGTCCTTCACTGCCTCGAACGGAGACTTGTCCGCGTGGAACCGCTCGGTGGCGGAGGCGCCGGACGCCGCGGCGGTGGCGACTTCCTGGGGATGCTCGGTGGTGGTCATGTTCTTCTCCTTGCTACTGGGTTCGCGGCCACGAGACGTGTCGTGGGCGTGCGGGTCTAGTTGTCGGTGCGATAGCGGTCGAGCTTGTCCGGATCGATCTCGAAACCGATGCCCGGCGCGGTCGAACGGTGCAGGTGGCCATCGCGGATCTGCAACGGCTCGGTCAGCAGGTCGTCGCTCATGTCCAGGAAGTTCGACAGCTCACCCGCGTAGCGCGAGGTCAGCTCGAAGGCGCTGCCGAAGGCGAGCGTGCACGCCGTCCCGATCTGTCCGTCGATCTGGTTGCCCATGACGACCGGGACGCCCAACCCCTCGGCGAGGTGATGCGTGCGGCGTGAGGTGGTGAAACCCGACCGCGCGGTCTTGATGCTGACGGCGGTCGCCGACCGGCCGAGGATCTCGCGGGTGACGTCGGCTGGCGTGGGCACCGATTCGTCGGCGATGAACGGCACCGGCAGCTGTTCGACCAGCCACCGGCGACCGAGCACATCGGCTGCGTCGCAGAGCTCTTCGGCGAACAGCAGATCGAGGTCGGCCATCTCCCGCATGGCTCGCGACGACTCGGCTGCGGTCCAGCCCCGATTGCCGTCGACGTAGAGTTCGACGTCGCTGCCGAACCGCTCGCGGAGCGCGCGGACGACCGCGGTGTCGAGGGATGCCGGGTGACGTCCGACCTTCACCTTGAAGGTGCGGATCCCGTAGGTGTCGACCATCTTCTCGGCTTCGGCGACCATCGCGGCCGGCTCGGCGAACCCGAGCATGTGACTGACGCGCATCCGGTCGGTGTAGCCGCCGAGCATGTCGCCGACCGGGAGTCCCAGCACCTTGCCCAGCGCATCCCAGATCGCCATGTCCACAGCGGATTTCGCGGCCGGGTTGCCGACCGTGCGAGCCATCCGGGCGGCGACCACCTCACGCTCGAGCAAGGTCAGGCCGACGACCGCGGGCGCGAAGATGCCCTCGATCACGGCGATGATGCCGTCCTGGGTCTCGCCGTAGGTGAACGGGCGGGGCGGCGCCTCGGCGACGCCGACCACGCCGGCGTCGGTGTGCACCCGGACCAGCACGTGGGTCGCGGCGTGCACCTCGCCGGAGGCGAACCTCAGCGGCTTCACGTACGGGATGGCGAACGGAATCGCCTCCACAGCGGTGATTTTCACGGTTTCTCTCCAGATCGAGCACCCAGTCGGGTCCTCACGGAACGGTGGTCGGCAAGCTGGGTGTCGCGCGACTGTGCGGCGGCGGAATCGGCGAAGGCAGCGGCGATGACGTCGGCGACCGCGGTGACGACCGGGTCGTCGGAACCCGATCGCCAGGCGAGTGCCACCTCGACGGTGTCGGCATCGACGAGGTCGCGCACCACCAAACCGTCGAGCGGAAGTGACCGCACCGAGGCCGGGAGCAGGGCGACCCCCAGCCCGGCGGCGACCAGGGCCAGCAGCACCGCGGTACCCGGCGCCTGGTGCGCCCGGTGGGGAACGAAACCCGCTGCGCGACATGTCCGTATCGCGGCGTCGTTGACGGCCGAGTCCCGGCTGTCGTACAGCACGAACGGCTCGTGGCGGAGGTCGGCGACGGAGACCACGGGCTCGGCGGCCAGTCGGTGATCGACCGACACCGCGAGAACCATCGGCTCGACATCGATGACCGTCGTGTCGATGTGCTCCCCGATCGCCGGCGGGCGCAGGATCCCGAGGTCGAGGGTGCCGGCGCGCAGGGCGTCGCACTGGCCCGGCGTGAGCATGTCGGACTGGATACGAAGATCCACATCGGGCAACTCCCGCTTGACGACCCGCGCGATGCGCGGCAGATGGGAGAACGCGGCGATACCGGTGATACCGACCCGGACGAGGCCGCTGCGGCCGGCGGCGATCCGACGCACGCCGTCCACGGCTTCGTCCACGCCGGCGAGAATTCGCTCGGCCTGGGCCCTGAGGTACTGCCCGGCCGGGGTGAGCGACACCTGACGGGTGGTCCGCGTGAACACGGTGACGTCGAGCTCGGCCTCGAGCTGGCGGATTGCGTACGACAGCGCGGGCTGTGCCACGTGCAACGACTCCGCTGCCTGCCCGAAATGACAGGTGTCGGCCACGGCGGCGAAGTACCGCAAGTGCCGTAGCTCCATGACCCGCCTCGTCTCGTACTGATCGACACCGCGGTTGTGACCGCGGACACGTCTCACGGTAGAGCGTCGATCCATACATGACAAAGACACAAATTGCGGCAATTGATTGAGGCCATTGATCAATAGGCTGCTTGGCCAGGACTGGCAATTACCCGGGTGTGATCGCCACCACGTGCTGCCACAGTGCAGAGAGCAGCCCACTTCCTGGAGGTTTACGACCATGACCGCGTCCGTATCGGAACACTTGAATCATGTGAACTCGGTCCTCGACGACGCGGTCGTCGACGACCGAGACGCCGGTGTCTACCGCGCCAACCGGCGGATCTTCACCGATGAGGACATCTTCGAGTTGGAGATGAAGCACATCTTCGAGGGCAACTGGATCTATCTCGCACACGAGAGCCAGGTCCCCGAACCTGGCGACTACTTCACCACCTACATCGGCCGGCAGCCCGTCGTCATCACCCGCGACAAGAACGGCGAGTTGCACCGCCTGATCAACGCCTGTGCGCACCGCGGCGCGATGATCTGCCGGCGCAAGACCGACAACCGGATGACACTGACCTGCCCGTTCCACGGTTGGACGTTCCGCAACGACGGGACCCTTCTGAAGGTCAAGGATCCCGATGGGGCCGGTTACCCCGACACCTTCGACGTCGACGGCTCGCACAACCTGACCAAGGTCGCCCGCTTCGACAGTTACCGCGGCTTCCTGTTCGGCAGCCTCAACGAGGACGTCGCCTCGCTAGGGGAGCATCTCGGCGACACCCGACTGATCATCGACATGCTGGTCGACCAGTCGCCGGACGGCCTCGAGGTGCTCCGCGGCGCGTCGACCTACACCTACGACGGCAACTGGAAGGTGCAGGCGGAGAACGGCGCCGACGGCTACCACGTGACCGCAACCCACTGGAACTACGCGGCCACCACGTCTCGTCGCAGTACCGGGGAGTCGAAGAACGACACCAAGGCACTCGACGCCGGCGGTTGGGGAAAGTCCGGCGGCGGCTATTGGTCCTACCCCAACGGTCATCTGTGCCTGTGGACCTGGGCGGCCAATCCACAGGACCGTCCGCTGTGGGATTCGATGGAGCAGCTCAAGGAGATCCACGGCGACGCCAAGGGCGAGTTCATGGTGAAGGGTTCGCGCAATCTATGCCTGTACCCGAATGTCTATCTGATGGACCAGTTCTCGACGCAGATCCGCCACTTCCGTCCGATCGCGCCGGACAAGACCGAGGTCACCATCTACTGCATCGCGCCCAAGGGTGAGAGCGACTCCGCGCGGGCTCACCGCATCCGCCAGTACGAGGACTTCTTCAACGCGTCCGGGATGGCGACTCCCGACGACCTCGAGGAGTTCCGGTCGTGCCAGCTCACGTTCCGGGCGCAGGCCGCGCCGTGGAACGACATGAGCCGCGGTGCCGAGCACTGGCTCACCGGTCCCGATCCCGTCGCCGAATCGCTGGGCATGACCGGGGTCATCTCGGCCGGCGTCAAGAACGAGGACGAGGGGCTCTACCCGGTCCAGCACGGTTACTGGCTCGAGCGGATGCGCGCAGCTGCCGCGAAGGAAGAGGCGGCGGCCGAACAAGCAGCGGCCCCAGCCCAGTAGACCGCCGCCCAGCCCACCGCCCTGAAGGAGAGCACCATGACCACCGCTGAGACCAATTCCGCCGCTGTCGATCCCGCCGGGTCGGGCATATCCACCGGCGGAAAGCTCATCACCCAGAACATGATCGAGCAGTTCCTGTACCGCGAGGCCCGCTACCTCGACGACCGCGAATTCGAGAAGTGGCTCGACTGCTACGCCGACGACGTCGTGTACTGGATGCCGGCCTGGGACGACCGTGATCGTCTCACCGAGAACCCGCACCGCGAGATCTCGCTGATCTACTACGGCAACAAGGGCGGCCTCGAGGACCGGGTCTTCCGCATCCGCACCGAGCGGTCGTCGGCGACCTCACTGCCCGAACCCCGGACGAGCCACAACATCGGCAACGTCGAGGTCATCGAACGGCGCGGTGATCTCGTCGACGTCCGGTTCAACTGGCACACCATGTATTTCCGGTACAACACGGTCGACCCGTACTACGGGACCTCCTTCTACACGATCGACTTCTCCGGCGAGCAACCGCTGATCCGACGCAAGACGATCGTGCTGAAGAACGACTACATCCACCACGTGGTGGACATCTACCACTTCTAGGACCGGTCCATGACTGTCACCACCGACAACGGCGTCGGCGCCGACCTGCGAGCCCCCGACGGCGAGGCCACCATCCATCAGGTGGCGCTGTCCTTCGAAGACGGTGTCACGCGGTTCATCTCGTGCCGCGAGGACCAGACCGTCGCCGACGCCTCCTACCGTCAGCGGATCAACATCCCGCTGGACTGCCGCGACGGGGCCTGTGGAACGTGTAAGTCGTTCTGCGAGTCCGGCGATTTCGACGGCGGGGTATACATCGAGGACGCGCTCTCCGACGACGAGTCCGCCGCGGGCTATGCGCTCCCCTGTTGCATGAAGCCCAAGTCCGATCTCGTGCTGCAGATTCCGGCGACCTCCGATGTCGCCAAGACCCAGGCGTCCCGATTCACCGGCACCATCGTCGAACTCGATCGACTCTCGGACTCGACCATGCGTCTCGAGGTCCTGATCGAGAACCGCGGGGAGCTGGCGTTCCTGCCCGGACAGTACGTCAACATCGAGATCCCCGGCAGCGACGACGGCGAGGGCACCCCGGTGACCCGGTCGTACTCGTTTGCCAACGGCCCGCACGAGGACTGTCTCGTCTTCCTCATCAAGCTGAGTCCCGGCGGCGCGATGTCGACCTACCTGACCGACCGCGCCGCCCGCGGCGAGGAGATCGCGTTCACCGGTCCGCACGGATCGTTCTTCCTGCGCGAGGCCACCCGCCCCGTGCTGCTGCTGGCCGGCGGCACCGGCCTTGCGCCGATCCTGTCGATGTTGCGGAAGCTGCACGCCGACAACAGCCGTCGAAAAGTCCACCTCATCTACGGGGTGTCCACCGACACCGATCTGGTTGCCCTCGACGAGGTCGAGTTCTTCGCCGAGAAGCTGCCCGGTCTGACGTGGGACCACTGTGTCTCGGACCCGGCCAGTTCCGCGGTCAACAAGGGCTACGTGATGAGCCTGATCGAGCCGGCCCACCTCTACGACGGGGATGTCGCGATCTACCTGTGCGGTCCGCCGCCGATGGTGGAGTCGGTTCGCAAGCACGTCGCCCAGGCCGGCATCGCGCCGACGGGCTTCTACTACGAGAAGTTCGCGCTCGCGGCGCGTCCGGAGGCCGGTGCCGACGACGGCACAGTCGACGAGACCGAGGTGCTCACCGACGAAACCGCCCGGGCGACTACCGCGGCGTCCGACTCGTCCGCGCCGGACGCCGACGACCCGATCATCGTGGCCGCGAACGCCCGGTCGATCGCCGGACAGCAGACTCTCCCGGCCGCAGACATGGCGGCCTGGTCGGGTGCACGTCCGTCGGTCGCCGGCGACGATTCACTGGTCCGGATCGCTGGACAGGTCGTGTGGCACACCGAATCCGATGACCGCGGACTGGAATCCGATGCGGGGTTGCTGCGACCGACGGCGTCGCATCCGGCGGGTCCGGCACGGTCGATCGCCGGGCAGGAGGTGTTCGCGCCGTCGAGCCTGGAACCGCTGCACGAAGCGGTTCCCGCGGTGGCGACCGAAACGCCCACCGTCGGGGACACCGTGGCGGGACCGGCAGTCGTCGGTTCGCAGGGCTACCAGATCGGCGAGGAGCATCCGGCGATCCACGAGTCGGACGCCCTGTTCGAGGCCCGGGCCGCCCTGGAACTGGGCGCACTCGAGCTGACGTTCGGGCGCTTGTCCATGCAACAGCTGGCCGGTTACCGTATGCTCGCCGACGCCACGGTGCCGTACGTGGACGGTGATCGCTTCGTCGATGCCGCGGAGTACACCGAGACCAACGCCGCGTTCCACGACTACCTCTTCGCCCAGACCGGTAACGATCACCTGCTCGAGGCCTACAAGGCGCTCGGCGTCAAGGGCCGCATGAGTGAGGTGCTACGGAACGCGACCTGGTGTCACCCGTTGTGCGCGCAGGACCACATCGATATCGTCTCGGCGTTCGAGGCCGGGGACCACGACGCGGCACGAGCACTCATCACCGCACATGCCGACCGGTCGAAGCAGACCATGCGCCGAGCGATGGCCGACGAATCGGTTTCGCGTCGACCGCGTTTCGTCACCCCGGGCCGGTTCGCCGGCAAGGTCGTCGTCATCACCGGTGCCGCGCAGGGGATCGGCGAGCAGACCGCCCGGCGAATCAGCGCCGAGGGCGGCAAGGTCGTCCTCGCCGACCGATCGGAACTGGTCGCCGAGGTGGCCCGCGATCTCGAAGCGAACGGTCCCGGCGCGGCAGCCGCCATCGCCGATCTGGAGGGTTTCGGCGGCGCCGAGTCGGTGATCCGGCAGGCGTTGTCCACGTACGGTCGGGTGGATGTGCTGATCAACAACGTGGGCGGCGCCATCAACTTCAAACCGTTCGTCGAGTTCACCGAGGAGCAGATCCGGGCCGAGATCGACCGGTCGCTGATGACGACGCTGTACGCGTGCCGGGCGGTCCTGCCGTCGATGACACGCGCCGGGGGCGGGGTGATCGTCAACGTCTCCTCGGCGGCGACGCGAGGCATTCACCGGATCCCGTACTCGGCGGCGAAGGGGGCGGTGAACGCGTTGACCGCGTCACTGGCGATGGAGTACGCCGACGACGGCATCCGAGTGGTCGCCACGGCGCCGGGAGGCACCGAGGCACCGCCGCGTCGGATCTCACGCGGTACACCGGAGCCGCGCAACGAGATCGAGTCACAGTGGTATCAGGCCCACATCGACCAGACGATCGCGTCGTCGTCGCTGCACCGGTACGGCACCCTCGACGAGCAGGCGGCCGCCATCTGCGTTCTCGCTTCCGACGAGGCGTCGTACATCACCGGGACCGTGCTGCCCGTCGCCGGCGGCGATCAGGGTTGAGCTGCTGACTAGTATGGACCGATGATGGTCACCGGCGGGTGCGTCGGCCGCGACCGCGAGATCGAATTGCTCTTCTCGCGGCTCGACGCCGTGTCGGAGTCGGGTTTTCTGGCCGTCACGGGAGATCCCGGAATCGGCAAGTCGACGCTGCTGAGGCACCTGGTCCGGCGGCGGCTGTCCGCTCCGACAACCGGTTCCACGTTGTGGGCCGCGGTCTCACCGTGGCGAGCGCACACGCCCGGCGCACTCATCCGGCAGCTGGTACAGGACCGGCCCGACGCCACACCCGCGACAGCTGCCGACCCGACCCCGGACGACCTGCTCGACGCACTACTCGCAGCGGTCACCACTCCTGCAGAGTCATCGACCGAGGTGCCCGGCGACACCGCCGGACTCATCGCCGTCGACGACGCCGACCTCGCCGACGAGGAGTCACTGCAGGCGTTGGTCTCACTCACCCGAGAACACCGGGATCGCCGAATCCTGGTCGTCCTCACCATGTCTCGGCCGGGTACCCGGCTCGTCGGCAACGCACTCGACGAGCTACGACTCGACGGCCTGGACCCAACGGGTACTGCCGACCTCGCCGCGCAGCGCGGCATCGTGCTGCACCCGGCGATGCGGGAGGAACTGGCCCGGCACACCGGCGGGAATCCCCGCGACATCGTGGCCCTGCTCGACGAGGTCCCGCCAGGCACCTGGTCCCGCACCGGCGTGGGACTGCCTGCGCCGGCCCATGTCATCGCGATGGTGCGGAAGCGATTGCCGGACAACGGCACCTCGGCTCGCGCGCTCATCGAAGCGCTCGCGATCCTCGACCCGGCCGAGCCCCTCGCCACCGCGATTGCGCTCGCCGGGATCACCGACCCCCTGGCCGCGATCGACGACGCGCGCGCAACCGGTCTGGTGACGGACGACAGGGCATTGACACCCGCGGAGGCGCAACCGCGTCTCGCGGGTCCCCTGGTGCGGGCCGCCGTCCTCGAGGTCCTCGGCATGAAGACCGTGGGCGACGCCCACCGTCGGGCTGCGGACCTCGTCGACGACCCTGCCCGACAGCTCCATCACCGCGTCGCGGCCACCTCGACGGTCGACGCCGCCCTCGCCGACGCCCTCACCGACCTGGCACGCGCCCGCGGCGCCGACGGTGCGTGGGCCGAGGCCGCCGGGCTGTACGGGCAGGCGGGCCGGCTCACCCCCGATCCGTTGCAGCGCGACACACGGGTGACGCTCGCGGTCGATTCGCTCCTCGCCGCTGGAGACTGCACCGGTGCCGGCGCCCTCGTACCGACCGTGGAGAGCCTGCGCGAGACACCACTGCGCAATGCGACCCTGGCGTACCTCGCCATCCTGCGGGGCCGGTCGGCGGAGGCACAGCTGCGTCTCGACCGGGCGTGGGCGATCGTCAACGTCGAGCGCAAGCCCGATGTCGCCGCCCTGATCGCGCAACGTTTCGTCCTGCACAACCTGGTCCGATGCCAGGGCACCGAGTTGGTGGACTGGGCCGATCGCGCGGACGCGATGGCCGACGCCGGATCGGCCGCCCGAGTGGAGGCCGCCGTCATCCGTGGACTCGGACTGGCCTGGTCGGGACACCCGGATGCCGCACGCGCCGAGTACCAGACGGTGTCGGAACGGGTTCGATACGGCGCGCAGGCGCAGCGTGCGATCATGGGTCGCGGTTGGCTCGAACTCGGCCTCGACGAGATCGACGCTGCGCGTACCGATCTCGAAACCGCCGTGTCGATGGCGCAGCTCGGTGGCTCCACCCGGATCACGTTGTGGGCGCTGGCCTGGCTCGCCCGGGTCCAGTTCCTCACCGGCGACTGGGACGATGCGCTGCGCGGCGTCGAGGCCGGCCGCGCGCTCGCCCGCAACAGCGGCATCGCGCTCACCACGCCCCTGCTCAACTGGACTGCGAGCCAGATTTATTCGCTGCGCGGGAACTGGGAGGACGCGCATGGAAGTATCGCACAGAGCAGCACCTCCATCGGCGACTACGAGATCATGCGGATACCGGACCTGCTGGCCCGGGCCCAACTGGCGGAGGCCGCAGCCGACTACGGCAAGGTCCGGCGGATACTGACGCCGCTCGTCGCGATGGCCGAGTCCGTCCCGGCCCTGTCCGAGCCGGGCCTGTGGCCGTGGGTCGACGTCCTCGCCAACGCACTGGTCCTCGAGGGACGGCACGAGGCCGCCGACGATCTGCTGCGACGCTACGAGATCCGGTCCGCCGAGCGGGGCCACCGGTCGTCGGCAGCCCGGATGAAGTACGCGCGCGGCCGCCACCTCGGCGCAACCGGTGACATCCACGGAGCACGGCGCACCTTCGAGGAGGGCATCGAACTCCTCGACGGTCTCGGCCTGCGCTACGACCAGGCGCGGGTGAACTTCGCCTACGGCCAGACGTTGCGACGTGCGGGCAAGCGCCGGGTCGCCGACGCCGTCATCGGGACTGCCCGCGACCTGTATCTGTCACTCGGCGCGACCACCTACGTCGAACGCTGTGAACGCGAACTGAAGGCGGGCGGTCTCGCGACGTCGCGTGGTGAGAACCACACCGCCACAAAGGGTGCCGCCGAACTCACGCCGCAGGAGGAGGCAGTGACCGCCCTTGTCGCGCGCGGCCTGTCGAACCGGGAGGTGGCGGCCGAGCTCTACATCTCACCGAAGACGGTGCAGTACCACCTGACCCGGATCTACGCGAAGCTCGGTGTGCGGTCCCGCGCCGAACTCGCAGCCACCCGCCGGTGACGTCGACCGTGCGTCAGACTCCGTCGACCGTGCGTGTGTACCTGCAGGCGATCTATGCTCCGGCCGTCGCGTAGGCGGCGGTGCGGTCGGTGACCGGCGCACCGGTCCGGTCCTCGACCATCCCCAGGTCCACGCCCGGGGCGAACTCGACGACGTCGAATCCCGTTCCGGCGATGTCGAACACACCGAGGTCGGTGATCACGCGACTCACCACGCCGCGGCCGGTCAGCGGGAGCGCGCAGCCCTCGAGCAGCTTGGGCTCACCCTTCTTGGTGACGTGATCCATGAGCACGATGACCCGGCCGGCGCCGTTGACGAGGTCCATGGCGCCACCGATGCCCTTGACGAGGGCACCCGGCACCATCCAGTTGGCCAGGTCGCCGTTCATCGCGACTTGCATGCCGCCGAGGACCGCGACGTCGACGTGGCCTCCGCGGATCATCGCGAAGCTCGTGGCCGAATCGAAGTACGACGCCCCGGGCAGGACCGACACGGTCTGTTTGCCGGCGTTGATGAGGTCGGGGTCGACCTCGTCGTCGTAGGGAAACGGTCCGACGCCGAGGATGCCGTTCTCGGCGTGCAGGTGGACGCCGGAGTTGTCGGGCATGAGGTCCGGAATCATGGTGGGCAAACCGATTCCCAGGTTGACGTAGTCACCGGGGGTGAGTTCGCGGGCGGCCCGGGCGGCCATCTCGGTACGGGTCCAGGTCATGTCGGCACTCCTAGGCTGACGGCGATGCGGTGGGACGTTCACGGACGGTGCGCTTCTCGATCCCCTTGCGCGCGACCTGCTCCGGGGCGAGTTCGACGATCCGCTGCACGAAGATGCCGGGCAGGTGGATCTCGTCGGGTCCGAGCTCGCCGACCTCGACCACCTTCTCCGCCTCGACGATGGTGATGCGCCCGGCCATCGCCGCCGGCGGATTGAAATTGCGTGCGGCAGCATGAAATCTGCAGTTGCCATCCGTGTCGACGACCGCGGCCCGGATGAGTGCGTAGTCGGTGACGATCGACTCCTCGAGGACCATCTCCCGACCGTGAAAGGTCCGCACCTCCTTGGGCGGCGACGCCTCCGCGATGGTGCCGTCGGAGTGGTAGCGCCAGGGCAGTCCGCCTTCGGCGACAAGCGTGCCGACACCGGTGGGGGTGAAGAACGCCCCGATCCCGCTACCGCCGGCGCGCATGCGTTCGGCGAGGGTGCCCTGAGGGGTGAGTTCGACGGTGACCTCGCCGGACAGGAACTGGCGGCCGAACTCCTTGTTCTCACCGATGTAGGACGCGACGACCCGATCGATGCGCCGGGCCTCCAGCAGCAGACCCAGACCCGCACCGTCGGCTCCGCAGTTGTTGGAGACGATGGTCAGGTTCGCCGCCCCCTGCTCGAGGAGCGCGTCGATCAGGAAGCCGGGGATGCCGGCCAGCCCGAAGCCGCCGACCGCGATGCTCGCACCGTCGGGGATGTCGGCGACCGCCTCGGCGGCCGACGCCGCGAGTTTGGTCGGGCCGCCGGGCCGGCCGACGACCGTCGCCGTGGCGGCACTGTCGCGAGTGCTCATTGCTGCTCCAGATGTTCGATGAGTGCGGGAGTGATGGTGTCGGCTTGTTCCGCGTTGGCCAGGTGGGCCGAGTCCGGGACCACCAGCAGGCGGCCGTTCGGCACGGCATCGACGATGTCGCGCAACAGATCCGGCGGTGTCGCCGGGTCATCGGCACCGGCGATCGACAGTGTGGGCGCGATGATCGACGACAGGTCGGATCGCTGATCCATGGCGGCGATCGCCTCGCAGCAGGCCGCGTATCCCTCGGCAGGAGTGGCGGCGACCATGGCCTCGAACTGCTGTCGGGCTTCGGTGTTCGCGGCGAGGTAGCCAGGAGTGAACCACCGCTGGACCACGGCCGCGGCGACCGCCGAGGTGCCGTCGGCGCGCACGAGTGCGGCACGGTCCGTCCAGCCCTGCGCCGGTGGCAGATACGCCGCCGTGCACAGCAGGGCCAGCCGATCCACTCGTTCGGGATTGCGTGCGGCGACGCGCATCATGGTCATCCCGCCGAGCGACAGCCCGACGAGGTGTGCTCGTTCGAGGTCGAAGCGGTCCAGCAGCGCGATGACGTCATCGGCCAACTCATCGATCGAGTACGGCCCCGGTGGCACCGGCGAATCGCCGTGCCCCCGGGTGTCATAGCGCACCACGCGGAATCGCTCTTCGAGCGCGGCGACCTGCGAATCCCACATCCGATGCGTCGAACCCAGCGAGTTGGACAGTACGACCGCCGGTCCGTCGGGACGTCCGGTGACGACGGCGTGCACCTGCGCGCTCATCGGGTCGCCTCGAAGATAGCGGCGAGTCCCTGTCCGCCGCCGATGCACATCGTCTCCAGGACGAATCGGGCGTCACGCCGGCGCGCTTCGTAGGCCGCGGTGGCGAGGATGCGGGCGCCGGTGGCTCCGATGGGATGACCCAGCGAGATCCCGGACCCGTTGGGGTTCAGTCGTTCATCGGTCGGGTCGACCTTCCACTCCGCCAGGCAGGCGAGCACCTGGGCGGCGAAGGCTTCGTTGAGTTCGATGAGGTCGATCTCGTCGAGCGTGAGGTCGGCGCGGTCGAGGGCGGCGGCGGTGGCCCCGACCGGGCCGATGCCCATGACCTCGGGCTCGCAACCGGTGACGGCCCACGAACGCAGGGCGAGAAGGGGTTCCAGTCCGCGGCGCTCCGCCTCGGCGCGTGTGGTGACCACAGCCATGGCCGCACCGTCGTTCTGGCCCGAGGCGTTTCCGGCCGTGACCGTCGACTCGCCGTCGATCTTGAGCCTGATGGGACGCAGCGCTGCAAGCGATTTCGCAGTAGCGTCCGCTCGCGGGTGCTCATCGCGGTCGACAACGGTGTCCGTACGGCCGCGTCGGCCCGGGATGGTGACGGGCACCAACTCGCTGGTGAAGCGGCCGCTGTCGTGCGCCGCGATCGCCCGTTCGTGGGATCGGGCCGCGAACTCGTCCTGCTCGGTCCGCGAGATGCCGTACCGCGCACGGAGATTCTCGGCGGTCTCGATCATCCCGCCCGGAACCGGGTGTGACTCGCCGCCCGCGGTCAGACGCCCGCGGTCGAGGCGATCGCGGAGTTCCACGCCACCCTGCTTGATCCCCGACCGAAGACCCAGCGCGTAGTGCTCGACGGTCGACATCGACTCGGCGCCACCGGCGACGACGAGGCGCGCACCGCCGGTCGCGACCATCGACGCCCCGGTCAGGATCGCCTGCAACCCGGAACCGCAGCGACGGTCGATCTGCATTCCGGGTACGCCGACTCCGAGACCGGCGTCCAGAGCCGCGATGCGACCGAGCGCCGGCGACTCACCGTTGGCATAGCCCTGCCCGAGGATCACGTCGTCGACATCACCCTCCTCGAGTCCGGTGCGCCGGACGAGTTCGCGAAGGAGGTCGGTGGCCAGTCGGGTGACGGGCACGGTCGACAGCGCCCCACCCATGCGCCCGACCGGGGTACGCAGTGGCGAACAGACAACGATGTCGGTACCCGCGTCCGTGGTGAGAGATGCCATGAGTCCACCCTAGGAAGCAACAGCGATATGCAGAAGTATCCATATCCCGGCATTTGATATGGAGCAGATATCAACGCTCTAGACTGACTCCATGGAACTGCGACACCTGCGCTACTTCCGCGCCGTCGCCGAGGAGCTGCACTTCGGCCGGGCCGCCGAGCGGCTCCACATGGCCCAGCCACCGCTGTCTCAGCAGATCCGCCAGCTGGAGGACGAGCTCGGTGTCGCACTGCTGGCCCGGTCGACGCGTCGTGTCGAGCTGACCCCGGCAGGTGCGGATTACCTGCAGCGAGCCGTCGCGATCCTGGACTCGGTCGACGCCGCTGCACGACAGGCGCAACGGATCGCCGACGGGCGGCAGGGCAACCTCGCGATCGGGTGCGTGGGTTCGGCCACCTACTCGCTGTTGCCCGCGCTCGTGCGCGCACTGAGCGACGAACTGCCCGATGTGGACGTCCACGTTCGCGGCGAGATGCTGGCACCGGCCCAGATCGCCGCGCTCGAGTCCGGGGACATCGACCTTGCCTTACTGCGCATGCCCATCAACACCACCGGACTGCGGGTCGAGTCGATCCGCAGCGACCGCCTCATCGTCGCTCTGCCCCACGATCATCCGCTCGCCCACGGCGCATCGGATACGCCCGTCGACCTCGCCCTGCTGCGCGGCGACGACTTCATCGTGCACGCGGGCAGCGGGAAGTCGGTCATGCACGGGGTCCTGTCGGCGGCCGCCGGACGCGCGGGATTCGTCCCGCGCGTCCGGCACGAGGTCGAGGAGACGTCGACGCTGGTGACACTCGTCGCCGCGGGGGTGGGGGTCGCCCTGGTCCCTGAACCCACCTCAGCGCTCGGTATACCCGGCGTCGTCTACCGCCCGCTCGACACCGACGACGAGGTCGAACTGGCCGTCGCGTTCCCCGACGGGCCCCAGTCCCCGCTCGTCGACCGGGTCCTGGCGGTGTTGCGTACACTCTCCTGAACGCCGCAAACCCACCCCTTTTCGGTATATCCACCCACCACACAGGGGGTGGAAACACCGAAAAGAGGTGGGTTTGCGAATGTCTCGGATCAGCGGTGGGTGAAGTTCGGGTCCCGCTTCTCGACGAAGGCGGCCATGCCCTCGGTCTGGTCGTCGGTCGCGAACGTGGAGTAGAACAGCGCGCGCTCGGCGCGGACACCCTCGACGAGGCTCGACTCGAACGCGCGATTGACCGCGTCCTTGGCGGCGGCGGACGCGATCAGCGACTTCGAGGCGATGACCTCGGCGACCTCGATGGCGGCGGCGCGGCAGTCCTCCTTGGGAACGACGCGCGAGACGAGGCCGAGGCGTTCGGCCTCGTCGACCTTCATCTGGCGGCCGGTCAGCACCATGTCCATCGCCTTGGCCTTGCCCACGGCGCGGGTGAGACGCTGCGAGCCGCCGATCCCGGGGATGACGCCGAGGTTGATCTCGGGCTGACCGAAGACGGCGTTGTCGCCGGCGATGATGGTGTCGCACAGCATCGCGAGCTCGCAGCCGCCGCCGAGGGCGTAGCCGGTGACGGCGGCGATGATCGGCGTGCGCGCCCGCGACAGCTCATCCCAGGCACCGAAGAACTGCTCGTTGACCACGTCCGCGTAGGACTTCGACGACATCTCCTTGATGTCGGCACCCGCGGCAAACGCCTTTTCCGAGCCGGTGATCACGATGGCGCCGATCCCCTGGTCGACGTCGAACTCCCGGACGGCACCGACCACTTCGTTCATCAGCTCGGTGTTGAGGGCGTTCAGTGCCTTGGGGCGGTTGAGGGTGATGATGCCCACCCGGCCGCTGGTCTCGACGATGATGGTCTGGTGTTCGGTCACGGTCAGTCCTCTTTCGGTTCGGTGACGGGCGGGATGTTACGGGCTGACTCCCACCCGGGGAAGGTCTCGGTCAGACGGTCGGGAACGTGAGGTCGTCGGGCAGTGGCGCGAAGAAGGCGTCGACGGCGTCCCCGGAGAACGTGGCCCACTTCGGATCGCGGTCCTTGTCGATGACCTGGGCGCGGATGCCCTCGGCCATGTCGGGATGCAGCAGGCAACGCACCGACACGCGATACTCGCGCACCAGGGTGTCCTCCAGGGTCGCGTCGCCGGCTGCCTCGCGCAGCGAACGCAGGGTGACGGCCAGTGCAGTCGGGCTCTTCGCCTCGATCGCGTCGGCGGTCTTGTCCGCGAAGGGCGAACCCACCGCGCGGCATCGTTCGACGATCTCCGAGACCGAATCGGCCGCAAACGCTTCCGCGATCCATCCGCGATGTTCGGCGAGTTCGGAAGCCGGCGCGTCGACGGCGTGCGCGGACAGTGCCGCCTCGATTCCCGACTCGCCGATCACGGCGAGGAACGCCGGCAGCGACTCCGACGGGACGAAGTGATCGGCCAAGCCCATCGCGATGGCGTCGGCGCCGCGCAGGTGACCGGCGGTGAGGCCGGCGTAGGTTCCGAGCCCGTCCGGAACGCGCGAAAGCAGATGCGTACCACCGACATCGGGCACGAAGCCGATACCCACCTCGGGCATCGCGAGTTTCGTACGGTCGGTGACGATGCGGATGTCGCCGTGCGCGGAGACCCCGACACCGCCGCCCATCACGATGCCGTCCATGATCGCGACATACGGCTTGGGATAGCCCGAGATCAGCGCGTTCAGACGGTATTCGTCGAACCAGAACCTCGCCGACGGCGACTGCTCGGCGTCACGATCGGTCGACTCGGGATTACCGCTCAACGCGGACGCGTCGCGATGGATGGCGACGATGTCGCCACCGGCGCAGAGGCCCCGCTCACCGGCGCCGGAGAGAACGACGGCCTCGACCGCGTCATCGGCGGCCCAGGCCGCGAGGTGCTCGGCCATTGAGCCGACCATCTCGTGATCGATCGCGTTGATGGACTTCGGACGGTTCAGGATCAGCGACCGCGCCGACCCGTTCTCCTCCGTCAAGACCGATGGTTCCGACACGGGCGAACTCCTCTCCACACCGACAGTTCTTCGATGGTTGCATATCCTAGTAACTGGGGTCCAGCCCGACTCAGGTTAGGGTTACCTCATGGGCTATTCCAGAGCACGCGTTGCCGACGTCGCCGACCTGACGCCCAACCTGCGTCGCATCGTCTTCGACGTGAACGATCTGCCAGGACTCGGCTTACCCGGCGGCGCCGACGAAGCCGTGGGCATCTACTTCCCACACGACCCCGAGCGTGTCACACCGGATATGGAATGTCGCGACGGCACGTGGGCCTATTACGACACCGACCCCGCACCCGACGGCCGCAACTACTCGATCCGCTCGGTCGACCACTCCGCCGGCACCATGGTCGTCGACTTCGTCATCCATGCCGCCGGCCCTGCAACGCTGTGGGCCCAGCGCGCCGAAGCGGGGCACGACGTGGTGATGACGCACGCGCGGTGCTGGTACGCACCACCCGCCGGCGTCGAACGCCTGATCCTCGCCGCCGATCTGGCCGGACTCCCCGCCCTGGCCCGAATCCTCGACGAACTGCCGTCGACCGACGGTGTCACCGCCGTGGTCGAGGTGCCCGCCCCGACCGAACTGGCCTATCTGCCCGAGCGCGACGTCGAGCTGATCACGCTGGTCGGCGGCAACTCCCGCACGCCGAGCCGTCTCGCGGACACGGTCTGCGGACTCACCCTGCCGACCTCGGGCGCATACTGTTGGTTCGCCGGCGAGGCGGCGGAGTCGCGTGCGATCCGCAAGCACCTGCGCGGCAATCTTCGCTGGGACCGCCGGTCGTACGACGTCATCGGCTATTGGCGTGTCGACGCCGAGCGATGGACGCAGGCCTATGTGGAGCGGGGCGCGGAACTGTTCGCCGTCTATCGCCAGGCGCTCGACGACGGCAAGAGCGAGAAGCAGGCGTCGGAAGAGTTCGACGAGGCGCTCGAGCGGGCCGGCCTCTAGTACTCGGCGACCATGCCCTGTCGGGGGCACGATACATCGTCCATAGGAACCGGGGTATCGCCCGCGGGGGCAGCGGCGACGGCCAGTCCCGTCCCCGCATGCGGGCGTCGGTTCCACCGTCGACGGTGACGACCGCGCCGGCCATGAAGTCCGCCGCCGGTGACAGCATCAGCATGACCCAGGCGGCGAGCTGGTCAGGAGTTCCGTACTCGCGCACCGGAACCGGAAACGACTTCACGTGCCCGGCCTGCGGACCGTCGAGTTGCGACTGCAACAGCGGCGTCATGACCGGCCCGGGAGCGAGGACGTTGACCCGGATGCCCTCACCGGCCCATTCGGTCGCCTTCCGTGCAGGCGGCGCCACTGCGTGACCGCGATCTTCGACGACGCGTACGCCACCGGGCCCGTGACGCCGCGCCGGCGTCGGATCACCTGGACGGCCCCCTCGGGGTCGCCATCCAGCAGGCGTCGGATGGCGGATTTGGGGACCAGCGGCGTGACCGTCGTCGAATTCGAACCGAAGACAACCACTTTCGCCTTCGCCCCAGCGGCCAGCGCCGGACGCCAGGCGGTCAGCAGTTCGGTCACCCCGAACACGTTGACCTCGACGATCATCCGCTCCCGTCCCGGCCGCGGGGCCCATGCCCGCGGCCAGCACGGCCCCGTCGAGTTGCCCGCCGGATCGGGCGAGGACCTCGTCGGCCGCGCGGCGTCGGCCCTCGGGTGTCGACAGATCGGCGACGACGTCGGCATCGCGCTGATCGACCCCGATCACGGTGTGACCGTCCGCGCGCAAGGCGGCGGCCACCGACGCACCCATCCCCGACGCCGAGCCCGTCACCACGTATGTGCCGGCCGAGGTCACGCCAATCCCCTTTTCCCGCGGTCGGATTCATCGGCCGCACCGTGCCGGTGCTGGGTCCGCTCGTAGGCGTCGTTGAAGGCACGCAGCTCGTGGAGCAGGGCCTGCGGCGAGCCCGGGGCCAGATCGGCGAAGACCTGCTCGAGCCGTTCGGCACGCAGCAGGCCGTCGCGCCGGAACGCCTCTCGCCCGGCCTCGGTCGGGCGGATCATCTTCGACAGCGAGTCCTCGACCTCGAACCGCTCGACGTAGCCGTGTTTGATGGCTGCGTTGACCTGCCGGTTGACCGTCGACTGCTCGAGCTGGAGGTCGGCGGTCAGCTCCCGCAACGTCCGCGGCCGACCGTCGGAGAGAATCCAGAGGATCGCGAAGGCCGAGCGTTCCAGGCCGACGGCGGGATGCACCAGGCTGCGACGTCGCGACATCCGCAGCAACTCCTGCGCCAGGTCACGATGCACCGGCGACTGCCAGGGCGCATGGTCCTCCGACATCTCTCCTCCATCTGTCGACATGGACAACCTACTGTCCGATTTGCTTGTGTACATTACATATGTATGCTGCATACCTCGAAGGAGGTCTCCCCCATGAGCCAAGTACGAGGTTCCGCGCCCGAGCTGACCGACGACGCGTCCGACGCGGTCGAGAAGGCACCCGCCGGCGCGATCGGCAGCGTCGTGGTGTTGTGTTTCGGCGGCCTGGTCGCCTCGCTGATGCAGACGCTGATCATCCCGATCCAGCCCGACCTGCCCCGTCTGCTCGGGACATCGATCGGCAACGCATCGTGGATCATCACCGCGACCCTGCTCGCCGCCGCCGTGGCCATGCCGATCGCCGGACGCCTCGGCGACATGTTCGGCAAGCAGCGGGTCCTCCTGGTGAGTGCGGTACTGCTCACCCTCGGTTCGCTGATCTGCGCGCTGGGCGACTCGCTCATCCCGCTGATCATCGGACGCGGCGTGCAGGGTCTGGCCATGGGATTCATCCCCGTCGGCATGAGCCTCATCCGCGAGATCACCCCGCCCCGGATCACCTCGATGGCCGTCGCCGCAATGAGTGCCACGCTCGGCGTCGGCGGTGCGATCGGCCTACCGCTGGCGGCCTGGATCGTGCAGACCTGGGATTGGCACGCCCTGTTCTACGTGGCAGCCGGTCTCGGCGTCCTCGTCACGGTCGCAGTCCTCGTCCTGGTCCCGCGCGTGAACGACGCCGCGGGCGGACGCATCGACGTCTCCGGAGCGATCGGGTTGGCCGTGGGACTGTCCGCCTTCCTCATCGCCGTCTCGAAGGCGAACGACTGGGGTTGGACGTCCGGCGCCACACTCGGACTCGGTATCGGCGGAATCCTGGTGTTGATCGGATGGGGATTCTTCGAACTGCGCCAGCGTGAGCCGCTCGTCGACCTGCGCACCACCGCACGGCCCGCCGTCCTGCTGACCAACATCGCCGCCGCGGCGATCGGCTTCGGCATGATGGCCCAGTCCATCGTGCTGCCGATGCTGCTGCGCCTCCCGGAGGCCACCGGTTATGGTCTGGGACAGTCGCTTCTGGCCGCGGGCCTGTGGATGGCGCCTGGCGGACTGATGATGATGATCTTCGCGCCCATCTCGGGCATCCTCATCAACCGGATCGGCGCCAAGATCACCCTGGCGATCGGCGCCGCCATCCTGGGATGCGGCTACCTGCTCGCCTTCTTCCTCATGGACGCGGCCTGGAAGCTGATGCTGGCCTCGATCGTGTGTGCCATCGGTGTGGGGGTCGGCTACGCGGCGATGCCGACCCTGATCATGGGATCGGTGCCGGCCACCGAAGCCGGTGCCGCCGTGGGACTCAACGGACTCATGCGTTCGCTGGGCACCACCGTCGCCTCCGCCGTGATGGCACTGATCCTGGCCAGTGCCACGATCTCGCTCGGCGGCACCGAGGTGCCCGACCAGTCGACGTTCACCTGGTGCTTCCTCGTCGCCGCGGCCGCCGCCTTCGTCGGCATGGCGATCACACTGACCATCCCCTCGCGTCGCGGATCGTCGAATGTGCCGGAGGAGCAACCCCTCCCGGCTCGGGGCTGACAGGGGTACCGCTTCGTTAGAGGGCGCGTGCCCACTACTCCTCGAAGTGCGAGCGAAGCGAGCCAACAACTGCTCCCTGAGGTGCGAGCGAAGCGAGCCACCAACTGCTCCCTGAGGTGCGAGCGAAGCGAGCCACCAACTGCTCCCTGAGGAGGCCGGAGCTTGCGGAGGCCGTCACGAAGGGTCCTGGTGAGATACGTCGCCAAGCCCTTCGTGGCTCGTCGCTTGCGCTCCTCGCACCTCAGGGAGCAATGGCTATGTCGTTCTTTCGGATAGGGAGCAGGGGGTCGCGCTCCTCAGGGAGCAGGGGGTCGCGCTCGCCAGGGAGCAGAGGGCGCCGGCTCACTCCGGCCGCGGGTCGGCGGTGCGACGGAGCGTCACCCGATACGTGTAGTGCTCGGGAAGGAAGTGGCTGACCGCGAGTTCGACTGCCCGGCCGCGTGAATCGGTGTACAACCGGTCCACCCGGAGCACCGTGTGCCCCACCGGGCATCCGAGCCGGGCGGCGGTCTCGGCATCGGCGACGGTGGCGGTGATCGACTGCGCACACTCCTCGATCGGGTGCACCAGGTGAGGTTCCAGCAGGCCGATAATCGTGTGATCACTCCGCGCTCCGGTCTCGATTTCCGGGGCGTCGATCACGAGGCGTGCGACCGACTCCGGCCACCACACGGTGGTCACCACGAACGGGACGCCGTCGTGGAATCGCTGGAAGACGATGCGGTACACCACGTCGGTGTCCAGTCTCAGGCGACCGGCCGCCTCGAGATCCACGCGACGCGAGGGTGATTCGATCACCTGCATCTCGGTGTCCGTCGACAGGTTCATGAGGTCCTCGATCGAACCCAGCTGGCGCAGGTACTGACCCGCGGTCTCGGTCGCGAATGTTCCCCGGCCGGGCACGCGGTACACCGAGCCCTCGGTCACGAGTTCGAGGAACGCGCGGCGGACGGTCTGCCGGCTGAGCCCGTACTCCTGGGAGAGCTCGGATTCGGTCGGCAGCCGCACACCGCCGGCGTATCTGCCCGCGACGATCTGCGCGCGCAATTCCGCGGCCAGCGTCTTGTACGCAGGTGCGGACTGCTCGGACTCGCGCATGGAACCCACTCTCCCGCCGGACGACGGCGTGCCGCTCAGATCCCGCCGCGCGACACGAGTTGCGCCGCAATGACGTTGCGCTGGATCTCGTTGGTGCCCTCGCCGACGATCATCAGGGGCGCGTCCCGGAAGTATCGCTCGACGTCGAACTCGGTGGAGTACCCGTAACCACCGTGGATGCGGACGGCGTTCAGGGCGATTTCCATCGCCACCTCGGAGGCGTAGAGCTTGGCCATCCCCGCCTCCATGTCGCAGCGCTCACCCTTGTCGTACTGCTCGGCCGCGTGCCAGGTCAGCTGACGCGCCGCGGTGAGCTTCGTCGCCATGTCGGCCAGGTAATTGCCGATCGACTGGTGCTTCCAGATGGGCTGACCGAACGACTCCCGCTGCTGCGCGTAGGCGAGCGAGTCCTCCAGCGCCGCGGTCGCCACCCCCAATGCGCGGCACGCCACCTGGATACGACCGGTCTCCAGCCCTTTCATCATCTGGCCGAACCCCTGGCCGGGAACCTCGCCCAGGATCGCCGACCGTGGCGCACGATAGCCGTCGAAGGACAGTTCGCAGCTCTCGACGCCCTTGTAGCCGAGCTTGGGCAGGTCGCGCGAGACGGTCAGTCCCGGACCGTGTTCGACGAGCACGATGGAGATGCCCTTGTGCCGCGGCTGCGCGCCGGGATCGGTCTTGCACATCAGGGCGATCAAGCCGGAGCGCCGTGCGTTGCTGATCCAGGTCTTCGCGCCGCTGATGACCAACTCGTCGCCATCGGTCTTCGCCACGGTGGTCATCGCCTGCAGATCGGAGCCGCCACCCGGCTCGGTGAGCGCCATGGTGGCGCGCAGTTCGCCGGTCGCCATCCGCGGCAGATAGCGCTGCTTCTGCTCGTCGGTGCCGAACAGCGTCAGCAGTTTCGCGACGACGGTATGCCCGCCCATCGCACCGGCGAGGCTCATCCACCCACGCGCGAGTTCCTGGGTGACCCGCGCGTAGCACGGCATCGACACCGGTGAGCCACCGAACTCCTCGGGCACAGCGAGACCGTAGATCCCGATCTGCTTCATCTGGTCGATCCACTTCTCGGGGTATTCGTTGGCGTGCTCGACCTCCTGGACCGACGGCTTCACCTCTCGGTCGACGAAGGACCGCACGGTGTCGATCAGAAATGTCTCTTCGGCGGACAGCGAGCTCATGACAAGACCCCACGATCTAGAACCAGATTTGTACGGCCATTTTGTCGATCCCCTCCGCACCTGTCAACACTTCCCATAGCTCGACGCGGTCTGATACAACCGGAACGGCATCACATATGGCCGCACATTTGATCTCGACCCCTGGAGCAACCGTGCAGAGAAGACGAGCCGTCCTGGTCGCGCCCGCCTCCGACGACCGCAAGGCCCGCAAGGCGCTGGCTTCGATCGCCGATGAGGTCGTGCTCGACCTCGAGGACGCGGTGACCCCGGCGAACAAGGACTCCGCACGCGCAGCGACCGCCGACCTGGTCGCCGAGTTCGGCGCCGACCGCGCGATCTCGTTGCGCATCAACGCGATCGAGACGCCTTGGGCCGGCGCCGATCTCGCCGCCTGCGCCCAGATGCCGAACCTGACGTCGGTGGTGCTGCCGAAGGCCGACTCGCCCGCCGACCTCCGGTCGGCCGACGAGCAGCTCGGCCGAGCGCCGGTCCGCCTGCAGGCGTTGCTCGAATCACCGCGCGGCATCCGTGACGCCGGCGCCATCTGCGCGGCCACAAACCGGCTCGATGCCGTCCTCATCGGTTACGCCGATCTCGCCGCATCATTGGGACGCAGCCCCCGCCTGCCGATGCGGACGTGGCACGTCGTCCAGGACTCGGTGTTGCTCGCCGCGCGCGCGGCCGGCGTGGACGTCATCGACGGACCGCATCTGACGATCGCCGACGACGACACCTTCCGCGACGCCAAGCGCTGGGTCCGCGACCTCGGCTTCGACGGCACCTGGGTGATCCATCCGGCTCAACTGCAGTCCGCCATCGACATCTTCACCCCCGACGCCGCCGCCGTGGAGGACGCGCGACGGGTGCTGGATGCACTCGAGCAGGCAGCCGGCGCGGGTGCCGGTGCGGCCGAGCTCGACGGCCGGATGCTCGACGAGGCGCTCGCCGTGTCCGCGCGGCGCGTCCTCGCCAAGGCTGCGTCCGAATGAGCGCGTCCGACCCGATCGCCGTGGGCGGCCCGTACTTCGACGAACTGTCCCATGGACAGTTGTTCGACGACGCGCCGTCGCTCACGTTGACATCCGGTCTTGCCGCGACGCACCAAGCGATTCTCGGTGACCGCCTTCGACTTTCGCTCGACGCCCATCTCTCGGATCGCGTGGTGGGTGGCGTCCTCGCCCATCCCGGCCTGGTCACCGACGTCGCGATCGGTCAATCCACGCTGGCCACCCACCACGTGAAGGCGAACCTCTTCTACCGCGGCCTGCGGTTCCTGAGCCACCCCCGGATCGGCGACACGTTGACGACCGTCACCGAAGTGGTCGGGCTGCGGGAGAACACACCGAAGCCAGGACGTACGCCGACCGGGCTCGCTGCGCTGCACATGGTCACCACCGATCAGAGCGGCGTCACCGTCCTCGACTTCTACCGGTGCGCGATGCTGCCGTTGTCACCCGACGCCGATCCCGGGCGGACCGTGCACGCGGACGACCTGAGCACCATCGGACCGGGAATCGACGCGGAACCCGTCATTCCCGAATTTGACCTCGCCGCCTACCGCGAATCCGCACGTGGACAGCACTTCTCACCCGAACTGGCCGGACGCGCCTTCTCCTCCAGCGCCGACGTGGTGTCCAGCGCACCCGAACTCGCCCGGCTCTCGCTGAACATCGCAGCCACGCACCACGACGAGCGGGTGGCCGGTGCGGCCGCCGGCGGTCGGTTGGTCTACGGCGGGCACACCATCGGACTGGCCCTCGCGCAGGCGAACCGGGCGCTGCCGAACCTGGTGACGGTGACCGGCTGGGACTCGTGCGACCACACCGGACCGGTGCACGAGGGCGACACCCTCAGTTCGACGATCCTCGTCGAGGAGGCGACGCCGCTCGCCGCCGGCGGCGGCGTCCTGCGCCTGCGCTCCACCGTCGTCGCACACGGCGACGACTCCGATCGCGAGGTCCTCGACTGGCGTTTCCGCGTCCTGATGGCCTGATCGTCTGCCGAATCCCCCATTCCACACTCCAGGAGTTTCCGCGCATGAGCTCGCATCCCCGTCCGCTCGAAGGCCTCCGCATCGTGGAGGTGTCGAGCTTCGTCGCCTCACCGCTGTGCGGCCTGACCCTGTCGCAGCTCGGCGCCGAGGTGATCCGGGTCGACCCGATCGGTGGGGCCGCCGACGTCAACCGCTGGCCGGTCACCGATGACGGCAACTCGATCTACTGGACCGGACTCAACCGCGGCAAGAAGTCCGCTACCGTCGACTTCCGTGACCCCCAAGGACAGCGGATGATCCAGGATCTCGTCACGGACAGCGGGCCGGGCGGCGGAATCCTGGTCACCAATGCGGGCGGACGGTCGTGGATGAGTCACGAGACGCTGTCGGCGCGGCGCTCCGACGTCATCACCCTGGAACTGCTCGGCCGGACCGACGGCACTCCCGGAGTCGACTACACGGTCAACGCGGCACTCGGATTCCCGTCGATCACCGGCCCCACCGACTACGCCGGCGTCGTCAATCACGTACTGCCGGCGTGGGATGTCGCGTGTGGCCTCTATGCCGCATTGGCGATCACGGCCGCTGTCCGGCGCCGCGACCAGAATGGGGTGGGGGCGCAGATCACCCTGCCCCTCGAGGACACCGCTCTCGCCATCGCCGGGACGCTCGGATATCTCACCGAACCGCAGCTGAGTGGCGGCACCCGACCGGCCACCGGTAACGACGTATACGGCACGTACGGAACCGATTTCGTGACCGGCGACGGCGGCCGGTTCATGCTCGTCGCGCTGACCCCGCGTCACTTCCGCGGGCTGGTCGAGATGACCGGGACCAGCGAGGCGGTCGCGGCCGTCGAACGGGCGCTGGGAGCGGACTTCGCCAGGGAGGACGACCGGTACATTCACCGCGGTGTCCTCACACCGCTGTTCGCGGCGTGGTTCGCGCGACACACGTCTGCCGAGGTCGAGGCCGCGCTGGCGCAGAACTCCGTGCTCTGGGAGCGCTACCGGACTTTTGACAAGGTCGTCGAATCAGGTGTCCTCCAGCGCAATCCGCTCTTCACCGAGCTGGAGCAGCCCGGCATCGGCACCTACCTGGCCGCCGGCCTGCCGGCCATTTTCGACGGTGAGCACTACTTCGCCGGGCCGGCCCCGGAGCTGGGCTCGTCGACGGGGTTCTGAGGAGCGACCACCCCTCGCTCGCCCCTATCAACTCACCTGTGCGCCAGATGAACTGGGCGTGGCGCGGTCCCGCCGAACGGCGCCTGGAGGGCGTTCGATTTCGCGTTGAAGACGACGAACAGATTGCTGCGCGGGAAGGGCGTGATGTTCCCGCCGGACGCGTGCAGGCAGTTCGAGTCGAAATACAGTGCGGACCCGGCGGGGCCGGTGATCGTGTCGATACCGAGTTCGTCGGCGAGGCTCGCGACGTCCTCCTCCTCCGGTGTCCCGAATGGCGGCCGATACGACGTCAGCGATTCCCGGTGGTAGTCATCAGGTGTCTCGCCCACACAGCTGACGAACCGGCGGTGCGAACCCGGGATGATCATCAGCGGACCGTTGGTGGTGTAGTTCGGCGTCAAGGCCAGCGAGACGCTCAGCGCACGTGGGGCGGGCATGCCGTCCTCGGCGTGCCACGTCTCGAAGTCCGAGTGCCAGTAGAACGGACCGCCCGCGAACCCGGGTTTCAGGTTGATGCGGCTCTGGTGGATCGTGACGTCGTCGTCGAGGATCTGCCGGGCCACCCCGGCAATCGTTTCACGCGAACAGATCTCGGCGATGACGTCACTGAGCTGATGCACCGCGAACAGCGATCGCACTTGCCCGCTCGACGATTCGCGGATCACCCGATCGTCGTCGCCGAGCCGCTCGGTGATCGACTCCACCTCGCGTAGGCAGTCGGCGATGTCGGCGTCCGCGAGAATGTTTGTCTCCGTGTGGTATCCGCGATCGGCATAGTGCCGGAGTTCGGGCGCGGACAGCGGGCCCGGGTTTCCCATGCTCCCCCACACGGTGTTGTGTGGGCGCGGTTCGATCTGGCTGCGCTGCGCGAGCCGGGTGCGGTAGACGTCGACGGGTGTGCTCGTCGACTGCGCGCCGGGCGAGACGTCGGCGGCTTCTGGAGTTCTGGCTGCTGTGTGAGTTACCACGATCGCAACGATCCTTTCCCTCATCCGGCGGGCCGCTCGCGGAGCAGTTCTGCCCCGGCGGCAGGCAAGGTGATTGTGTTGTGCGCGACCGTCGCACGACGACGCGTCGCGAGGTACGGCGTCCGCGGCGCGGAGTTCTGCACGCCCTTCGGGAAACGGCCGTATATGTGCACCCTGCCAGGGACGACAAACCCCCGCAACCATGCTGGTATGCGCCGCGGAGAAAGTCCTCGACTCAGCCGAGCCGGGCGAACTCCAGGATGATGTCGACGGCCCGCGCCGCGCTCTGACACGCGCCCTCCATCGTCGTGGTCCAGTCGGTGCGGGTCCAGTCACCGGCGAGGGCGAGGCCGTCGACCTCGGTGCGCTGGTCTGGGCGGAGGCCGGCGGTCCCGGGTCGTTGCGCGAAGGTCGATTTCGGCATCCGGACCACGTGGCTGTGGACCACCTGCGCGTTCGCCGCCTGCGGGAAGTAGCGGCGCAGCATGTCCATCTGCATCTCGGTGATCTCGGCGTTCGTCTTCGAGATCAGATCGTAGGACGCCGACACCGTCGTCGAGTAGAAGTAGTTGTCGCGTGGTTCGCGCCCGTGCATGCGCTGGCGGTCCCAGACCTGTTCGAGCACTCCCTCACCGCCGTAGAGGATCTCGCCCCAGTCGGTCATCCCGATCGAGCGGTCGAGATAGAGGTTCACACTGACGATGGGCACGGGGGTCAGGTTCTCGACGGCGCGATAGATCCGCTCGTGCCCGGGCACCTGGTCGAGCAGACCCTTCACGCTCCACACCGGTACCGCGCAGATGACGGCGTCGGCCGTGATCTTCTCGCCGTCGGCCAGCGTCACCCCGCTCACCGTCCCGTCGGTGACGTCGATCGACGAGACCACCGCCCGGTGTCGGACCTCCACACCGGCGTCGGCGAAGCGCTTCTCGGCGCCGTCGATGAACAACGTGTCGAGATCGACGGTGGGATACCCGATCGAGATCGGCGTGCGCGTCTCCCGCGCCCGGCGGGCTCCCGTGACGAGCAGATCGGCCGGGACCTTGGCCGAGGAGATGTCGGGCTTGTCGCCGGTGAGGCCGATGACGATGCCGTCCCACAACGCATCCCGTGCCGACTGCGGCAGTCCGATGCGACGGAACCATTCGTCGGCGGTCACGTCGTCGAGCCAGTCGGGTTGCCGAAATGCCTGCCGTATCAACCTGATCTGCGCACGCGCCGTGCGCAACCGGTCGAGGCCGGTCACCCCGGGAAGGTCGCCGAGTGCGGCCCGCAGTCCGGGCAGGCCGGTGAACGCCGATCGGCGCGTCGACCCACCGGGCATCCGGACCGTCATGTGACCCGGGAAGGCCACGTGCTCCCGCGTACCGACGCTGTCCAGATAGCGCATGAGGTGCTCGTACCCGCTGGCGAAGACGTGCTGCCCGTTGTCGGGCACGTCGTCGACGGCGTGCAGCGGCATCGAGATGGTGCGCCCACCGAGCGAACCCCGACGTTCGAGCAGGGTGACGCGTTGCCCCGCCTCCGACAGCCAGACCGCCGACGCCAGTCCGGCCAGTCCCCCACCCACGACCACACAATGCATGGCGACAGATTAGCGGTCAGGGCTGACCGATACCGACTGTGCGACGAATCGTCCGGGTCCCGGCGCAGACCTCGTCAACCGGTCATCTTGACGTCCTTGGCGGCGCCGAGGACGGAGAGGGCCTGGGGCACCAGCACGAGACCGAGCACCGCCATGGCCAGGGTCCACGAGCCGGTGACGTCATGGATGGCGCCGATGATGATCGGGCCGGCCGCCGCCGCCAGGTAGCCGACGCACTGCGCCATCCCGGACACCTGGCCCGTCTGTTCGGATCCCAAGCTGCGCAGCACCATGAAGAGAAGGGCCAGACTGATCGACGAACCGGGCCCGACCATCACACAGGCCGCCCAGAATCCCGGCCAGACATCAGTACTCAGCAGACCCACGAAGCCGACGGCGCAGACCGCGATCACCGACAGGGTCACCACCCGCTGACCGGCGAAGCGGCCGGCGACGATCGGCGCGACCAGCGACATGATCAGGGCGACCACCTGCGCCGACGCCAGGACCGCACCCGCCCGCAACGGCGACATGCCGTCGTCGACGAGGTACTGCGGCAGCCAGGCCACGAACGTGTAGAAGATCAGCGACTGCGTTCCCATGAAGACCGTGATCGCCCACGCGATCGGGTTCGTCAGCAACGACGATGTCGGCGCCGCCGAGGTCACCCGGTGAACCAGGGGCAGCTGCGGAATCCAGACGACCACGGCGACCACCGCGAGCAGCGACCACGCGGCCAACGCCAGCCGCCAGTCCCCGCCGAGTGCGTCGTTGATGGGCACGCTCACCCCGGACGCGACCGCCGCCCCGCCGGAGAGAGTCATCGAATAGAGGCCGGTCATGAGCCCGGAGCGGTGCGCGAAGTCGCGTTTGATCAGCGCCGGGAGTACGACGTTGCAGGTGCCGATGGCGGCGCCGATGACCGCCGAACCCCCGAACAGGGCGGCCGGCGACGGGATGGGCCGGACGAGGATGCCGACGACCAACACGAGCAGGGCCCCGAAGATGACCCGTTCGATGCCGAACCGGTTGGCCAGACGGGGAGCCACCGGCGCCGAGATCCCGAAGAACAGCACCGGCAGCGCGGTCAGCAGACCGGCGACGGCGCTGCTGAAGCCGGCGTCGTCGGAGATCACGCCGATGAGCGGTCCGACGGACACCACGGCCGGTCGCAGGTTCGCGGCGACCAGCATCACTCCGACCGCGGTGACGATGACCCCGACGCCGGACTTCTCGCGCGTGGACAGCGCCTGCGCACTCATTCCGACACCTCGGTGAAGTCGACGTAGGCATACACCGCCGCGCGCGCCGCGTCGGCGTCGCCGCGCTCGATCGCGTCGACGACGTCCCGATGACCGCGCGGGTGCGACTGCTCGGCCAGCGGACGTCGCAAGACCGACGGATGAGTCCGGGCGATCGCCTCGGCGATTCCGTCGTACATCGCGATGAGCAGCGCGTTGCGGGACGCGACGACGAGCTCGGCGTGGAATGCGATGTCCGCCTCGGTGTATCGATCCAGATCACCGTCGGCCATAGCGTCCTCGGTGCACGCCAGCAACAGGCGGAGACGTTCGACGTCGGCGGCGTCGCCCCGGGCGGCCGCACCGGCCGAGGCCTCGCTCTCCAGTGCACGTCGCACTTCGAGCAGATCGCGGAGCTCCGACGGCGCGGAGGTCCGCGCGATCGCACCGGCGAGTGGGCTCCGGCCGCGCACATACGTGCCGTCGCCCCGCCGGGGCTCGAGCATGCCCGCGTGTTCCAGTGCGCGCGCGGCCTCCCGGATCGTGTTGCGCCCGACGCCGAACTGCGCCACGAGCTCGGGCTCAGCAGGAATCCGCTCGCCCAGGGGCCAGGTACCGGCTGCGATCAACTCCTGCATGCGCTGCACCACGAGTTCGCTCGTTCGCTGGGGCGGGTTGATGGGTCCGGACACGCCAAACAACCTAACATCCCATGTTTGAGCGACCCGACCGGCAGCATGCCTTTCCCGGACGGGACGGCCCGTTCGATGCTTAGATGAGCCATGTCGTTCGGGGTGCGCACGAGTTGGCTGCGCGTGGGTGTCATCGGTGTGGTCGTCGGCGTGCTGCTCGGCGTGTTCGCGGGCACGCCCCCCGCCCAGGCCGCACCCGGGCCGGGCTCGCCACTGCCGTCGGCCGACCCGTTCTACCGTTACAACGCCTCACTGTCGGGCGTGGCTCCCGGAGCGGTGCTCCGCAGCCGTCCCATGCGGTTCCAGACACCCACGATGTCCACCCCGATCACCGGCTCGCAGGTGCTCTATCGCACCACCGACCAGTTCGGCGAGAGCGTGGTGACGGTCGCGACCGTGCTGCGACCGCTGATCCCGGGCCCGACGCGCCTGGTCTCGTACCACATGGCCTACGACGCGCTCGGGTCTCAGTGCGATCCGTCGTACACGCTCAGCGGGGGTTACACCAACGGCACCGCAACCGCCGAACAGGGCGTCATCGCAGGCTATCTCGCCGCCGGGTACACCGTCGTGGTGCCGGACTACGAGGGCGAGAAGCTGCAGTGGACCATCGGCCGGCAGTCGGGCTATGCCGCACTCGACGGCGTCCGCGCCGCACAGTCGTTCCTGCGGCTGCCGCGGTCGACCCCGGTCGGCCTCGTCGGATATTCCGGCGGGTCCATCCCCACGCAGTTCGGCGCCGAGGTCGCGCCGCGCTACGCGCCCGAACTGAACATCGTCGGCGCCGCCGCGGGCGGATTGCCGGTGGACCTCGCGCACAACCTGCCCTACATCAACGGCAGTGCGAAGTGGGCGGGTGTCATCCCGGCGCTCGTGGTCGCCTACCAGCGGACCTACCGGCTCGACACCTCGACGTTCCTCTCGACCCGCGGCCGACAGGTCGCCCAGGACGTCAGCGACGAGTGCATCTCGGAGTTCGCGTCGAAGTATCCGGGACTCACCAGCGCGGACATGGTCAAGCCGCCGTACACCGGTCTGCTCGACGTGCCGCAGGTGGTGCGGGCGATCAACGACAACATCATGGGACGGTCGGGCACCCCGTCGACGAGGATGCTTCTCGCGGTGGGTCACTACAACGCGATCGGGGACACCCTGATGATCACCGGTGACGTGATCGGCCTCGCGAACGAGTACTGCTCACGCGGCGTGGACATCACCTACCGGCAGCTCAACGGCCTGACCCATCAGGAGGCGTTCCTCCCGTTCGAACCGCTGGCACTGCAGTACCTCACCGAGCGGTTCGCGGGTGCCCCGACACAGAGCAACTGCGGTTCGCTGCCGCGCGGGAACAGCCTGGCGCCGCTGCCGGTGCCCTGACCAGGCGGCCTACCCCGGCAGCGTCTCGCCGCCGATCGGGGCCAGCACCTCGCCGGTGTAGTAGGACGAGAGCTGCTCGGCCGCGAAGAACACGTACGACGGTGCGATCTCGTCGGGCTGGGCCGCCCGTCCCATCGGCGCCTGGGTGCCGAAGTCCTTGACCGCCTCGGCCGGCATCGTCGCCGGGATCAGCGGCGTCCAGACCGGGCCCGGCGCGACGCAGTTCACGCGGATCTTCCGTTCCATCAGCGCCTGCGCCAGCGAGTAGGTCAGGGCCAGCACCGCGCCCTTGGTGGCCGAATAGTCGATGAGGCTGTCGTTGCCACGCAGACCGTTGATCGACGACGTGTTGATGATGACGCCGCCGCCGGTCAGGTGCGGCACCGCCGCTCGCGTGGTGTGGAAGAAGCTGTCGATGTTGACGTCGAAGGTGCGCCGCCACTGCTCCGGCGTCAGCTCCAGGAAGTCGTCCACGATCTCCTGGTAGGCGACGTTGTTCACCAGAATGTCCAATGCGCCGAGTTCGTCGACGGTCCGCTTCACGATGTCGGCGCAGTGCGCCGGGTCGGCGAGGTCGCCGCGGTACGCGCGGGCCTGCCGTCCTTCGGCCTCGATGAGCTCGACCGTGTGGCGGGCGTCGTTGTCTTCCTCCAGGTAGGCGATGGCGACATCGGCGCCCTCCTTGGCGAAGGCGACCGCGACCGCACGGCCGATACCCGAGTCGCCGCCCGTGATGAGGGCGGTCTTGCCGGCCAGCAGATCGCGGCCGCGATAGTCACGCATCTCGTCCCGGGGACGTTCGCCCATCTCGTCGGTCTCACCGGGGTAGGAGATCGTCTTCGGTTCGTGCTCGGGGTTCTGGTCGCTCATGATCGAGATGGTGCCCGCTGAGAAGCGTGCGGAAACATCGGCGCGGACCGGGGCGCGGACGTCGTCAGGGGTTCTGGTCGGGGATCTCCTGGTCGAGTTTCTCGTCGAGGGACTCCCCTTCCCGCTGTTCCCGGGCGGTCGTGCCGGTCCGATCACTGGCCGACCAGTCCTCGGGCGGGTCCATCCCCTCCTCGAGCGGGTCCTGACCGAGCCGGTCCTCGTCGAGATCCTCCAAACCGGCTGTCGACGTCAGATCGGGGTTGATGCCCTCAGATGCCGCTGTCGCACTGTCGCCCACGTTGTCGGTACTCATCCTCGTCCTCCTGGCCGTAGCCGAGATCGGTGTCGGTCGGGGTCGGGGTCTCACCGCCGGCCCGGGGTACCGCACATACCCGGCCGACACGCCACCGAAACGATCTCCGCGAGTCCGACTCCGGGGACACGCACCGGGTCGATTCCCGTCGGATGCGCCAGCCAGGTAAGCTCATCTTTCGCCCGAGACCGCTGGCATTCCTGTTGATTTGTGGTTTGTAGGGGTGAGGGTGACAGACGCCAACGATCACACCGCCGGCGAGTCCCGTATCAGTCACGTCGGCAGCTTCCGGTTCCTCTTCGACACCCAGGAATGGGAGTGGTCCGACGAGGTCGCCGAGATGCATGGTTACCGGCCCGGTGAGGTCACTCCGACGACCGAGCTGATCGCGGGGCACAAGCACCCGGACGACCGGCAGTCGTTCGAAGAGCTGCTCGCGACGATGCTCGACCGCCGGATCCCGTTCTCGAGCCGCCATCGCATCGTCGACACCAGAGGTGAGGTCCGCCACGTCGCGGTGGTGTCGCAGCAACTCACCGACGAATCCGGCGCCGTGATCGGCGCCGAGGGGTTCTATCTCGATCTGACGGCAATCGAGGAGAAGGCCGTCAAGGACCGCGTCGACGAGCACGTCGCGCGATTCCGCGAGCACCAGGGCGTCATCGAGCAGGCCAAGGGCATGATCTCGCTGGCCTACGGCGTGAGCGCCGATCGCGCGTTCGAGGTCATGCGCTGGCGTTCGCAGACGGCCAACGTCAAGGTGAACGAGCTCGCGCGGTCGATCGTCACCGGCGTCCACCGGTACGTGGTGCTACCGGACCCGGTCCGGCAGTCGTTCGACCATCTGCTGCTCAACGCACACCGCTCCGACAACGAGAACGCCTCGTCCTCGAAGTAGCACCGACGCACCACCGTTCATCGCCTCCACGGGCGGTTTCACCGCCGACGTTCCGGGGTATCCGCACCGGCACGAGATAGGTGCCGGAAACCGGCAGTCATCTGCGGCTCGCCGAAGCCGCGATCGTGCAGGCCCGGTTGAGAACACAGCCGTTGCGACCCTAGTGAACGGATGTGGCAGTGAGCAGTGCGCAGCCAGGCGGAACAGCAACCCTCGAGACAACGGGGTCGAACACGACACGAGGTCTGTCGACGATGTCGGCGGGCCTCGGTTCGCGGAGGGGCGGTGCGACCCGCGTGCGCGTCGCGTCGGTGCCGCACTCCCACGTGTACGTCCGCCACCTGTCGCCGCTGAACGGTACGGTCAGCGGGCTCGACACCGGCCCGGTCTCGGTCGTACGCCTGCCCGACCCGGTGCCGGCCGACGGCGCCAAGGTGCCGGGCGGCTGGTGGCCCCCGCTGATGCTCGACCCCGCGTGGATCGCCCGCAACCACAACGAGTTCGACGTCTTCCATCTCCACTTCGGGTTCGACGCCGTCGAGCCGGCCGTGATGTCGAAGGTGATCGATGAGCTGCGCACCCACGGCAAACCACTCGTGTACACGCTGCACGATCTGCGCAATCCGCATCACCCCGAACCGGGACGCCACGAGGAGGTCTTGGACATCCTCGTACCGGCGGCGGATGAGGTCATCACCCTGACCCCCGGCGTCTCCCGGGAGATCGCGCGCCGCTGGCAGCGCAAGGCGACCGTGCTGCCTCACCCGCATGTCGTGCCGCCCGGCCGATTCGGTCCGCGCGCGCCGCACGCCGACGACTTCGTGGTGGGGGTGCACGCCAAGAGCATTCGCGCCAACATGGATCCGCTGCCGGTGATCATGACCCTGCTCGAGGCGGCCGCGGACTACCCGGACATGACGGTTCAGATCAACCTCCACGACGAGGTGTTCGTCCCCGGGGAGCACGCGTACAACCCGGACTTCGGCACCACGGCGCTGGCACTCTCCCGGCATCCGTATGCGCGCGTACTCGTGCACGAGTACTTCTCCGACGATCAGCTGTGGGATTACTTGCGGAGCGTGGACGTGTCGGTACTGCCGTACCGATTCGGTACCCACTCCGGGTGGCTCGAGGCCTGCCACGATCTCGGAACCACCGTGATCGCGCCGAGCTGCGGCTTCTACCGCGAGCAGCAGGACTGCCTGTCCTTCGAGTTCACCGAGGACACCTTCGATCCGGACTCACTCGTTTCTGCTCTGGCACAGGCATATTCGGCTCGTCCCGCGGCGGCCTCGTGGCCCGACCGGCGCGCGCAGCGCGAGTCGCTCGCCGAGCAGCACGCCGCCCTCTACACCAGGGCTCTGGATGCGTGACACGTTGAGGATCGCCATCGTCGCGTCGAGCCGCTACCCGATCGCGCAGCCGTTCGCGGGCGGACTCGAGGCCCACGTCTGGCATCTCACTCGCGCCCTCACCCTCGCCGGTCACGAGGTCACGCTGTTCGCGGGCGCGGGCAGCGATCTGCCGGTCGACTCGGATCGCCTGCGCGGCGAATTGTTCGAGCCCTCCGCGGCCGCACGCTCGGATGTGTCGATGCCCCAACTCGAAGCACTGCAGGATCATCACGCGTACCTGTCGCTCATGCTGTCGTTCACCAACAACCCCGGCGACTACGACGTGATCCACAATCACAGCCTGCACTACCTCCCGGTCGCCATGGGTCCGGCCGTCGAGACCCCGATGGTCACCACGCTGCACACCCCGCCGACGCCGTGGCTCGAGTCCGCGCTGACCCTTGCGCCCGGTACGCGTTGTGTCGCCGTCAGTCGGCACACGGCACAGTCCTGGTCGCATGTGCTCGGCGAGATCCCGGTGGTGCACAACGGGGTTCAGTTGGACCGCTGGCCCGCCGGCCCCGGCGGAGACGACCTGGTGTGGTTCGGCCGGTTCGTACCGGAGAAGGGCGCCCACCTCGCGATCGAGGCCGCCCAGCGCGCGGGCCGTCGACTCCGGTTGGCCGGACCCATCAGCGACACAACGTATTTCGAGCAACAGATCGCCCCGTCGCTGGGCGGGCTCGTCCACTATGAGGGACACCTCCACCAGCACGACCTGGCGCGATTGGTCGGCTCCTGCGGCGCGACCCTGGTGACCCCGGTGTGGGACGAGCCCTACGGTCTCGTGGTGGCCGAATCCCTCGCCTGCGGCACCCCGGTGGCGTGCTTCGCCCGTGGCGGTATCCCCGAGATCGTCGGCGAGCACGCCGGCGTCCTCGTGCCGCCGGGCGACATCGACGCGCTGGCCCTCGCGGTGGACGATGCGCTCACCCTCGACCGGGGCCTCGTGCGTCGGCGCGCGGAGGACCACTGCACGGACATCGCGATGATCGATCGGTACCTCGACATCTACGCCGATCTGGTCGCCGGGCGCCCGTTGGCCGACTCCTCGCTCCCCCGGGAGGTCGGGGTGTGATCGGTTACTACGTTCACCATCAGGGCCGCGGACACTGTTCCCGGGCCACTGCCGTCGCCGGCCACCTCGGCACCGACGTCGTCGCGCTGACCAGCGCGTCGCTTACCGCCCCGGTGTTCAGCGAGGTGATCACGCTCGAGCGCGACGACGCCGACCCGCAGCCGCGGGACGTCGACGCCGGCGGCCTGCTGCACTGGGCCCCACGGCACGACGGCGGACTACGCACACGCATGGCGCAGCTGGCCGAGTTCGTCGAGACGCGCCGACCGGCCGCCGTCGTCGTCGACGTATCGGTGGAAGTCACCCTCTTTCTCCGGCTGATGGGCGTGCCGGTGATCGTGACGGCGCAGCCCGGCGTTCGCGACGATCTGCCGCATCAGCTCGCCTACCGGGCGGCCGATGCGATCATCGCGCCCTGGCCCGCCGAGCTGTATCAACCGGACTGGCTCCGGGAGCATCTGCCGAAAACGGTCTTCACCGGCGGTATCTCGCGGTTCGACGGACGACTCCCCGTGTCCCACCCCACCTTCGCCGCCGACATCCTCGTCGTCACCGGCGCGGGCGGGGTACCGGGTGCCCCGCATCCGGCGACCACACTCGGCGAGGAGCTCCCGGAGCACACCGTCGTCGGACTCGGACCCGCCTTCGGCACCTGGGTCGACGACCCGTGGCCCTTCCTGTGCAGTGCGCGGGTGACCGTCATCGGCGCGGGTCAGGGAAGCGTGGCCGACGCCGCCGCGGCCGGGCGCCCGGCGGTGGTCATCCCCGAGGACCGACCCTTCGCCGAACAACGGGCAACCGGCAACACCCTCGCACGCTCCGAACTCGCCCTCGTCACGTCGTCATGGCCGTCCGCCGAACGCTGGCGCTCGATTCTCGACACCGCCGGGAGTTCGTCGCCGGAGTGGTCGCGGTGGCACACCGCCGGCGCCGCCGAACGTGCGGCGCGGGCGATCGAGGCGGTCGCGCACCGATGACCGGCGTCCCCGAGGTGGCCGCCGTCATCACGATCGTGTCGGGGCGGCACCGCCACCTTCGACGACAACTCGAGGCGTTCGCCCATTCGACCCGGCGGCCCGACCTGCACTACGTGGTGGCCATGGACGACCCCGACATCACATCTGTCACCGACGGTCATCCGGTGGAGGTCATCCGGTTCGCCAACGACGACCCGGACACCCTGCAACTCGCCGATGCCCGGAACGCCGGCGCCACGGCCGCCATGACCGCGGGGGCCTCGCTCTTGGTGTTCCTCGACGTCGACTGCATCCCCGGCCCGGACATGCTCGAGCGCTACCTCCGCTCGTGCACGGCGACACCGGACCTGAAAGTCCTCTACTGCGGCCCGGTCACCTACCTCCCCTGCGACCAGCCGACCTTCGATGCGCGCGAGCTCGCCCGGTTCACCGATCCGCACCCGGCGCGTCCGTCACCGGGAACCGGGCAGACACAACTCTCATCGGAGCTGATGCTCTTCTGGTCGCTGTCGTTCGCGGTCCGGGCGACCGATTGGCTCGCCCTGGGCGGCTTCCACCCCGGCTACCGCGGTTACGGCGGCGAGGACACGGACTTCGCGATGTCCGCGCGCGACAACGGGTTTCGGATCGCCTGGGTTGGTGGCGCACACGCCTACCACCAGCACCATCCGGTCTCGAACCCGCCGGTCGAACACCTTGCGGACATCCTCCGCAACGCACGGGTGTTCCACCGGCGATGGGGCACCTGGCCCATGGAGGGGTGGCTGCGCGCGTTCGCCGACCGCGGCCTGGTCGCCTACGACACCGCAGGCGACGAGTGGCTCCGGGTCAGCGACGGAACTTCGAGAACCCGATGACGACGCCGCGGGAGGCGGCACCCGGGAGCGGTTCGTCGTAGGAGATCGTGTGGGTGTCGGTGACGGTCTGCACGATCCGCCATCCGAAAGTCGACTGCTTCAGGGTCACGTCCGGGACGAGCTCCCCCCGGATCTCGCCGATCACGCCCTGCGACGACATGTGCAGGGTCAGTTCGATGGACGACTCCTCAGCGGCGGCGGAGATGATCTGCGAGCAGATCTCGTCCACGGCCACCTTGGCGTCGATGACGTCGTCAAGCGCCCAGTCGTCGATGTACAGCGCGGTCTCGACCAGAGCGCGCACCAGCGCGAGACGATCGGTGGCGGCCGGAACCCGCAGGACCGTCGGCGTACCGCCGTCGATCGATAGCTGGGACGTCGCGTCGGAATCGGTCATCAAATGAGTCTTCTTCGCCCGTTGATTGGTGGTGCCGATCTCGGCTGGTCTGGTCATGAGTGCCCCGTGATTCCGTGTTCCAAACCGCGGCCGGAGGACCTTGCCGCGCTGAACGTGCCCCCCCGAACACGTGTCGACACGTTAGCAGAGCGTTTACCCAGATCATGACTCGATGAGATTCACGTCTCCATCCGTCCCATGACCGACGCGGGCGCGGTGGGGCGACGTTTCATCGCCGGCCGCTCGCGGTAAACCCTCCGCACCGAGGCCGGTGTCGAGCACGCCGGCCACCGAGCCCGACCAGACAGCGCAGGGAGTGCACCATGCCAGATCTGACACCTGAACGAGAAGTCGCGTCGCGTGAGGCCATCGCGCGGCGCCCGGCACGAAAGTCGCGAGGACTGAAGGCCGTCGGCCTACTCGGCTTCGTCTGCCTCGGACTGATGCTGGTGCTCGCCGGCATCGCCATCGCCGCCGGTGCGAGCGACCGCGATGCGACGGTGTGGCTGGCGGTCGGCGCCGTCGTCATGGGTCTGCTCGCGATCGGACTGCTGATCGGCAGCCGCGTCCTGCTGCGACGTCGCGCAGCCCGGGACGGCGATCGGGCCCATCAGGACCCGATCCAGCCCGAGACCACCGCCGAGGAAGCCGAACGCTATGAGGAGCGGTTCCACGACTTCCCGGTGGAACACGCCGGAAAGAGTGAACGAGGACGAGACGACCGCCTCGAGGAGATTCGCGACGAGCGTCGAGCCGACAACGGAAAGGCCTAGAGAATGCGTGCAGTGACCTGGCAGGGCAAGCGAAACGTCTCGGTCGAGACGGTGCCCGACCCGAAGATCATCGAACCGACCGACGCCATCATCAAGGTCACCTCGACCAACATCTGCGGGTCGGACCTCCACCTCTACGAGGTTCTCGGTCCGTTCATGCAGGCGGGCGACATCCTCGGGCACGAGCCGATGGGGATTGTCGAGGAGGTGGGCAGCGACACCGGCGACCTGCGGGTCGGCGACCGTGTGGTCATCCCCTTCCAGATCTCCTGCGGCTCTTGCCTTTTCTGCAACGAGGGCCTCATGACGCAGTGTGAGACGACCCGCGTCACCGAGCAAGGGATGGGCGCCGCGCTGTTCGGCTATTCCCAGCTCTACGGCTCCGTGCCCGGTGGGCAGGCCGAGTACCTTCGGGTGCCGCAGGCCCAGTTCACCCACATCAAGGTGCCGCTGGAGAAGCCCGACTCGCGGTTCGTCTATCTCTCGGACGTGTTGCCGACGGCCTGGCAGGCCGTCACCTACGCCGAGATCCCCCAGGGCGGAACCGTCACGGTGCTGGGCCTCGGCCCCATCGGCGACATGGCTGCCCGCATCGCCGCGCACCAGGGAGCGCGGGTCATCGGTGTCGACCGCGTGCCCGAGCGACTCGCCCGGGCGGAGGCCCGCGGCATCGAGACCGTGAACTTCGACGCGGTCGACAACGTCGGCGACGCCATCCGCGACCTGACCGGAGGACTGGGTACCGATTCGGTCATCGACGCTGTCGGGATGGAGGCCCACGGGTCGCCGGTCAACAAGGCGCTGCAGAGCGTCGTCGGCCTGCTGCCGGACGCCGTCGCCCGCAAGGCGATGTCGGAGGTGGGTACCGATCGGCTGGGCGCGCTCTACTCGGCGATCGACATCGTCAAACGCGGCGGCACGATCTCGCTCTCCGGGGTCTACGGCGGCGCGGCCGACCCGCTGCCGATGCTGACCATGTTCGACAAGCAGATCCGGCTGCACATGGGTCAGGCGAACGTGAAGCGCTGGGTCGACGACATCATGCCGCTGCTGACCGACGACGACCCCTTGGGCGTCGACACCTTCGCCACCCACGAACTACCGCTCAGCGAGGCACCGAAGGCCTACGAGACATTCCAGAAGAAGGACGACGGAATGGTCAAGGTGATTCTCAAGCCGTGAACCCGCGTGGCGTGCCGCGGCCCTTCGTCGCGGCACGCTCGCTGTCGGCCTGCGATCCCGGCCTGGAGTTCTCGTCATCGTCATCGACGACTTCCGATCGCAAGGTCTCGAGAATCCGCGTCAGCAAGCGCGACACATGCATCTGGGAGATCCCCACCTGACGCGCGATCTCGCTCTGCGACATGGACTTGAAGAACCGCAACGTGAGGATGGTGCGCTCGCGTTCGGTCAGCCGCTCGAGGGCCGGCTGCAGCGTGACGAATTCTTCGACGAGTTCCAGTCGCGCGTCCTCGTCGCCGAGGGTGTCGGCCAGCGTCCAGCCGTCGGTCGACGAACCGGCTTCGGCATCGATCGAGCTCGCCGTGTAGGCCGACCGGGCGACCATGCCCTCGATCACCTCGCTGACGGGCAGCCCGAGGTGCTGGGCGATCTCACTCGGGCGCGGCGACCGTCCGAGGGACTGCAGCAACTCCTCGCTGGCCTTGGCGATGTTGAGCGACGCCTCCTGGGCCCGGCGTGGCACGCGGATGGACCAGGTGCTGTCGCGGAAGTAGCGCTTGACCTCGCCCATGACGGTCGGGACCGCGAAGGCCAGGAAATTATTGCCTCGTTCGACGTCGAAACGGTCGACGGCATGCATGAGACCGATCCGCGCCACTTGACGCAGGTCGTCAATGGGTTCCCCGCGCTCCGAGAAGCGCCTGGCGACATGGTCTGCCAGGGGCAGGCACCTCGCGATGACGTCCTCCCGCAGCCGGGCACGACGAGCGTCGTCCTTCTCCTCGTGCATGGTCCGCAGAGCCGGAAGGACATCACTGTAATCGTCGTGATCGCCCCGGTCACCCGACGCCATTCTCACCACCAGACTTCGAAGACAGCTCGAGATCGATGCGCAGACCTCGTGCCGCATCCAGAACAGGACTGATGTGCGCACCGGGTTCGACGCATATCCGAGTCCACCCAACCACGGTCGCCCGGCGGCGTCCAGCCACGGCGGCCCTCGGCTGGTCAGGGCGTCGCGTGGCAGGAACACACCGCATAGAAACTGCCGAAGTGGGCACAACCTTGTAGGTCGCTCTTGTGCAACGTAGGGTAAGAGATGCGGTTCAGGTAGAAGCTGCGTTCTAGAGCGTTGGGCGCCCAGGGCCTTCTCGCTTTCCACCATCACGCTCAATCCCTCTGACCGGGTGATCGTGAACTTGGGGTACTGACGTCGATTCGGTGCAGCACCAAGGCTTCCGATCCAGAAGTGACGGTCGTGGCCAGACGCACTTGACTGAATTGAGAACATCATGGCTCTCACCTCTTCGACCATCTTTCGTTCGGCGTTCGATCCCACTGCGGAGTCCGCGCCGAAGGCCCATTCCCACCAGTTGGTCTCCCCGAAATCGTATTGCGTGCAAGGCTTCTCCGGCAGCGTCGACCGCGACTCGGCGGCCGACTTCGCCGCCGCTCTCGACCGCGTGATCAGCGGCCCCGTCGACGGCATCGTCCTCGACTTCTCGGGCCTGAACTTCTTCGGAACCGTCGGGTTGGTGCTACTGCGTTCGTTCATCGACGACGCCGGTCGCCGATTCGTCCCAGTGGTGGTCGTGGGTGGCCGCGCGGTGACCCGCCCCCTCGAACTCTGCGGAATGGCGCCGTATGTCAAGACTTTCGAGTCCATCGAGGACGCGGGACGCGCTCTGACCCAGGATCAGGTCGGGCCGAGCACGGTGGAGTTCACCGTCACCGAGTGACCAACCTTGCCCCGTGAGATGCAGGGAGCGGGTCTCCTGCCCCCTGAGGTGCGAGGAGCGCAAGCGACGAGCCTCGAAGGGTCGCGTCAGGTCACCGTGTGACGGTGATCTGACGCGCGATGTCGACCAGCTTGGTGTTCGAGTCCTGCGACAGGCGCTTCAGCAGGTCGAAGGCGGCCACCGCGTCGATGTCGAACCGTTCCATCAGCATGCCCTTGGCCTGACCGATGACGTCCCGGTTGGCCAGGGCGCTGTGGAACTGCTTGTCCTTCTTCACCTTGTTCCACGCGAGGGCGGCATGCGTCGCGAAGACCACCCCGATGTCCTCGGCGTGAAGGTCGAAGGCGAACGGCTCGTCGGCGTAGAGGTTCAACGCCCCGATCGACGTGGTGTCGGCGAAGAGCTGGAACGACAGGACGGAACGAATCGGCGTCTCGACGAGCGCGCGGCGGCGGTATTCGGGCCAGCGCTGCTCGTTCTCGAGGTCGTCGACTCGGACGATGCGATCGGCGAGCGCTGCCGAGATGCACGGTCCCTCACCGAGTTCCGCTTGAATACGGTCGTGTACGTCGGCAACGTCGTGCGTGGACCCGAACGACGCGATCGATTTTCGGTCGATTGCGACGGTGAGGCCGGCGTACGCGACTCCGGGGATGTCGACCAGCGCGTTCTCGACGATCGTCTTCGCAACCTGCTCGTCGGAGTCGTCGCCGTGGAGTTCACGCGCCAGATCCGCGATCTTGCGGTGAACGTCATCGTCAGCCGGATCGGTCATGGTCGAACCCCTTTCGACGCCCGACGTGAGCGAACGACCACGGACGCGCATTGTTCGGCGTGCTCGTCCAACGTAACCCACTGCGCCACGTTCCGTGGGCGCCGGTGGTTACCGCCAGGCGCCCGACTGCCTCAGCGAAACGCCGCCGACCCGGTGAGTGCGCGCCCGATCGTGAGCTGGTGGACCTCCGAGGTCCCCTCGTAGGTGAGCACCGACTCCAGGTTGTTGGCGTGCCGGATCACCGGATACTCCAGAGTGATGCCGTTCGCGCCCAGGATGGTTCGGCATTCGCGGGCGATCGCGATCGCCTCGCGGGTGCTGTTCAGCTTGCCGGTGCTGACCTGCTCGGGCGTGAGTTCGCCGCGGTCCTTCAGACGGCCGAGGTGGTAGGCCAGCAGGTGACCCTTGCCCACCTCGAGCGCCATGTCGGCGATCTTGGTCTGGGTGATCTGGTAGCCGGCCAGCGGCTTGTCGAACACCTGGCGGGACTGCGCGTACTCGATGGCCGCCTCGAGGCAGTCGCGGGCGGCACCCATCGCTCCGAAGATGATCCCGAAGCGGGCCTCGCCGAGAGCGGTCAGCGGTCCGCGCAGCCCCTCCGCCTTCGGCAGCATCGCCGAGGCGGGAAGGCGCACGTCGTCGAACACGAGCTCGGAGGTGACCGAGGCGCGCAGCGACATCTTCTTGGTGATCTCCGGCGCCGAGAACCCCGGTGTGTCGGTCGGGACGACGAACCCGCGGATGCCGCCGGGACTGTCGGCGAGGTCGGTCTGCGCCCACACCACCGCGACGTCGGCGATCGAACCGTTGGTGATCCACATCTTCGTCCCGTTGAGCACCCAGTCGTCGCCGTCCCGCTTGGCGTGGGTGCGCATCCCCGACGGGTTGGACCCGAAGTCGGGCTCGGTCAGGCCGAAACAGCCGATCGCCTCGCCCGCCGCCATCCGCGGCAGCCACTCGTTCTTCTGCTCCTCCGAACCCCAGTGGTGGATGGAGAACATCGCCAGCGAGCCCTGCACCGAGACCAGACTTCGGATGCCGGAGTCGACGGCCTCGAGTTCCAGGCACGTCAATCCGTAGGACATCGCGCTCATCCCGGGGCAGCCGTAACCCTCGAGGTGCATGCCGAGCGCTCCGAGCCCGCCCAGCTCGCGGGCGATGTCGCGGGCCGGCAGCCGGGCCTCCTCGAACCAGTCGGCGATGTGCGGACGCAACTTCGACGCCGCGAAGTCCCGCACGCTGTCACGGATCGCGATCTCGTCGGCGTCGAGCAACGAGTCCAGGGCGAAGAGCTGGGGCAACGTGCTGGTGCGGGACATGGCGGACCTCCGTCGAGAATGGGACTCGCGCGGACCGAGGGCCGTCGACGAGAACGTTTGCACGAACGTTTGCATCGCCTAAGGTAGGTGTTCGATGCCCATCGGGTCAATGAGGAAGAGAGAGGATCAGCGTGGTCAGTGGTCAGCGCGCCCCCACGCTGAAGGAGATCGCCCGGCGTGCCGGCGTACACGTGTCCACCGCCTCCCGGGTGCTGCGACAGTCCGAGCCCGCCGACGGGTGGTCGGCGTCGGCTCTGCGGGTGCGGGAGGTGGCCGACCAACTCGGTTACCAGCGCAATGTGTGGGCGGCCAGCCTGCGGACCCGCCGAACCACCACGATCGGGGTCGTGATGACCCGCCTCACCGACGGCGTCGTGGCCACGACCTACCAGGGCATCGAACAGGCGGCCACCCGGGCCGGGTACTCGGTCCTGCTGTCGTCCCCGCCCGACGAGGAGGCCGCTCAGCGACGGGCCATCGAACTCCTCGTCGGCCGGCAGGTCGACGGTCTGCTGCTCAGCGGATTACACCTGCCGGGCCGGGACTTCGTGGAGTCCCTGCGGGTCGGCGACCTCCCGATGCTCACCCTCACCCGGCACGCCGAGGCCGGACTCCCCTTCGTCGGCGGCGACGACGTGCGCGGCGGACGCATCGCCGCCCGGCATCTCCTGGAGCGCGGTCACACCGACCTCGCCGTCATCGGCGGGCCCGGCCACGCCACGACGGCCACCGACCGGCTCCGCGGGTTCCGCGCCGAGCTGGCTCATGCCGGGATCACGCTGTCCCACGACCGCATCGTCGCTTCCGACTTCGAGGTTCACGGCGGGACGGCGGCCGGGCGTGCATTGCTCGATCGTCCGGACCGTCCCCGGGCGATCTTCGCGGTGTCGGACACCATCGCCATCGGAGTCCTCGGTGTCGCCCGCGACCTCGGACTCCGCATCCCCGACGACCTCGCCCTGATCGGCTACAACGACATCCCGGTGGCCGCCCAGCTCCCCGTGCCGCTCACGACGGTCCGCTCCCCCGCTCGGGAGATCGGCGAGACCGCGGTGCGCGGCCTCCTCGACCTCGCCGCCGGGCGGGACGTCGAATCCCGCCGCCTCCCGGTCGAACTGATGGTTCGCGGGAGCACGTGACCCTCAGGGCGCAGAGGTACCCGAACGTTCTTGCGCCGCACGGAACATCGCGACGACCGCGGTGCGGACGTCGCCACGATCGCGGACCGGGCGATCCCAGGCGAGCCGCACCCCGACGACCCCCTCGAGAACCGTGGCGTCGAACGTCGCTGCCTCGTGGTCGAATCCGGTCATCCGCGCCGCGACCGCATCGGGCCGCCCGCCCAGCACACGGCAGATCAGCAGCGAGTCGTCGGCATGATCGTCGTTCATGTGCGCGAGCACGGCTGCCACGACACCCGGGCTGAATTGGGCTGATTCCGAAGTGTTCTCGTCAGTCACGCCCGGCCTCCTCGCCCTCGGGACGCACGAACCTCGAGACCCAGCCCCGGAAGTGGTCGACGTCGCCGCCGTGCTCCTCGAACCATCCCCACGCACCGCCGCGCGCACCGGTCACGTCCCCGACGACGAGTTCGATGGCCTCGCGCGGGGTGCGCAGGATCGGGGCGTCCAGCGTGGTGCCCGCCGGGATCCGCTTGCGGGACCGCAGACGCGCGAACACCCCGGCGATGCCGTCCTCGGTCCGGTGATAGTCGGTGACGACCGCTTCCTCGTCGACGCCCGCCAACAGCAGAGCGATCGCGATGATCACCCCGGTCCGGTCCTTGCCGGCAGCGCAGTGCACGAGCGTCGCGCCCTCGGAGTCGAACTCGTTCAGCGCGGCGGTGAGTCGATGCCCGCCCGTGCGCATCATCGCGGTGTAGATCTCGACGAGCGCGGTGTCGGCGAGGCGGTCGACGCGGGCACCCGAGGACACCGGACGGTGCACGACGCGAACGTTCGGCGGCCAGGTGACGGCCATCCGGCCCAGCTCGGTGGGGTCGCGCAGATCGACGACGGTCGCCGGCGGCCAGGGCAGGCCGACGGGGTCCTCGTCGTCGGGATACGGGGCATCGCTGCGGATCAGCACGTTGGCGGCGGTGACGCCGCCGCCGGCGACCCGCATACCGCCCAGGTCCCGGATGTTGGCGAAGGTCCGCAGGTCAGAGGCGGAGGAGAGGGTCACGGCGGTCCCGATCGTCGATGTGCGCGGTGGTCGGTCGCACCTCACCTTACGCAGGCGATGGAACGGTTGGCGGGCTGACGTACCGTGGCGATGGTGACGACCTACCACTCCTACGAGCCGTCGCAGGGCCACCGACTCTCCCACGACCCGGTGAATGCCATCGTCGCGCCGCGGCCGATCGGCTGGATCTCGACGGTGTCCGACGACGGTGTCGGCAACCTGGCTCCCTACAGCTTCTTCAACCTCTTCAACTACACGCCGCCAATCGTCGGTTTCGCCAGCGTCGGTTACAAGGACACCGTCGCCAACTCGATCGGGTCCGGCGAGTTCGTCTGGAACCTCGCCACCGACCATCTCGGCGAGCAGATGAACGCCACCTCGGCTGCGGTGCCCGCCGGCGAGGACGAGTTCGACGTCGCCGGCCTGACGCGCCTCGCCTCTGATCTCGTGGCCCCGCCACGGGTCGGCGAGAGTCCGGTGAGTTTCGAGTGCCGAACCACCCAGTCGTTCCAATTACGCACGGCCGCAGGCGACCTCGTCGACACCTGGATGGTGCTGGGCGAGGTGGTCAAGATCCACATCGCCACCCATCTGTTGCGCGACGACCAGACGTACGACACGGCCGGCGCTCGACCGCTGCTGCGCGCGGGCGGGCAGGGCGACTACTTCCTGCCCAGCGACGACCACCACCGGTTCATGAAACGGCCGAAACCGGCCACCCGCTAGCGGCTCCCTCTCGGCCGGTTCCGCTCACATCGCGCGGCGGATCTCGTCGTCGCTCGGCATCCCGGCCCGGGCACCGACCGCCGCGACGGACAGCGACGCCGCCGCGACACCACGTCTCGCCGCCTCGACGACCGTCGAGCCGGCGGCGAGCGCGGCCACGAACACGCCGTTGAAGGTGTCACCCGCACCGGTCGTGTCGACGACCCGCGCGACCCGTCCGGCGGGGAGCGAGATCACCTCGGACGCGGGGTCGGCGATCAGGACGCCATCGGCACCGAGGGTCACGAGAACCGGTGCGCCCGTTCGGGATGCGACCGCCGTCGCCTGTTCGGCCGCCGATATCTCCGGCGCGGCCACACCCTCGGAGACGAGTCCGTACAGGTCCCGCAGTTCAGAGGAGTTGGGCGTCAGTACCGGCGCCGACGCCATCAGGTCGACGGTCGACGGCAACACCGGGGCGGGGTTGACGACGCAGCGGATACCCCGGGCGGCGGCCGTCGTGACCGCCGCGGCGACGGCGTCGGCCGGGATCTCGGTGCTGACGAGGACACAGCCGGCCCAGCCCGCCGCACGGTCGACCACGGCACGGACCTCGTCGGTGCCGAGGACGGCATTCGCGCCTGCCCCGACGGCGATCTGGTTCTCCCCGTGCGGATCGACGACGATCAGCGCCATCCCGGTGGCGACGCCGTCGAGCACGTCCACGTCCGTCACGTCGACACCGGAGTCCCGCAGTTCGGCGAGTGCGCTCGCGCCCATGTCGTCGGAACCCACAGCGCCGCAATATCGCACCCCGGCACCCGCACGCGCCGCGGCGACGGCGGCGTTCGCACCCTTGCCGCCGCCGTGACGTGTCACGGACGGACCGACGACCGTCTCACCGGGCCCCGGCAGACGGTCGGTCGCCACCACGAGATCGACGTTGACAGCGCCGACGACGAGAAGCCGGCCGGCTCGATCGAGGGAAGTCATCGTGCCTTCGTATCCGTCAGCGCACCCGGCGTCCAGTCCGGCCAGTCGGGTACGCCGGCGACCAGACCGTCGACGTACCGCGCGACGATGCGCGTGGTCGGTTGCTCGTTGGCGTACACGGTTGCCAGGTCACTCCGCGCGATGGCCGTCCGGACGAGCGGCCACAGGCGTCGGAACCGCTCGCGGATCTTGACCTCGGGGACCGCGTGCCCGCCACTGTCCACGCGCAATCGGACGCGATGGACCGCGAGAGCCTCGGGGATCATCACGACGTGCAGCGCGACTCGGTATCCGGCGGTATGCGCACGTTCGATGAGCTCCAGTTTCGAGGGGTGCGAGAAGACCGTCTCGGCGATGAACGAGGTGCCGCGCTCGATGAGAGTGTCGCGGGTCGCCGCCGCCAACCGGGCGGCGTCGTAGGAATGGGCTTCCGCGGAGTCGGGCCACCGCTGCCGGGCGATCAGGTCGGCGTTGACGAAGGGCACATGCAGCAGGGGCTGCAGATGACGCTCGACCAGCGTCGACTTACCCGCGCCGTTGCATCCGACGACCAGATCGAGCCGCGGAGTCACTGCTCGAGGATGACGCTCGTCCCGTCGGGGCGGTGTTCGACGAGCCGTCCGGCGTCATCGACGACCACCGAGGACAACCCTGCCGAGGCACGACGAACCACGTGGTCGTCGGTCGCGAGCCGCGCTTCGAGATGGGCGTCGACCTCGGCGTCGTAGACGACGGCTTCCTCTGCGGTCAGCACCTCTCCCGACAGATCGCCCGCCAGCGCGGCCTCGACCCGCTGACGCGACGCGGTGGTGCGCTGCGAGACGCTGCGCCCGAGACGCGCCCAGTGTTCGAGTTGCTGCCGCGCCGACCGCTGCTCTCGCGCGCCCTCCCGGGCCGCATCGGTCACCAATGCGGCAGACAGCCGGGTCACCTTGTCCGTACCGGTGCTCATCGCACACCTCCCGCGCGTGTGTAGCAGAGTGCTACATCGCCCCAGCATACGCCGACGAACCCGTCGACGGTCGTTGTCGCATGACCGTCGACGGGCGTCGGCACTGTCAGCCGGCCTCGCGCGTCACCGCGTGGACGCCGCGTCCCGCTTCGGCAGCACCCATCCCGGGCGCGGGAAGTGGCAGGTGTACCCGTTCGGGAAATTGAGCAGATAGTCCTGATGTTCGGGCTCGGCCTGCCAGAACGGACCCAGCTCCTCGATCGTCGTGACCGCCTTGCCGGGCCACAGCCCCGACGCATCGACGTCGGCGATGGTGTCGCGGGCGACCTTCTCCTGTTCCGGTGTCACCGGGAAGATCGCCGAGCGGTAGCTCGTGCCGACGTCGTTCCCCTGCCGGTTGCGCGTGGTCGGGTCGTGGATCTGGAAGAAGAACGCCAGGATGTCGCGATACGACGTCTGGGTCGGGTCGAACACGATCTCGACGGCCTCCGCGTGACCGGGGTGGTTGCGATAGGTGGCGTGGTCGTTCTGTCCGCCGGTGTAGCCGACCCGGGTGTCCAGGACGCCGGGCTGCTTGCGGATCAGGTCTTCCATCCCCCAGAAGCATCCGCCCGCGAGGACCGCGGTCTCGGTGCCGGGACGGACGGTGATCTGGCCGGGGTCGGTCGTCATGCGTTCTCCTCCTGGGTATCGGTGGTGTGGGAATTCGTGGTGTGCGTGCCGCCGAACAGGCCGGCGTACTCGCCGTACCCCTCCGCCTCGAGCTCGCCAACCGGGATGAACCGCAACGAGGCGGAGTTCATGCAGTAGCGCTGTCCGCCGGCCTCGCGCGGCCCGTCGTCGAAGACGTGCCCGAGGTGACTGTCGGCGCCGGACGAGCGCACCTCGGTGCGTCGCATCCACAGGGTGCGGTCGGTCTTGGTGGCGACCGCGTCGGGCTCGACGGGCCGGGTGAAGCTCGGCCAGCCGGTGCCGCTGTCGTATTTGTCGGTCGACGAGAACAGCGGCTGTCCGGACACGACGTCGACGTAGAGGCCGGGTTCGTGGTTGTCCCAGTACTCGTTGTCGAAGGCACGCTCGGTGCCGTCACGCTGGGTGACGCGGTATTGGATGTCGGTGAGGCGGTTCAACGCCTCGGGGGTCTTGCGGTAGGTGTTGCTCACGTTTCCTCCTGCTGACGCTCCCCCGGCTCCGTCGAGCGACGGCGCTCGGAGGGCGTCACCGTGCACAACACCACCATGCCCCGATTTGGTCCCGCGACGCCAAGGGCCGCCGCCCACCGGGGTGGACGACGGCCCGGAAGGTCGTCAGCGCGTCGATCAGCCCACGACGTCGCGACCGAAGATCTGCCGCGCGAGCACCCACCGCTGTACCTCGCTGGCGCCCTCGTAGATCTCCCCGATCTTGCTGTCCCGGTACAGGGCCTCGACCGGACCCGACGAGTCGTCGTCGCCGAGCTCTTGCGTGAATCCGAAGCCGCCGAACGCCTGGACCGCGTCGCGGGCCATCTGGACCGCGACCTCGGTGCCGCGCAGCTTGGCCATCGCCGCCTCCGGTTCGGGAAAGCGCGTTCCGGCGTCGAGCCGCATCGCGGCCTTGATGTACAGGTCGCGCGAGATCGCGATCTCGGTCGCGCGGTCGGCCATCAGGAACTGCCAGTGCTGCCGGGCTGCGAGCGGTTCGCCGAAGGCCACCCGGGTGCGCAGGTGGGCAGCGGTGCGGTCGAAGGCGGCTTGCGCCATGCCCACACCCGCCGCCGCGATCCCGATACGTCCGTAGGTCAGCGTCTGCAGGGCGACCTTCAGCCCGCCGCCCTCGGTCCCGAGCAGGGACTCACGCCCCAGCTCCACCTCGTCGAGGTGCACGTCGGCGGTAATCTGGCCCTTGTTCCCGAGCTTGCGATCCGGCGTACCCACCCGGACCCCCGGGGTGTCGGTCGGGACGATGAACGTCGAGAGCCGGTCACCGGTGCGAGCGAGGACCACGACGAACGCGGCGACGACGGAATTGGTGATCCACCGCTTGCGCCCGTTCAGCACCCATCCGTCGCCGCGGCGGTGCGCCACGGTCTGGACCGCCTCGGGTGAGAGATCGCTCGACGCGGCCGGCTCGCTGGTGGCGAAGGAGCCGACGATCTCGCCGGCGACGACCGGGGCCAGCCACCTGCGGCGCTGCTCGGCGTGCCCTGGTTGACGGCATTGCCCGCGAGGATGCAGTGGACGTCGAAGATCGCGGCGACGCTGTTGGAGAAGTACGCCACTTCTTCGACGGCGGTGGCCGTCGCGGTGGCCGGGTGAGCCAGTCCGTCGCCGCCGACATCGGCCGCGAAGGGGATGCGGTAGATCCCCGCCGTGGCCAGCCGATCGAACACGTCACGTGGGAAGCCGTCGAGTCGCTCGTCGCCCCGCGCGATCCGGTCGGCCACCGGCGCGACGTCGCGAAGCGCGACCTGCCGAACCCTGCGACGGACCTCGACTACCTCCTCGGGCGACACGAGGTCGTGGTACAGGGTGTCGGCGATCCGCGGCGGATGGTCGGGCATGTCGTCGGACGACGACACCCTGGTGATGTCGATGACAGTCAAGGAGTCTCCTGTTCTGATCGAACCGATCGACCCGGCTCAGACCGGCGCATCGGCCACGGCACGGGAGTGCTCGATCTCGTCGGGCATCAGTTCGACGACCGCCTCGGCCTCCGGCGCGGGCCCGCCCGGTCCGAAGTCGGCGAAGGCGGTGATGTGCTCGTCGAGCGGGAGCGGATTGGGCGTGCCGTAGGTGAAGTAGGTCTCCCACGGCAGCTTCGCACCGCCGACGGCCAGACCGGTGTCGATGTCGGACATCTGCCAGGTCTTCGTCTCGGCGGACGGATCGAGATGCAGGTATCCGGACTCGCCGAACAACTCGATGCGGTTGCCACCGGGTTCGAACACGTAGAGGAACTGACCCTGGGTGATCCCGTGTCGGTCCGGGCCGGCCTCGATGCGGATGTCGTACTCGCGGAACATCTCCACGGCGTCGATGTTGTGCTGACCCGTGCCGTAGTAGAAGGCGAGGTGATGCAGTTTGCCGCGCCCGCCGGTCATGTCGCGCATGCAGGCGACCTCGTGGCCGAGGATGTTCGAACTCATCCAGGCGCCGATCTCGACATCACCGTCGACGACGCGCTCGGTGGTGCGGAACCCGAGGTGGCGTTCGAACTCGGTCTTGACCGCGGTGACGTCCGAGGCCATCAGGTTGAGGTGGTCGATGCGCTTGACCGGAATCCCCTGCAACGGCTTCTTCGACGGCCGGGTGAGGATCTTGCTCTGCAGTTCCGGTGGCGCGACGTAGGTCTCGGCTTCCCACACCAGCGCGAAGTCGTGACCGTCGGCGGTCTTGTATGCCAGCGTCTTGCCGTAGCCGAATTCGTCTTCGTGCCAGGAGGTGTCGATGTTCGCACCCTGCAGCGAGGCGGCACGGCGTTCGAGCGCCTCCGGAGAGCTGGTCCGCAGGCCGGCATGACCCATCCCGGGCTCGGCGGCCTCGGTGATCTTCAGACTCCAGGGGTAGGGGTCCTCGTAGGCCCGGAGGTAGACGGACTGGCCTTCGCGCCGGGTGACGTACATGCCCAGGAATCGGGTGAAGAAGTCGAGGGTCTCCTGCGGCTTCGGGGTCAACAGTTCGGCACGGGCGAGGTGCGCGACATCGAAGCGTGCGGCGTTCTCGGTCATCGTTTCTCCTGTGGATCGGGCGCCACCGGATCTCGGTGGCTGCTGGCTGATGAGCCTCAGCATGGCGACGAGATGTGACTGCCGTCACCGCCATTCGGGATATCCGAACAACGGTGCCGCCGATGCGCTCCGCGTTCGGACTGCCCGTGCCTTGGCCCCGGAGACGGCAACCGCTCCTTAGGTTCGGTGTCGAGCACGCCGACGGCAACCGAGACCGAACGTGCGCACGAGCAGAGGAGACATGCGATGAGCCGGTTGACCGCCGCCATTGTGGGATCGGGCAACATCGGGACGGACCTGATGTACAAACTGCTGCGGTCCGAGTACGTAGAACCGGTCCACATGGTCGGGATCGATTCCGCCAGTGAGGGTTTGCGCCGGGCGCGCGAGGAAGGACTCGAGGCGTCGGCCGAGGGCGTGGACTGGTTGCTACGGCAGTCCTCGCCCCCCGACCTCGTCTTCGAGGCCACCTCCGCCAAGGTCCACGCCGCCGTCGCGCCCCGCTACGCCGACGCGGGGATCACCGCGATCGATCTGACGCCCGCCTCGGTCGGCCCTTACGTCGTCCCCGCGGTCAACCTCCGCGAACACGTGAACGCGCCCAACGTGAACATGGTGAGCTGCGCCGGGCAAGCCACCATCCCGATCCTCCACGCGATCAACCAGGCCGCCGACGCCGCCTACGGAGAGATCGTCGCGGCCATCGCGTCGGCGAGTGCGGGTCCGGGAACGCGGCAGAATCTGAGCGAGTTCAGCGAGAAGACGGGGCGCGCCCTGGCGCAGGTCGCGGGAGCGGACCGGGCCAAGGCGATCTCGGTGATCAACCCGGCCGAACCGCCGATGAACATGCGCGACACGGTGTATGCGAAAGTGCGCAACCCTGATCCCGTGGCCATCGAACGCGCCGTGGTCGACATGGTCGCCGAGGTCCAGCGCTACGTCCCCGGTTACACCCTCAAGCTCGTCGACACCGATGGCGATCTGGTGACCGTGATGCTCGAGGTCGTGGGCGCCGGCGACTTCTTACCCACGTACGCAGGCAATCTCGACATCATCACCGCGGCCGCCGTGCAGGTCGCCGAGGTGATGGCGCAGGAGAGGGCCGCAACAGTGACACTTCAGACAGGAGCACTGCGATGACCAGCCAGTCCCCGGCCCGCGGGCCACGATCGGTCACCCTAGTCGACACGACGCTGCGTGACGGGATGTCGAGTGTCTCGCACCGGTTCACCACACGCGACGTCGCCGCCATCGCGGCCGGCCTCGACCGGGCCGGCGTCCCGACAATCGAAGTGGCACACGGCATCGGTCTCGGTGCGTCGTCGGTCCAGTACGGCTTCGCCGCGGCCACCGACCCCGAGTACGTGCGCGCCGCCGTCGACGCGGTCGACAACGCTGACATCGCGGCCCTCTACGTACCGGGCATCGCGACGCTGAACGAACTGCAGGCGGCGGTGGACGCCGGCATCTCGACCGTCCGCGTCGCCGTCCACTGCACCGAAGCCGATTGCGGGCAGCAGCCTGTCGAATGGGCGAAGGAGAACGGTCTCACCGTGATGACCTTTCTCATGATGAGCCACAAACTCGAACCCGACGCACTCGCCGAGCAGGCGGCCAAGCTCGACTCCTACGGCGCCGACGTCGTTTACGTCGTCGACTCCGCAGGTGCGCTCGTCCCGCGGCAGGCCGGCGAGCGGGTCGCGGCACTGCGCGAGGCGATCTCCGCGGACATCGGTTTCCATGCCCACAACAACCTCGGTGTCGGGATCGCCAACGCGCTCACCGCAGCCGAGAACGGTGCCACCTACATCGACGGCTCGCTACGGGGGCTCGGCGCCAGTGCCGGCAATGCCCAGACCGAAGTCCTCGCCGCCGCATTCGAACGCGCGGGCTGGGACACCGGCGTCGAGCTGTTCCCGCTCATCGACACCGCCGAGAACGTCGTGGCCCCACTGATGACCGAGCCGCAGATCGTCGACGAGACCGCGCTCGTGCTCGGCTACGCGGGTGTGTATTCCACGTTCTTCCACCCCACCAAGCGCGCTGCGAAGAAGTTCGGGGTCCCGGCCCGGGACATCCTGCTCGAACTCGGCCGGCGCGGGGTGATCGGCGGCCAGGAAGACATGATCATCGATGTGGCCTCGGAACTCGCGGGTCGCACGTACGAGACGCCCGTCGCGGCGGAGGTGTGAGGAAATGACTCTTTCCAGCCATCTGAAAAACACCGATCAGAGCGGTACTGCCGAGGTTCGCCACCTCATCGGGAACGAGTGGCGGACGGCCTCGGACGGCGCGACGTTCGAGTCGCGCGACCCGCACGACGGCGCGCTGCTCGCCCGGGTGGCGCGCGGCACCGTCGACGACGGCGTCGCGGCGATCGACTCTGCCCGCACCGCTTTCGACGACGGGCCGTGGCCGCAGATGTCACCCAAGGAACGCGCGGCGATCCTGCATGCGGTCGCCGACGCCGTCGACGAGCACCGAGAGGAGCTGGCACAGCTCGAAACCCGTGACGGCGGCAAGACGATCACGCAGTCGCTGCACGCCGAGATCCCGCGGGTGGCCCACAACCTGCGCTTCTTCGCCGATTACGTCTCGATGGCCGCGAACGAGGCCTACCCGGACGGCGATCTGCTCTCCTACGTCCTCTACCCGCCCGCCGGGGTCGTGTCCGCGATCAGTCCGTGGAACGCGCCGCTGATGCTGGCGACATGGAAGATCGCGCCCGCACTTGCCTTCGGCAACACCGTGGTCCTCAAACCGGCACCGCAGACACCGTTGACCGCCAACCGTTTCGCGCAGATCGCGCTCGAGGCGGGTCTGCCGCCCGGGGTGCTCAACGTCGTCCACGGCTTCGGTGGTGAGGCCGTCGCCGGACCGCTGACCTCCGATCCGCGCGTCGACCGCATCACCTTCACCGGATCGAGTGCCACGGGCGTGAAGATCCTGCAGGCGGCCGCCGCGAACCACACGCCTGTCTCGGCCGAGATGGGTGGCAAGTCGGCCAACATCGTGTTCGCCGACGCCGATCTCGATGTGGCCGTGCCGATGTCCCTTCGGGCCATCTTCGGCGGCAACGGGCAGGTCTGCCTGTCGGGTTCGCGACTGCTGGTGCAGAACTCGATCCGCGAGCAGTTCGTCGAGCGCTTCGTCGAGGAGGCGCGGAAGCTCGTGGTCGGGGACCCGAAGGACCCGACGACGTTCATGGGGCCGCTCATCGAGCAGCGTCACCTCGACAAGGTGCACAGCTATGTCGAACTCGCGCAGGATGAAGGCGGCAAGATCATCACCGGCGGCGAACGACTCACCGACCCCGATCGGGCGGGCGGCTTCTACTATCCGCCGACCGTCATCACCGGCCTGACCAATGACTCCCGCACGGCACGTGAGGAGATCTTCGGTCCCGTCGAGACGGTTCTGGGCTTCGACACCGAAGAGGAGGCGCTGCGCATCACCAATGACTCCCCCTACGGTCTCGCCGGAATCCTGTTCACGCAGAACCTCGATCGGGCTCATCGGATGGCGGCTCGCTGGAAGGCCGGCACGGTCTGGATCAACACCTTCTTCGAACGCGATCTCCGGCTGCCCTTCGGCGGTGAGGGCATCAGCGGCCTGGGTCGCGAGGGTGGCCAGTACTCCCGGGAGTTCTTCACCGAGCCGCGCGCGGTGACGCTCCGCATCCGGAAGTAGGCCCGTGTCCACAACCGAGACATGTGTGGTCGTCGGCGCGACCGGCGCGATGGGGACCGTGTGCACACGACGCCTGGTGGCACGCGGGATGCGGGTTCTCGCGGTGGGGCGCCGTGCCGAGGAACTCGAACAGCTCGCGGCAACAGACGAGCTGATCATCCCGTGCGCGGCCGACATCGCCGAGGACTGGTCCGTGGACGCGATCCGATCCTGCCTCGACGGGCCCGTACGACTCGCGGTGTTCGCGGCCGGTCTCCCGGTGCGCGGCTCCGCGGACGCGATCGAGCCATCGCTGCTGGCCACCGCGGCCAACATCAAGGTGGCCGGCACCGTCCGGTTGCTGCGAGCAGTCCGCGACCATCTCGCCGACGGCTCGCGGTTCGTCGCGGTCGCGGGTTCACTCGGACTCGAACCGGGGCCCCTCGACGCGGGACCGGGTACCGCCAATGCCGCGTTGTTCAATCTGATGCGACAAATCTCGGCACTCTATGGACCCCGGGGTGTCACCGTGCACACCATCGCGCCCGGGCCCATCGACACCCCTCGGCTCCGCGCCTTCGTCGACACCGAATCGCGTGAGACCGGTGCCGCGCCGCAGGAGATCTGGGACAGGTACACGGCCAAGACCTCGCTGGGTCGCCTGCCCACACTGGACGAGATCGCCTGGCTCGTCGAGATGCTGCTCGAGCCCCAGGCCGCCGTGCTGCACGGCAGCGTCCTCAACGCCGACGGCGGAACTCGCCACGGCATCCAGTAGCCCGGTCCGAAACGGACGCAGGCACTTCCCGAACGGAGCCAACATGCCGGTTGCACACTTCCACATCCCCGTCGGCAGCGCGTCCACCGAGCAGCGCGCCGCTCTGCTGACCGCCGCGAGTGCGGCCTACTCCCGCATCCTCGACTCACCGATCGAGCGGGTACGCGCCTTCGTCGTGCAGTACGACCCGACCGACCTCGCCGTCGGCGGACAGCTCGTCGCCGACGGCGGGTCGGCAGCCCCCTATTTCACCGCCATCGTGCTCGCAGGCCGTCCGCCGCAGCAACGTTCGGAACTTCTGGCCGCGTTCACCGACCTCGTCGTCGAGCACCTGGACGTTGAACGCTCGGGCGTCCGTGGACAGATTGTCGAGGTGGCGCCGGAGAACTGGGGCATCGCCGGCGTGCCGGCGAGTGATGTCCGGGCGTCGGAGATCGCACTCCGCGCGGCTCGCTGAGCCCGACACATCCACCCTGTGGAGTTGTCAAAGGTCGTGTGGCGCCGGAGTCGACGCCGGAGAGTCTGGGCGCGGTGGTTCTAGGGTTGGCGACTACACGAGGGCGTCGTCGAGTCGCATGGTGCGGCGGTTGTAGGCAGGCCGGGGTAACCGTCGGGGGTCGATGTCGGCCGGCGGGATCAGCCACGGATGCCGATCAGGACCCATCACCACCTCCCAGCCATGGTGATGGACCTGGGTATGGCAGCGCTGACACAGCAAGCACCCGTTGTCCAGTTCAGTCGGACCACCATCAGCCCAATGGACGAGACGGTGGACCTGCGTATGCGCCGCGGGGGCAACGCATTTCACACAGCAGATATCGCGAACGATGATCGCTCGACGTAAGTGGTGTGGGAACAGCCGATTCGTGGTGCCCATCCGCAACGGCACGCCCTCGGTGTCGAGCACGATCTCGGCCACCCCACCGTCGCAGGACAGTCGTCGTGCCGTCGACGCCGTGACCGCACCGACCCACGGCAGCCGCGCCGGATCGGTGTTGTCGGCCGGGATGGTCACCAGCACCTGGGTGCGGGGCGCGCCAGCGGTGGTCATCGCCGCACCGACCGCCGCCTGATTCAGCAATAGTTCCAAACCGTCGGCGCGGCGTTATCCGACACTGCGACGATCCTCGGCGCCGTCGGGTTCCGGCCGCGGGCAGGATCGTTCGTCGATCATCGACAGGACTTCTCCCCGATCACCGCGGTCACGTCCGCGGCGATCGCGACTCTGCCCTGCTCGGTCACCCGCATGTGCACCGTGTTTAACGACGCATCATCAGCGGGCGCAACACTCTCGGGATCGACGTCGGCGACCCGGACGGCCAGGGAGCAGAGCTGACGCGCCGCGTGACCAACAGACTTCAACTCGACTCCTAGACTTCGATCGAAGTCCATCGGTCGAGTTGAAGTCTGCCGGTCATCGGCCGGACTGCAGGTATAGCGGCGGTTTCGAATCAGGGACCATTTGTTGCAGTTCCCGTGGACAGTAGCGAGCAGCTCCTCCCGCGCCTCACGATTCCGTGATCGCCGCCTGACGTTCGGCAACGGTGACGTCGCCCGCCGACCAGTGGGTGGTCGGGACCTCGCGGACGCATACTCGGATGTTCGCGATCGGCGCGCCGATCGCACGGTGGGCGGCCGCCGTCAGTTCGCGCATCAGCGCGCGCACCTCGTCGGGTGAACGCCCCTGGGCGATGGTCACATCGATGAACGGCATCTCACCCTCCCGCGATCGTGATCGAGCCGAGCGTGGTGAAGTGTGCCGCGACCCGGCTACCCGGCTCGACCGGCACAGCGTCCGTCATGCCGCCGGTGAGGACGACCCACCCTGCCTCCAGGGTGACGCCCCGCGCGCCGAAGGTGTTGGCCGCGAACGCCAGTGCCTCGGCAGGATGTCCGAGCACCGCCGAGCCCGTCGCGGTGGCGACGATGTCGCCATCGATCTCCAGAAGGCACGCCTCGAGTCCGAAGTCCACGTTCGCGACATCTCGGATGACCGGACCCGTCACGTAGACGCCGGAGGAGTTGTTGTCGGCCACCGCATCCGCGAGGGTGAACTTGAACCCCGAGTAGCGACTGTCGATGATCTCGATCGCGGCCATCGCATGGTCGACCGCGGCGAGTGCTGTGGCCGCGGTGACACCGGGACCGGTGAGGGGCCGCCCGAGCACGAAGGCGATCTCCGGCTCGGCGCGCGGATGGATGAGTCGCTCACGCGGAACCGGCAGACCGGCGGGCAGCACCATCGCGTCGGTGAGCCAGGCGACCGACGGTTCGTCGACGCCCATCTGTTTCTGCTTGGCCCGCGAGGTCAGGCCCAGCTTGATTCCGGTCACGGTCTCTCCGCGCGAGCGCCGATCGGCGAGCGCGATGTCCTGAGCGGCATAGGCTACGTCGAGTGTCAGGCCCGGCCACTCGTGGTGGATCGAGGTCCGCGGCGTCCGCGAGTGTTCGGCGGCGAGCAGCGTGCCGGCGACGCGAACCGCACTCCAATCGTCGATTCCTTTGTCTGTCACATCTTCTCCTGATGGTTCGAGGACACGAGCACTCACGCGCCGGCCAGCACCGCGGTGACGCTGCCGAGTCCGGCGATGGTGGCGACCACGGTGTCCCCCGGCGCGACCGGCACGGCCGCGGTCATCGAACCGGGCAGGACCACGTGGCCTGGTTCGAGGGTGACACCCAGCGGCCCGACTGTGTTCGCCAGCCAGACCAGCGCGTTGATCGGGGATCCCAGCACCGCACCACCGGCGCCGGTGTCGACGAGGTCGCCGTTCACATGCAGGTTGCAGCCGGCCATCCGCAGGTCGACGTCGACGAGCGGCACCGGCCGTCCGCCCAGGATCACCCCGCCCGACGACGCATTGTCGGCGATGGTGTCGAAGATGCCGATCCGCCAGTCGCGGATGCGCGAGTCCACGATCTCCAGTGCGGGGAGCACGAAGTCGACGGCCGCGGTGGCCTCTGCGACCGTGACCCCCGGCCCGCGAAGCGGTTTGGCGAGGACGAAGGCGACCTCTGGCTCGATGCGCGGCTGGATGAAGGTGCCCGCCGGGATCGGGGCGTTCTCGAGATGGAACATGCTCGCCGTGAGGTGCCCGAAGTCCGGCTGGTCGACACCCATCTGCCGTTGGATGGCACGGGAGGCCAGCCCCACCTTGTGGCCCTTCACCACATCGCCGTTCTTCTCCCAGTCCTGAACCTGCGCGAGCGCGATCTCGTACGCGGTCGACAGTGGGTGGCCCGCGAACCGCGCGGCCAGGGGTTCGATCGGGGCGTGGTCTCGATAGGCGTCGAGCAGCGCATCGGCGGCGTCGCGCACGAGGTCGGCATGGTCGGTCATGGAAGGCATGATCTTTCTGGTCTGAGGAACAGTGACCGCAGGGTCATCCCGCCACCGCGTGCAGGACGGAGACCTCGCGCTCGGGCAGACGGATGGGCGTGGACACGTCGCCCGACGAGGTGCTCAGCGCGCGGGACGCGTCGGCGGCGGCCGCGATGACCGCACGCCGGAATTCGTGTTGTGCCGGGACGAATCTGGTCGCGGGCGCGGTGATCGACATCGCCGCCACGACAACCCCCATCTCGTCGCGGATCGGGGCCGCGACGCAGTGCACGTCGGGCACAGCTTCGGCCAGGTCGACGGCGCAACCCCGACGCAGCACACCCTTCAGTTCCGCGGCCAGTTCGTCCGGGTCGGTCAGGGTCGACGACGTGTACCGCCGGAGCTGCTTGTCGGTCAGATTGCGGGCCAGCTGGGCCGGATCGCAGTGCGCGAGGAGCACTTTGCCGACCGCGCTGCAATGCGCATCGAGCTGGGCACCGATCCGGGCGCCGGACACGTTGATGACGTGGTTGCCGAGCACCTTGTCGACGTAGATCACCCGATAGCGCTCCATAACCGCGAGATGGGTTGTCTCGCCGAGTTTCTCGGACAGCGCCTGCAGGATCGGCGCGGCACACGACTTGACGTCGACCGTGCCCTGGAGTGCCTGGTTGAGTTCGACGACGCGCCAGCCGATGCGGTAGCGACCGCGAGCGCGGCACTGCAGCAGGCCGATGTCGACCAGCGAGGCCAACAGTGCGTGCGCGCTCGATCGGGGGACGCCGAGCTCGCCCGCGACCTCCGACACTCCCCACTCCGGCCGTTCGACGGTGAACAGGTCCAGCACCGGGCCGATCTTCTGAACCGTTTGCAGAGCAGCCATCTCAGGGCCCCACCAACGACTCGTCGCTGAACAGCATGGTGGCTCCACCGGTGGCGAAGTTCGCGACATCACCGGCCGCGGCCTGGCCTTCCGGAGAGCCGAGGGCCTGGCCGAGCGCCTCTTTGGAGTCGAAGTACAGCTCGGCCACGCTGTAGGAGGCCGGTTCGGTGCCGTCCAGGGACTCGCACTTGCCCGCGGCGAACCGTCGCAGTCCGGGGATACGGCGGACCAGCTCGGCATGCTCGTTCTCATAGTGCCGGTCGAAGGCCGCCGGGTCGAGCGGGTGTCCGTAGATCACGGTGAGTCGGTACATGGCTTGCCTTTCGGATTCGAGCGAGATGTCACGATGCCGCGGTGGTCGCCACGGGGGCCGCCACGGTGAATTCCTCACGGAAGATGAGACGGGGCGCCATCCGGCGACGTTTCAGCGCCCGGACGCCGGCCTCGATCATGGCCGGCGGGCCACAGAGATAGGCGCTCAGCCCTTTACAGCTCCGGAAGTCCTCGACGACGACGTCGGTGACCATCCCGGTGGCGCCGTCCCACTGCTCCTCGCTGAGGACCGGCCGGTAGTGGAAGTTGCTGTACCCGGCCTCGAGTTCGCGGAAGAACTCGACGTCGTAGAGGTCGTCGCGTCGTCGGCCACCGTGGTACAGGTACAGCTCGGGTACCAGGCCGTGGTCCAGCACGTGGCGGGCGATGGACTTCAGGGGGGCGAGTCCGGTACCGCCGCCGATGAGGATCGCCGGCTCGGCCTGCTCGCGGACGAGGTGGAACTGGCCGAGCGGTCCGCGGAGTTCTACCCGCTCCCCCACCGTCAGCGAACCGAAGATCCAACCCTCCGTTGCTCTTCCACCGACGGTGCGCTTGACGTGGAACTCCAGGAGCTTCGACTCCGACGGCGGGTTGGCCATCGAGTACTGGCGCCCCACACCGGTACCGGGAATCACCAGCTCCGCATACTGGCCGGCGTTGAACGACATCGGCTCGTCCAGTTCGACGACGAGTCGGCGCGTATCGGTGGCGATGTCGTCCAGGACGACGACGGTGCCGTCGTGATCGCGCAGGGGATGTCGGGGCGTTCCATCGTCGACCGCGGCGCCCAGCGGTTCGACGACCAGGTCCGAGCACGGGGTGGCCATGCAACCCAGCGCCAGCCCGGCACACCGTTCGGCAGGCGTCAGCGTGTAGTCGGGTGAGTCATTGTGCGCCACTTCGCCGTCGAGTACTCGGAGCTTGCAGGTACCGCAGGTCCCCTGCGTGCAGGAGTGCGGCAGCCATTCCCCCGCGCGCAGAACCGCATCGAGAACCGATTGATCGGCGGCGACCTCGAGCGGCGTGTCCGAACCCTGGACACGAACACGATGTGTGGTGGTCACGCCTCAGACCTCCCACTGGATGTGGAGCTCCTTGGGGCCACGGAAGCCCCAGCCCCAGAAGTTGACCTCGTGGTCGGTGTCGCGCTCGATGTTGGGGATCGTCTCCAGGAGTTCCTCGAGCGCGATCCTGATCACGTTGTTGGCGAAGTAGGTTCCCGCACAGGCATGGACACCGCCGCCGAAGGTCATGTTCGGGATCACCGCGCGGTCGAGGTCGTAGGCGGTCGGGGCGTCGTAGGCGTTCTCGTCCTGATTCGCCGAACCGTAGGAGAGCATCACCAAGGAGTTCTGCGGGATCGTCACCCCGCCGACCACGACCTCGTCGGTGGCGATCTTTACGGCCGCCGACCAGATCGGTGCGACCCACCGCATGCCCTCGCCCACCGCCCGCGGGATGAGGCCCGGGTCGTCGACCACCCGCTCCAGCTGGTCCGGCCGGCTGAACAGGCCGGCGAGCGTGGTGGCCATCGCATGACCCGGCTCCTGCATCGCTCCGAGCAAGAACACGTAGAGGTTGGGGTAGATGACATCACGGCTGCGCGTCTGCCCCTCGGGCATCCCGTCGTGCAGCCAGTGCGAGATCGCGCTGTGATCGGGGTTGACGATCCACTCGTCGATCTTGGGGTCGACATGCGCGATGATCTCGGCCTTCGCCTCGTCACCGGGGACGAAGCCGTCCGGGTTGGCGAACTCGCCGTCGGAGGTCATCGCGGAATTCGTGAACGAGACGCTGAGCTTGTGGAACCACTCCCGCAGCTTGTCGGTGCTCACGTCACCCAGGCCGAGCAGATCGCCGAGTGCCCGGACACTGACCGGTTCGCAGTATTCGGCGACGATGTCGGCCGAGCCGTTGTCCTCGATCCGTTCGAGCAGTTCGCGAGCGTACGGCCGGACCAGGTCGTCGATGTAGTTGTCGACGGCCGACGGCTGCAGATGCGGCTCGACCATGTCGCGGAGATCGCGATGCTCGGGACCGTTCGTGTTGAGCAGCGCTCCGTGACCGAAGGTGCGCCCGCCCGCCGGGGAGATCACCGCAGGCCAGTTGTCCGAATCCTTCGCGATCTGCATGCACAGCTCGCGGGTCGAGAGGATGTACATCCCGAGGGAGGGCACGAACGCCACCGGCGCCTCCTTCCGGAGCCGCTCGTAGAACGGGTACGGATCCGCCTCGAGTTCGGCCATCGTGATCTCTTCGACGAACTTGGGGGTGACCTCGTAGGAGGGCTGTACTGCGGTCATGTGACTCTCCGTTGTCGTTCCGGATATCTGTTGTCTGGGGCCGGCTCGTTCGGTCATGCCGCCGGCCACGTCGGCGATATCTTGTGATCTGGAACACTATGGGTGGAGGTGGTGGGAGAGAATGACTGCGAATGCACCGATGGATGACTCCGCGCGCACCGCCGGATCCGTGGAACTGAGCACCCGCGAGCTTGCGAGTGCCGAGGGCCGGGTGCGGTGGGCCGAGGCCCTCGACGCCACCTTCTGCGAGATGGACATCGACTGGCCCCAGGACCGACGCCCGTTCACCGCACAGATCGTCGCCCGACCCGTCGGCGCCCTGTCGGTCAGCGTGGTCCGCGCCGATCCGCACACCGTCGTGCGCACGCCGGCGATGATCGAATCCGATCCGGCCGACGACTATCTGCTGTGCCTCATCACCCAGGGGGCCGCGACGATCTCACAGGGTGAGCGCACCGGATTGCTGGAACACGGCGCCTTCGGGATCATCGACGCCACTGCACCTTTCGTCGTCAGTGGCGCAACCGAGTTCGAGCAGATCGTCGTGCGCGCCCCGCGGGAACAGCTCATCGCGCGGGCAACCCACGACGTCGTCGACGACGCGACGGGCCGCGCGATCGCGGTCGACTCGGGCATCGGACGGCTGGTGTCGAACTTCCTGGTCGATGTCGCGGCCCAGGTCCAGGGCGTCTCCGTGCCGTCGTCGAGCACGGTGGCGAGCGCGGTCCTCGACATGGTCGCCGGCGCGATGACCGAGCAGGTCTCACCTCGCACCGCGACCGACCGGATACACGCCGCCGACCTCCGCGCGGTCCAGAACGCGATGGCCGATCACCTCCACGATCCTGACCACACCATCGCACTGGTGGCCGCAGAGCTCGGGATGTCGGTGCGCTACGTCCACAAGCTGTTCAGCACGACCGGCACCACACCTCGGGCGTGGCTCTACGCCCGGCGGCTCGACCGGGCCCGTAACCTGCTCGTCCAGAGCGATCTGGGCGTCGCCGACATCTGCGCACAGGTCGGGTTCCGCGACCCGTCGCACTTCAGTCGTGCGTTCAGCCGGACCTTCGGGGTCAGCCCGTCCCGGTACCGGACCATCGCGCCCTGAGCGGCGCCCTCCCTAGGATGGTCGGTACGCGACCGCAGGAAGGGCCCATGACGACCAGCGACATCGACCGCAGTGCTCGATTCACCCGTTCCGAGTCCATCCACATCGACGCCACGCCGCAGCAGGTCTGGGATCTGGTGACCGACATCGCTCGCACCGGCGAGTGGAGCCCGATCTGCAAGGCGTGCTGGTGGAAGGAGCCCGCGACCGGACCGGAGGTGGGCGCGTGGTTCTTCGGCCGCAACGAGACACCCGAGCGGGTGTGGGAGACCCAGTCGCGGGTGGTCGCCGCACAGGAGCCCGTCGAGTTCGCCTGGATGGTCAACGGCGACGCCGTGCGGTGGTCGTACACGATCGAACCCGACGACGACGGGACGACGCTGACCGAGTCCTGGGCCGTTCAACCGGCCGGTTTCGAGCTGTTCGCGCAACGGTTCGGCGACGACGCCGACGCCCAACTCGAGCAGCGTCGCGACGCAGCACTGTCGGGCATCCCGGCCACTCTCGCCGCGATCAAGGAGATCGCCGAGCGCGGGTGATCCCGCTTCCTGAGGTGCGCGGCATTCGCGCACCTCAGGAAGCAAAGGACTTCTAGGAGCTGGCCACCTGCGAGTCCTGCCGACCCCACGCCGGCGACTTCTCGATCGCGCCGATGATCTGGGGCCGGAGCTCCTCGGCCTGGATGACCGCGTCGACCGAGCCGACCTCGACGGCGCGGCGGATGCTGTGCACCGCGTCGAACTCCGCAGCGATCTCGCTGATCTTCTCCGCGCGCACCGACTGACGCAGATCGGCCAGCTCGGCGTTGAGCCGTGAGCGGTCCGGGCCGGTGGCCTGGGCGGTCTCGGCTTCGAGCTCACGCACCCGCGCGTCGGCACTCACCCGCTTGGCCACGTCGCCGGCGAACACCACTGCCGCCGCGGGGGCACCGCCGAGGACCGACGCGAACGAACCGTCGATCGCGAGCACGGTCATGTTGGGGTTCAACGCCTTCGAGAACACCACGAACGCTCCACCGTGGTAGCGCGAGATCACGCAGAACACGATGGGACCCTCGAAGTTCACGATTGCGCGGCCGATCTCCGCGCCGTACTCGAGTTGCAGCTTGCGCAACGATTCGGGCGATCCGTCGAAACCGGACAGGTTCGCCAACACCACGAGCGGTCGGTTTCCGCTGGCCACGTTGATCGCGCGCGCCGCCTTCTTCGACGACTGCGGGAACAGCGTGCCGGCCGTGTAGGTGTCGGGACCGTCCGTGGGGGTGTATCCCCGGCGCGGCACCTCCCTCGACTCGATACCCAACAGGCACACCGGGATTCCGCCCATGTGCAGATCGCACACGACCGCGGTCTCCGCGTCGGCCATCCCCGCCCAGCGCTCCAGCACCGGGTGGTCCTGGTCGGCGACGGCGCGGATCACCGTGCGGATGTCGAACGGCTTCTTGCGGTCCGGATTGGTGGCCGCCGAGAAGATCTGTCCGACCGTGGTGAAGTCGCTGCCCGCCAGGACGTGCGGGTAGTCGGAGATGTCGCGGTCCACCGGGTCGCTCGTGATCGCGCGACGCGGGGTCTGCTCGCCCGACGCCACGTAGGTGTGCTCGTAGTGAGCCATCAGAAGATCCCGTGCGGCACCGAGATTCGGCGCCCAGTACTGCGCCTGGCCGTTGGGGCCCATGACGCGGTCGTAACCGCCGATGCCGAAGTTGTCCTCCGCCGACACACCGCCGGAGAAGTCCAGCGACTGCTTGCCGGTGAGCACCATGGCCGACTCCGGTGTCATCACGAGGATGCCCTTGGTGTGCATGAGCATCGTCGCCTCGGCGTTCCAGTACGGCTGCCCGCCCACGTTGATGCCGGCCACGACGATGTTGATCTCACCGCCGGCCTGCGTGAACTCGACGATGCGCTTCAGCGCCCGGGCGATCCAGTCCATGTTCTCCGTGCCGGAATCCATGGAGATCCGCGCGCCCGACGACAGTGCGTACCACTCGAGCGGGACCTGCATCTGCTCGGCGAGGTCGAGCGCCGCGACCAGCCGGCTGCACTCCGGTTCCGCCAGCGCGCCCAGCGATTTCGTCGGGTCGCCGAGCAAGACCACGCGGGTGACGCCGCGCGGGTACTTCTCGGTCGGTGTGGTGACCACACCGGCGACGATCGCCGCCGAATTGCGGCCCTTGGCCCGGTCGACCGGCACCAGACGCTGCTCGGCGTCGAGGTCGTACTCGGTGAAATCGCCCAGGATGGCGGCCAATTCGTACGGGTAGACGGTGTTGCGCTTCGCTGCCCGCAGCACCTTCTGGCGGTACTCGTCGACCGGTTCGATCGGCTCGTCGGTCGGGTCGACGACCCGGACGTCGAACCCGCCGGTGGGGTTGACCGAGAAGTGGACCGAAACCTTGCTCAGCTCGCCGGTGTCGCGGTCGCGGCGCCGCGCGATGAGCTGGACCTCTTCGAGCCCGACTCCCTGTGTCGTGCCGCGGATGTGGTCGGCGATCGCGTCGAGGACGTCGGCGTCGACGTCGATCGGCGGCCACACGTACATGATGATCCGGTTGGCGCTGGACAGGTTGGTGGAGCCGCGCTGCGCGCGCCGGATGGAGTCGACGCACGACGCGAGTGCGGCTTCGGCGGTCGGCAGCGTCAGCAGGCGGCCGTCCTGGTCGCGCAGTGCGGTCAGGTCGCGGACCTGCGCGAAGGCGACGAGACGGCGATCCGACGCGTTCTCCCGTGCGACACAACGGAAGAGGTAGACCTCTTCGTCGTCCGACGACGGCAGTCGGGTGAGGTCGAACTTGCGGAGCCGTTCCATCTGCATGCGCTGTGCGATGTAGGGGTGCAGTCCGCGGATCAGGCGTTCCTCGGCCATACCCGTCGCCGACGGCCGGAAGGTCACGTGGTGATGCATCCGCGCATCGGCGCTGCCGGCGACCGTGATGGTGACGCGGTGCACCTGCGGCGGAAGCGAACTGGTGGCGACGATGTCGTGCAGTGTCCCGGCGAGCACGTCGAAGTCGTCGGGTTGCTGCTCCCACGCCAGGTAGATGTCGGCATCGACCGCGGCGGTGTCGCGGGCGAGTTCGGCGAGTCCGCCGATCGTCGCCGGCAGGGCGTCGAAACCGACTGCGGCCGAAGCGATGTCACCGGCATCTCGCTGGGCGACCACGAACGTCGCCCCGCCGGCCTCCCGGATCCGGATGTCGGCGAGGCCGCGGTTGCCGTAGTAACGCCGGGTCAGAACCTCGAGCATCACCGTGTTGTCGGCGTGCCGCTCGATGCGCTGACCGAGAAGCCGGACGAGCGGTTCGGTGCTGCGCACCATGTCGTCGATGCGGCTCGTGCGGTCGGCGGCGTCGGGGTTCTCGTCGAGGTACTTGAGCTGCTTGCGCACATTGCTGTAGACGCGGGCGCGGTCGCGCAGCAGCAGCGGCTGGCCGTACCAGGCGTAGATGACGCCGCGGGCGAGGTCGGCGACGGCCGGGAAGCGGACCTGGGTGGCGGCGACGAGGCGGTCGAGGGCCGTGCCCACCGCGTCGCGCAGTTCGTCGCGCGGGGTCGGCTCGTCGAGCCATTCAAGGAGCAGCGAGCTGATCACCGCGGCCGAGTCGTTCGGGTTCTGCAGCGCGAGGAAGATCCGGAACACCGCGGCCTCGAGCTCCGGGGTGCGCTCGAGGTCGGTCACGCCGTAGTGGCTGAGCGCGCGGCTCAGCTGGTCGTGGAACGCCGCGGGCAGGCCGTCGCGTTCGACGTCGAGACTCTGCAGGTAGGTGTGGAAGTTCTCGCGTGCGCTGTGCACGTGCTCGACACCGACCTCATGACTCGACGGCCGGTTCTGGCTCAGCTCGGCCAGGTCGGCGAACACCGTCACCAGTTCGAGCTCGTCGGCCAGCGGACGACGGCCGCTGTCGAATGCGGCGCGCCGGACGGCGAGGTACTCGTCGAGCAGGCGCATCCGGTGGTTCGGGTCGACGTCGAAGCCGAGCAGCTGGCTGCGGAGGTCTTCCTGACTACGGGTGGTGCGTTCGGTGGGATCGACCTCGAGCTCGGCAGGCAGCTCCAGGTCGACGGCGTCGGCGGCCACCTCCTCGACGGCGTCGTCCTCGTCGTCGGCGAGCGGTTCGAGGCGCATCAGGGTCGCGCCCGTCTCCACCTGGGTGCCGACCGACACCGCGCACTCCTTGACGCGCGACCGCACCGGCGCGCGCAGGACGGTCTCCATCTTCATGCTCTCCAGTACGAGGATGGGGGCACCCGCGTCGACCTCGTCGCCGGCCTGCAGCGGCGTCGCGACGACGAGCGCCGGCGCGGGCGAGCGCACCACACCGCCCTCGTCTCGGCTGACGCGGTGGGTGACGCCGTCCACGTCGACGAGGTGGATCGGTCCGTGGGTGTCGGTGAGCAGGCGGTAGCGCACCCGGTTGACCACGAGCTGCGCGGCGTGCTCGTCGAAGCGTTCGAGGTCGACATCGGCGGTCCGGATCTCGCCCGGCGCCTCGATGGTCACGCGGAAACGATGCGCGCCGATGGCCCCGACCCGGACGCGATACGCGACGCCGCGCAGCTTCAGATCGAGTGGACGGCCGCTGTCGTGCTGCACCTGCGGACGACCGCCGGAGGCCGTCGACATCAGCCGCTGCCGCTCGACGAGTTCCTCTTCCTCGTACGCGTCGATGGCGGCGGCGATCAGCGCGATCGCCGAGTGCCGGTTGGCGACGAGGCCGCCCTCGGCACGCACGCGGTCGATCCAGCCGGTGTCCGCGCTGCCGTCGATGACCTGCGGCTGCGCGAGCAGCTCCAGCACGAAGCTCTTGTTGGTCGCGCCGCCGGCGATGATCACGCGGGTCTCGCGCATGGCCCGGCGGAGGCGGCCGAGGGCCTCGTCGCGGTTCCGTCCGTAGGCGATGATCTTGGCGATCATCGAGTCGAAATCGGCGGGGATGGTGTCGCCCTCGCTGACGCCGGTGTCGACGCGGATACCGGGGCCGGCGGGCAGCTCGAGCAGGTCGATACGGCCGGGCGCGGGGGCGAAGTCGCGGTCGGGATCCTCGGCGTTGAGGCGGGCTTCGATGGCATGCCCGCGCTCGACCGGGGGCTCACCCTCGAGGCGGCCGCCCGACGCCACGTGCAGCTGGGCACGGACCAGGTCGAAGCCGGTCGTCGCCTCGGTGATGGGGTGTTCCACCTGCAGGCGGGTGTTGACCTCGAGGAACGCGAGCAGGTTCTCGCCCGGGTGGTAGAGGAACTCGACGGTGGCCGCGCCGCGGTATCCCACGGCCACGGCGAGCCGCTCGGCCGACGCCTTGAGCTCGGCGACCCGATCGGCGGGCAGGACCGGCGACGCCGATTCCTCGATGATCTTCTGGTTGCGCCGCTGAACCGAGCAGTCGCGGACGCCCAAGGCCCACGCGGTGCCCTGGCCGTCGGCGATGACCTGGACCTCGACGTGGCGCGCACCGGTGACGAGTCGTTCCAGGAACACCACGCCACTGCCGAAGGCGCGCTCGGCCTCCTCGCGGGTGCGGGTGTAGGCGTCACGGAGATCGGCATCGCTGGTGACCTTGCGGATGCCGCGGCCACCACCGCCGGCGGTGGCCTTCAGCATCAGCGGGTAGCCGATCTGGGCTGCCGCGGCCACGGCTTCGTCGAGGGTGTCCACACCGCCTCGGCTCCACGCCGCCACCGGGACGCCAACTTCTTCGGCGATGAGCTTGGCGCCGATCTTGTCGCCCAGTTTGCGCATCGCCTCGGCCGACGGCCCGACGAAGGTGACGCCGATGCGGTCGCAGAGTTCGGCGAACAGCGGATCCTCGGCCACGAAGCCCCAACCGACCCATGCCGCGTCGGCACCGGTCTCCAGCAGGGCGTGCTCGAGCACCTTCATGTTCAGGTACGGACGCGACGCGGCAGGCCCGAGGTCGTATGCGACGTCCGCCTCACGTACGAACGTGGCATTGCGATCCACGTCGGTGTGCAGCGCGATGACCTCGATGGGTTGCCCGGTCTCTTCCGAGAGGCCCCGAACGGCGTGGATGAGCCGCATCGCGGCCTCACCTCGGTTCACGATGGCGATACGAGAAAACAACACCGGCTCCATTCACGTCGTCGTCGTGCGGTTGAAGGTCCGCAGGTACGGTACAGCGCAGCGGCCCAGCTCAGTGGCGATCCGGGACGCGCGGGGTGGTTCGACGCTGTGATTCTTACGAGTCAAATCGCTACGCGCGAGTACGGCGCGTCGGAACGTGGCCGAAACCGTGCGATTCGGACTCGGCGATGCCGTGTTCGCACCACGCTCGGGGCGATGTCGCGGTGGGTACCGCGGAGGCCGGGGCGGGCATGTCGTGTCGTGCGTCCGGGTCCTGCGGACCGCGGCGCAACGCGGCTAAGCGGTGTCCCCCGCGTGAGCACGAACCTGTGCCACCGAGTCCCAATCGACCACCGCGGCGCAGTTTCGGCGCAGCAACGCGAGAATGAGGGTGTTGACCGTCTCGTTGTCGGGTAGTACGTCGATCGCGGCGAGAGTGATGTAGAGGCCACTGAGCAGTTGCACACGGTAGTCCCGCAACGCGGTGGCCTCGTCGTAACCGGCGGACTTTTTCGCGAAGGTCTCCGCGTAGTGGGTGATCAGCCGACGTTCGTGCGCTCGCCGATCTGCGACGTCGACGCTGCCGGACATGAAGTAACCGACGTCGTACATGGGGTTGCGGAGTCCGGTGACCTGCCAGTCGATCAAGACCGCGCGTCGGACGTCTCCGACTGACTCGAACAGCACGTTGTCCACGCGGGGGTCACCGTGGGTGAAGGTGAGGTGCTCTTGCGGGAGCAGGTGCCACACCCGGACGAGCTCGATCGCCCGCCGGATCGCCTCGAGATGATCGTTGGGAAGGTCGTCGGCGAACCGGGTCAACGCCTCACCCGCCCCGCGTTCGGCGGCGTCGGACCAGTAGTCGCAGACATCGCTCAGCCGGATCATCCATGCCGGCGCGGTGGCGGTGTCCATCGGATGGAACTCCGAGTGCACATTGGCGAGTTCGGTCAGCACCGCCGTCGCGTCCTCGACGGTCGCGCCCTGAACCTGGTTTCCCGCAACGGCACTCGTGCTGAGGTCCTCCATCACCAGATTGATCGTGGTCTCGTCTCCCGCCACCCAGTACTTCAGCGGGATTCGGCAGGCGTTCCGCGCCGAGATGTCGACGTACGCGCCGATCTCCCGGTGGTATGCGCCACTGCGCAATCCGTGCGCGTGTACATCGGGGTCGCGGGGCCGCAGCTTGATCACGACCGCGGACGGCGCTCCGGGACATTGCCTGGCATAGGCGATGCTCACGCGTACCGTGTCGCTGACGTTGCCCGCGCCGATCGGCTCGATCGCGATGGACGCAATAGACGTGTCGTGCCCGGCGTGGCCGAGGACCTCCTCCAGCCAGGGTGCAGTGATGTCGTCGGTGGTGTCGATCAGCTTCGGTGTCGTCAGCGTCATGACCAGGACCCTTCGAGGTAGTCGGGATTCCACACATCGGTGATGACCCCGTCGTGAACTTTGAAAATTTCGATGCCACAGAGGCGCTCACCCGTCGTGAGTCGTTCGGCATTCCACGTGAGAGATGCGTAGGTCTCGTCGCCGACGAGCGTGACCACGGTGAACTTCGGTTGATGCTCGGCGAGGTCGGCGACGATGCGCTCTCGTTGCTCGCGTCGACTGAGTGACCGGATGCTGCCCGCCCCATGGCGCGTCATCGGGTCGCCGCAGATCTCGTCGACCAGGTCGATCTGCTCGTCGTTGTACAGTTCGTAGACGTAGCGTTCGACGAGTCGTACTGCGCCAGTGCTCATGTGATGACTTTCTGGTGGGTGCTCATCGGTCAACTGCCGAGAGCGACGAATTCGGTGACAGTGCTGTCGAGCTCGGTGGGGGTCGCACCGTGCATGATCACGCCGTCGACACCCAGGTCGAACTGGGCACGGACCTTCTCGGCGCAGTGCCGCGGCGTCCCCATGGCCGCGCAGTCGAGCCACTCGGCGGGGATCACGTCGCGAAGGCGCTCGAAGGTCGCGGTGTCCCCGACTGCATCGGCCCATCCCGGTAGCTCGCGCACCACCTCGGAATCCCGGAACCTGGTCAGCGCGGCCACATCCCACCTGTTGGTGGACACCAGCAGGTCCCCGTAGACCTGGAGGTAGGTGGCGATCCGGCCGACGGTCTTCTTCAGGATGACCTGTTCGTCGAGTTCATCGGTGACGGTGGCATAGCACGACCACACCTCGACCGAGTCGGGGTCACGTCCGGCCGCAGCCGCGGCCTCCTTGACGGTACGTACGACTCTGGCCGTGGTCTCGTCGGAGAAGAAGGTGTGCAGCACGACGAGGTCGTAGGCGCGGCCGGCCATGGCGAGGGTCTCGGGCCCGAACGCCGTGGTGGCCAGCCTGATGTCCTCGTCGAAGGTGGGGTCGAGTTTGATCGCCGGGAACCTGCCCAGCGCCCCGTCATAATCGGTCACGGTCTGACCACGCCACAGTCGACGCATCAGATGAGCGAACTCTTCGAGTTGCGCGGTGGTCGTGTGCGAGAGGCCGAGACCCGCGATCTGGGGACGCAGGCCCCGACCGACGCCGAGGGTGAAGCGACCACGGGTGAGGCGATGCATGGTGGTCGCGAAGGCCGCAGTGATCGCCGGGTGGCGGGTGTTGATGTTGGTTGCCGCCGTGGTGATCCCGATGCGGTCGGTCGCGGCGCCGGCAGCCCCGGACAGGGCACACGCCTCTTTCACGTTGAGCCGCTCGGAGATGAATGCCTGCCCGAGACCGAGACGCTCGGCGTGCTCGAGTTCTCCCAGCATGTCCCGTGGGTCGGCGACGTGCCCGCCGAGCGTATAGAACCCCAGTCGTTCGGTACCGATTGCGGGTGTGCCGGTCGGCGGTCGATGCTCGTGCGTGACCGTGTCAGACATGCACTGCTCCTTGCTCGCTCAGCGCGATGATCCGCGCGAGCGCATCGTGGTCGCGGGCATGCGCCAGCGAGTTGGTCACCATGGCCGTGAAGAGGTCGTCACCCCGATCGGATCGCGCGACGAGCATGGCGGCGGCGACGCCGATCACCAGGTTCTGGAAGGTGCCGACCGGATAGTCCCGCATCAGTTCGGTCAGTGAGTAATCCGTGACGCCGTGTTCGACGAGGCATCGGTGGTAGTGCGCGAGCAACTCGCTTTCGGATTCCCGGCGGGTCGCCGGATCCAGCGCGCCGCCGATGAAGTAGGCGACATCGACGACGCCGGGCGCGAAGATCACCGTCTGCCAATCGAGAACCGCGAGGGGCACGTCGCCACCTGCCGCATCGAAGAGGACATTGTCCGGCCGGTAGTCACCGTGCTGAATCGTGAACGGCATCGTACGCAGTGCGGAGTAGTAATCGGCGATACGCTCGGTAAAGGCCGTTCCGAGTTCGATGTCGGCCGCGGACAACCGGTTTCGGTACCGGGCGACGAATCCGGCCCACCACTCGGGCATCATCTCGGTGAAGCGGGCCCAGTAGGTGTCGGAGATGTCGAGCCACGACGTGCCGGCGAGTTGCGCCGATCCCCAGTACGGTCCGTGGATGCCCGCAGCCTGCTCGACCGCGAGCCGCACCTCGCCGACGGTGCACCCGGCGAGCTGGTTCCCGGGCCGAGCCGGGGTCAGGTCTTCGAGTACGAGCGCGAATTCGGTGTTGTTGGAGTCGATCTCACCGTGAAAGCAGCGCGGGACGCGGACCTGCAGGTTCGGCGCGATCTCCTGATAGAAGCGCACCTCGCGCAGGTAGTTCAGTTCACTCCGGCCGGCCGCACGGCTCTGCTCCTTGTCGGAGGTGACCTTGATGACGAACGACGACGGGGCGGACGTGGGTGCGGCGTAGCTGACCGTCGTCCGGATGCTGTCGGCGACCTGGCCGGTACCGATGGGGCTGGTGGCGACGTCGGTGATCGCCACCGTGCCGTCTTTGGTACCGGTCGTGGTGAGCACGGTGTCGAGCCAGGTGGGACAGATGTCAGAGGCGTGCATCGGACTCCTTCGTTGACGCGCAGACCGACGCCGGGTTCGGCGTCTTAACATGGAGATGGTCGGCGCGGGACCGACCGGCACGATGCCCACGGCGAAGCAAGTCGGGCGATCGCGGCGGGTGCGCCGAATGGAGCGGCCGGCCCCGAGGGGTTGGGCCCTCTCGGGGCCGGCCGAGTCGAATTCCGAGGAGGAACCTCAGAGGAGAGTGACGGTGCCTGCGGTGCCGTCGACCTCGACGGTCGCGCCGTCGGTGATGCGCCGTGTTGCCTCGGTGGCCGACACGACGCACGGGATGCCGAGTTCGCGGCTCACGATCGCGGCATGCGAGAAGGGAGCGCCCACGTCCACGACGACCGCCGCCGCGGTGACGAACAGCGGCGTCCACGACGGATCGGTGATCGGCGCGATGAGAATGTCGCCGGGCTCGAGGGCCGACGGGTCGGCGGCCTCGGTCAGCACCCGCGCCCTTCCGCGCGCGACACCTCCACACGCGGGGACACCGGTGATGGTGTCGCCGGCGGAGGCTGCGAAAACGTTGGACTCCGACCGCAGCGGCCACTCCGAGACCGGCGGCGGGGTGCCGTCGACGACGAACGGCGGGGTGCGGTCGAACAGGTCCAGGTACCCCTTTTCGCGTTCGACGAGGGTGTCGCGGTACGACGCCGGGTCGTCGAGGAAACTCGCCAGCTCGTCGGCGAAGAGCATGAAGATCTGACGTGGCGCGTCAATCGCACCCCGGTCCGCGAAGCGACGGCCGAGTTCCAGTGCGGGCAGGCGCAATTCGTGAATCAGCATCGCCGCTGTCGTGCGACCACGTTCGCGGCCGCGCATCCACAGTGCCGACGCGTTCAGCACTGCCTCGAAGTGGCCTACGGTCTCGGCGTCGCCGGCGAGAATCTCCCGGATCGCCGCCGCGGCGGCGTCACGCTGCGCGGACCGCTGTGCCGACTTGGCCTCTGGCGCTTCCTCATCCGGAACGTCGCGCATCGTCTCGATCGTCGCGAGGGCGAGGTCGGGGTCGACGCCCCATGTGATCGCGCGGATCTCCCACTCAGCAGGTCCACGGAAGTCCCAGTCGGCGAGGAACGCATCCAACTGCGCGGTGAAGGCGCCGACCGCCTGCGACTCCGAGGCCTTGAGCTTGGCGTAGAGCCCCTTGGTGCCGGCATCGAATAGGGCTGCGACATCGGGATGCTGAGCCTGACGGCTCAGTTCCCACATCCGCAGCGAGGGGCCTGCGGAGTCGACGTTGCCCAGGCCGGCCACCAGGGTGAGTGCCTGTTCCGGTTTGCCAACCGCCTCCGCCAGCTGCGCGATGGCACCGAGTCCGACACCGCACTTCAGGCTGGCCTCGATGTGGTGCTTGAAGAGCCGACGAAGCAGGGTCTCGAACGAGTTCATCCGCTCGACGAGTTCGCCGTCCGACAGCTGTGTCAGGTCCGGTCGCGTGCGGCGGATCTCGTCGACCTCGTCGCGATCGACGTCGTATGCGGCCAGGTCGGTCGCGCCGAGCACCTGCTCGTTGAGCCAGGCACCGGCTTTCGCCTCGTACTCGGCGTTCTCGTCGAAGTCGCGCTTCTCGCTCTCGTAACTCGGGATGCCGGGCATGTCCCCGAAGTACTGCAGATCGACGGCCTCGGCGCTCATACCGGGAACGCGCACGCCGAACAGCCGCATCAACGACATGTTGATGTAGAGGTAGCTGCCGAAGGCCGGGAGGATGTTGAAGGCCACTGCGTCGTCGTAGAGGTCGTCGTCCCAGACGCCGCACGCCACGAACGCGTCGCGCCATCCGGGTTCCAGCGTGTGCTGGAACCCGAGGGACGCGTTCAACGGGGTGATCGGGTCCGGGAAGATCTCGCCGACGTTGGCGCGGGAGTACAGGGGGAACAGTTTCGAGGTCTCATTCGAGATCGGCCAGGCGGTCATGTCCGGCGTCCTTCCAGTTGGTCATGAGCGAGCGGCCGAGTCCTCGGCCCGCTTCCGCATCTCGTAACCACAAGTTCGTGGTTAGCGAACGCTGCGTCACATTATTGTGTGACCCCACCCACGTTGTCAACCATTCGAGTCGCGAACACAAGGTTCTGTGCACGTCTTTTACCTCCAGTGCGCGACCGTGGCTGGACATATATGTGATGGGTGAGTCACTATTCATCCAGACGGCGCGGTACCGGACGGGCTGTCGGGAGGAGAGTTCAGATGCGTGTGCTGGTCACCAACGACGACGGCTACGACGCCGATGGGTTGATCGCGGTGGCCACGGCGCTGATCTCCGCCGGACACGACGTAGTCGTCGGCGCGCCGAGCTCCGAGCGGAGCGGTAGCGGGAGTTCCCTGGGCACGATCGAGGACGGCGCACTGATCGCCACGACCGAACACCGCCTCCCCGATCTCGGCGACACCCCGGTCTTCGCTCTCGACTGTCCGCCTGCGTTGACCGCGGTGGCTTTCTGCGCCGGCGCCTTCGGGCCGCCGCCCGAGCTCGTCGTCAGCGGGATCAACGAAGGCCACAACACCGGGCGGTCGATCCTGTTCTCGAGCACGGTGGGCGCCGTGCTGGCCGCGCGAGTGGCGGGTGTCAGCGGCGTCGCGGTCAGTTGCGGGTTCGCCCCACACCACCGCTATGACACCGCGGCAGCGGTGACCGAGCGCGTCGTCGGATGGATGGCCGAAACCCCTGCCGCCCCGATGACGTTGAACGTCAACGTTCCCGACGTCAACTTCACCGCACTGCGCGGCATCCGGGTGTCCGCACTGGCGAGCCGGAGCATGTTCACCTTGCGGCTGTCCCGCACCGAGAGCGGCCTGCTGATCAATCGCGAGGAGCGGCAGAGCGGGTTCCGCGACGGCACCGACAGCGCCGCAGTGGCGGACGGGTATGTCTCGGTGACCACTCTGCGCGGGGTCGTAGCGGACAACGACTCCCTGGGTGACGCGGAAACCGCACTGCGACAGGCGATCACGCGGGACGACGAGGTCGGGCTCGCGCAACTGCGCTGACCCACCGGCGACAGAAAGCCGACTCACCGCGAAAGACGTTCGAGCCGCCCGGCATCGGATGACGGGCGGCTCTGGCGTCGTGATGTTACGAAGAACCCTGCCAGGCCCTCACTCGTCACCCGCGCCACGCTGGTGACCCGAGGTCAGCAGCAGATCCTGGTGTAGTTCCATCCAGATGTCGTGGTAGCTGTCGTACATCGGGCGCGCGAATGCGGCGGTGTCCCCGCCGTGGACCTTCTCCAGCGCCGCCGACAGCCGACCCCGGTAGCGGCCGAGTCGCGGGATCTCGGCGCCGACCTCGTCGAGCGCCTGCGCGATCCGGTGATGAATCCGGTCCAGATCGGCGATGACGGATGCGTCGTAGTTGGCATCGGCGTGATCGTTGGGGGTCTCGTCCGGGCGGATCTGCCACGAGGCGCACACCTTCTTGAAATCGCCGTTGATCTGCCCGAAGCCCTCGTGAAAGGTGTCCACCGCAGCACGTTCGGATTCGTTCAACGGGAACTCCGCGGACAGGCGCCCGTGCTCGGCCTTCCCGGCCGGGGTGATCATGGTCCCCGAGATCCGGCCGCCCTCGCGACGCATCACGAATCCGGCGTCGGCGAGCTCCCCGACGATTGCGTCGCGCGTGTCCGCGTCGAGCCCGGTCAGCGCGGTCAGGGTGTCGTCGGTCGCGAGCCCCTTCACCTTGAGGGCATGCAGCACGTCGAAGTGGGCGGTGGAGGTCTCGGTCGTCATACTCTTTCTCCTTGCTGTGACGGATCTTCGGACATCGTCGAAGTTTCCGGTGCCGTGGGTGTTTCGGTTCGCGGATCGGCCGCGGCCCCGGGGGAGGCGAACCGATCAACGAGCCGCCTTTTGTCGAGCTTGCCAGTGGGTAGGCGCGGTAAGTCGGTGGTGAACTCGACGGACCGGGGCGCCTTGAAGTGCGCCAGGTGTTCGCGCGCATGGGCGATCAGGTCGTCTTCACTCACCGACGCGCCGGGGCGCACCTCGACGACCGCCTTGACCGACTCGCCGAACTCGGCGTCCGGCACCCCGACCACCGCCACGTCGGCGACCGCCGGGTGCGCCAGCAGTGCCGATTCGATCTCCTCGGGATAGATGTTGACCCCGCCGGAGATGATCATGAAACCTCGGCGGCCGACGAGGTAGAGGAATCCGTCATCGTCGAGATACCCGATGTCGCCCATCTGCTTCAACGCCGGTCGTGAGGCCTCGGCCGGCCTGTCGTGGCCGTCGGCGGCCTCGAAACACACCGTGCCCTCGACGCCGGGCCCGACGTCGGCGCCCGTTGAGTCGGTGATGTGCACCCGTGCGGTACCCAAAGGCCGACCGACCGACCCCGGATGCGACCGGGCGTCCGTCGGCGAGATGTAGGTGTGCCCGTATCCCTCGGATGCGCCGTAGTACTCGTGGAGAACCGGACCCCACCAGTCGAAGATCGCTTCTTTGACATGCGGCGGACAAGGGGCGCCCGAGGTGAAGGCCACCCGATGCCGCGGGGAGAGTGCGATCGACTCCCGGTCGGGCAGGTTCAACAGGCGGATCAGCATGGTCGGCACCCATTGTGAGTGCGTCACACAGTATTCGGTGATCGCTCGCATCGCCACCGCGGCGTCGAACTTCTCCATGCACACGACGGTGCCGCCGGCCGCCAGCGTGATCAGCTGGAAGGTGAACGGCGCCGCGTGATAGTTCGGGGCGGGCGACAGTAGGACCGAGTCGGCTCCGACGCCGAGCTCGTCGACGAGGCCCGAGTGCCGGCGCGGGGCATCCGCGGGATGCACGCCGAGCAGCGGCTGAGCGAACCGCTTCGGCCGTCCGGTGGTTCCGCCGCTGTAGAGCACCCGCGCGCCGAGCAACTCCCGCTCCAAGGGCTCGGACGACTGGTCGGCGAGCGCGTCGGCCAACGCGACACACCCGTCCGCCGGGCCGTCGGCGCACACGATCACGGTCCGATCCAGGTTCTTGTCGCCGACCGCGGCAACGACCTGCGCCGCGAGCGCCGTGCTGGTGACGATGGCAGCCGGGCGGTCCTCCCGGATGAGGGCGGCAAGCTCGGCCGGCTTGAGATGCCAGTTCACCGGCGTCACGTACAGACCGCTGCGCATCCCGGCAGCGACTGCCACGGGCCAGGCCAGACTGTTCTCCAGGACAAGGACGACCGAGTCGCCCGGACGAACGCCGCGCGACCACCAGAATCGAGCGAGTCGGTTCGATCGGCGATCGAGTTCGGCGTAGGTGATGCGCTCCCCCGACCCCGCCATGACATAGGCGACGGCATCGGGGTACGCACGCGCAGTGGACGGTGGGTACACATCACTCCTGTTTGCGAATTAATAGTCGCATTGCCTTCTCGGGCCGCAACCGCCAGTTGCTGCAGGTAGGCAATCTTCGACTTTTGTATTGTTGTGGTTCACAACACACCATAGACTATGGTTTAGTGAAAGTGCAGTCACAAACGAGAGTCCATTGGAGAAGACATGACCATCGCTGACGACATCGACCTGATGGATCTCCGCCCGTTCGCGGCCGGTGTCGATCATGACGTGTTCGCGCGGCTGCGTACCCAGGACCCGTTGCACTGGAACACCGAACCCGACGGGCCGGGGTTCTGGTCGGTGACCCGCTACGAGGACGTCAAGGCCGTGGCCTCCAACGCCGAGGACTTCACCGTCACACAGGGCACGCAGATCGCCAGCCGACGCGCTGAGGGCGAGGGCGCTCGCAGCATCCACCACGTCGATCCGCCCGAGCACGGCAAACTGCGCGGGATCGTCACCCCGCACGTGCGGCCGGTCAAGCTCAAGTCGCTCGAAGGCGACATCGTCGCAGTCATCGACGAGCTGCTCGACGCTCACACCGGCGCAGGCGGCATCGACTTCGTCGCGTCCATAGCCGCGCAGCTCCCGTTGGTGATGATCGGGCGGCTGCTCGGCGCACCGCTCGAGGACTGCCCCAATCTGCTGCGATGGACCAACCAGATGGCCAGTGAGGACCCCGACTACTCCGAGGGCCCGGAGACCGCGGTGGCAGCACGGGACGAGGTCTTCGACTATTTCCGCGGACTGGAGAAGCTGCGTCGCGAATGCCCCGCCGACGATCTCATCAGTGTGCTGACCGCGGCCGAGCTCGACGGCGTACCCCTGTCCCGCGGTTACCTCGACGCCTACTATTTGATCCTCATGGTCGCCGGTAACGAAACAACCCGGAACCTGCTGTCCGGCGGCGTCAACGTCCTCGCCGAGAATCCGCAGTGGTGGGAGTTCATGCGCGAGAACCCCGCCAAGATCAGGGTGGTCGTCGAGGAGATGGTCCGCTGGGTCTCGCCGGTGCTGTCGATGCGCCGTACCGCCACCCGCGACATCGAGATGCACGGCAAGACAATCCGCGAGGGAGACAAGGTCGTGATGTGGTTCTGCTCGGCCAACCGCGACGAGCGCACCTTCGACGACCCGGAGACATTCATCGGCAACCGGTTCCCCAACGAGCACCTCGGCTTCGGATGGGGCGCGCACGCCTGCCTCGGCTCCAACCTCGCGCGCCTGGAGGCACGTCTGTTCTTCACCCGCCTCGTAGAGCGCGGACTCGGCATCACCGTCCTCGATGCGCCGAACCGGTTGCAGAGCAACTTCTTCCGTGGCATCAAGACTCTTCCGGTCCGAATCGAGGCCACTCGATGAGCGCGATCGGCGAACTGGCCGGGATCACCGGCCTCGGGACCGGGCCGGCCGCCCTGATCGGAGACCGGGATCTCGCCGACGGCGCCCCGATCCCGGTGATCAACCCGTTCACCGACCAGGAGATCGGTGCGACCCGTGAAGCCGGGAAGGACATCGTCGACGAGGCGGTGGCCGCCGCGGCGGACGCCCTGCCGGCGTGGGCACAGATGCCGCCGGCGCAGCGAGCCGCCGTCCTGCGGGCGACCGCCGATCTCATCGATCGACGCGGCGACCGGATCGCGGCACTGGTGACCGCCGAAATGGGTATGCCCACCACGCTTTCCACCGCGACACAGCAGGCGCTGCCGGCGACGGTGCTGCGGGCGACCGCGGACGCGGCCGAGAGCTTCCCCTGGGAGCAGGTCGCCGACGGGGCGATCGTGCGCCGCGTGGCCGGCGGTGTCGTGGCGGCGATCACCCCGTGGAACATGCCGGTGCATCAGATCATCGCGAAGGTCGCGGCCGCACTCGCCGCGGGCTGCACCGTCGTTCTCAAACCCGCCGAGGCAACCCCTTTCGACGCCGCCCTCGTCCGCGGGTGCTTCATCGACGCGGGCCTCCCCGCGGGTGCCTTCGCCATCGTCAACGGCACCGGACCGGTCACCGGCCAGGCTCTCGCCGCGCACCCGGACATCGCCCACGTGTCGTTCACCGGCAGCGTCCGCGGTGGCAAGGCTGTCGCCGCAGCGGCCGCGGAGTCGCTGGCACGCACCACACTCGAACTCGGCGGCAAATCCCCCGCCGTTGTCCTACCCGACGCCGACCTCGACGCCGTGGTGCCGCGCATTTTGGCGTCCGGGTTGGTCAATTCCGGCCAGGCGTGCAACGCCACCAGTAGGCTCGTGGTGCCCGCCGCACACGCCGACCGCATCGAGCCCCTGATCGACGCCGCACTCGGACGATTCGTGTTCGGCGACCCGACCGCGCTGGACACCACTCACGGTCCGCTCGCCTCCGCGGCGCACGCGCGACGAGTTCTCGACCGCATCGATGAGGCACGCCGGGTCGGCGCCCGGGTGATCGCCGGTACCGGACAGCGTCTCGGCATCGGCGACTCCCGTTCGTTCGTCTCCCCCATCGTCTTCGGCGATCTCGACCCCACCGCCGCCGCGGTCCGCGAGGAGATCTTCGGCCCCGTACTGGTGGTGCAGTACTACCGCGACGTCACCGAGGCGATCACGCTGGCCAACGACAGCCAGTACGGCCTGTCGGCCGAGGTGTGGTCCGCCGACCGAGATCATGCCCTGGAAGTCGCAACCCAGTTGGAAGTCGGCCAGGTCAAGGTCAACGGTGTACGCACCCGCGAACGGCCGGCCGTGCCCTTCGGGGGACTCAGAAACTCGGGCTACGGACGTGAGCTGGGCAGTGCGGGCATCGCCGAGTTCACCGAGATCCAGGCGGTGATGGCATGACACGTCCGACACCCGCCGCACGCACCGTGGCCGTCACCGGAGCCGCCTCGGGCATCGGCCTCGCGCTGGTACAACGACTTCTCGATCGGGCACCCGGCACGCGAGTAGTCGCCATCGACATCGCCCGCTGCCCGGACGACCGCGCCCACTCGGTTCTCACAGACCTGTCCGACTTGGAAGCGGTTGCAGCACTTGAGCTGCCCGACCACATCGACGCGCTGGCCAATGTCGCCGGGGTCCCCGGCACCGCCCCGGCGGAGACGGTCCTGGCGGTCAACACCCTGGGTCTGCGGGCCCTGACGTTCCGTGCACTCGAGCGGATGTCCGCGGGCGGCGCCGTCGTCAACGTCGCCTCGATCGCGGCGCACCGGAACACGCTGACACACGACGACATCGTCGGCCTGCTCGCCGTACGGGATCGAGAAGAACTGCGCGCCTGGCTGTCCCGGGTGCAGATCGACGGCCCCGCGGCCTACGACACCTCCAAGCGCGCGGTCGTCGACTGGACGGTCGCACTGTCGGCGTCGTTGCAGTCCCGAGGGATTCGGGCACTGTCGGTCAGTCCCGGCCCGACCGACACCCCAATCCTGTCGGATTTCGAACAGTCGATGGGCGCGGAGGCCATCGCGCGATCGGCGTCGATGGTCGGCCGTCACGGCACGGCGGCCGAGTCGGCGTCGGTGATTGACTTCCTGCTCAGCCCGGATGCCGCCTGGGTCAACGGCATCGACGTGCCCGTCGAGGGCGGTCTCACCGCACTGCGCGCCGCAGCCATCCCCCTTCCCCTCTCTCGACCCCGCGCCCGGGTCGACATCGCCGAGTGAAAGGCCCACTGATGACCACACCCGCTGTCCTCGCACTGGACGGAACCGCGCCGGCCGATCGAGAGCTGCTCGGCGGCAAGGCCTACAGCGTGAACCGCATGCGGTCGCTGGGATTGCCGGTCCCGCCGGCCTTCGCCATCACCACGCCCGTCTGCGCCCAGTTCACCGAAGGAGGCGGTCAGCTTCCCATTCACGTCTGGGAGGGGGTACTCGGCCAGCTCCGCGTCTTGGAGCAGCAGACCGGAAAGCTATTCGGCGCCGGTCCGTTTCCGTTGCTCGTATCGGTGCGCTCGGGCGCTGCCCAGAGCATGCCCGGCATGATGGACACCGTGCTCAACCTCGGTCTCACCCGCGAGCTGACCGCCCAGCTCGCCGAGGCGACCGGCGACCCCGACTGGGCGCTCGACACCTGGGAGCGGTTCTGCGCCGGGTACGGCGAGATCGTGCTCGGCGACGCCACCGCGGCACCACCCGCCGATCCGTATGACCAGCTGCGCGAGGCGATCGGTGCCGTGTTCGGTTCGTGGAGCAACGAACGCGTCGCCGCCTACCGGCGTCACCACGGACTGGGTGAGGGTGGCGGCACCGCGGTGACCGTCCAGGCCATGGTGTTCGGCAACCGTGACGATCAGTCCGGGACCGGCGTGGTGTTCAGCCGCGACCCGGCCACCGGCGCACCCGAGCTGTTCGGCGAATGGCTCGCCCGGGCACAGGGCGAGGACGTCGTCTCCGGCGAGCGGACACCCGAGAGCATCGACTCCTTCCGGACCCACTCGCCCCACCTGCACGCCGAACTCGCCACCATCGCGAAAACGCTCGAGAACGAACACCGCGATCTCGTCGACATCGAGTTCACGGTCGAGAGCGGCACGTTGTACATGCTGCAGTGCCGCTCGGGAAAGCGCTCCGCGCGTGCCGCGGTCCGCATCGCCGTCGACCTCGTCCGCGAGGGACTCATCAGCCGGGACGACGCCATCGGGCGTATCAGCGCCGAGCAGGCGAAGTCGTTGTCGCAGAACAACTCGGCGGACATCTCCGCCGACGTGCTCGCCACCGGCACGGGCGCCGGGCCCGGCGCCGCGGTCGGTGTCGTGTACACCGACACCGACGACGCGTGTGCCGCCGCGACCCGCGGCGAGCGCGTCGTCCTCGTCCGTCCCTCCACGTCGCCGGCCGATGTGCCCGCGATGTTCGACTCCGTGGCGGTAGTCACCGAGGTCGGCGGCACCACGTCGCACGCAGCCCTGGTCTGCCGCGAGATCGGAGTGCCGTGCGTGGTCGGGTGCGGCACCGGGCTGACCGGCACCCTCGCCGGGCAGACTGTCACCGTCGACGGGTCGACCGGAAAGATCTACGCCGGTAACGCTCTCGGTGCCGAGCAGTCCGTCGACGAGCACGTCGAGGAGCTGCTGTCGTATCTGCCCGAGGCGCTCCCGGCCGAGCATCCACTGGCCCAGCTGATGACCGCACGATCTCTGCAGGGGGCCTGATGAGCACCGACACCGGACCGGACGCACACACGCACGACGGGATCGACGCGGCCTACTCGGCGGCCGGTTTGCTCGACCACACCGCGGCCCCGGCCAAACGGGCGAACAAGCGCGGTGAGCAGACGCGCGACAAACTGGTCAAGGCAGCCACCGAGTGCTTCACCGAGTACGGATACACCCGCACCCGGATCTCCGACATCACGCACCGCGCCGAGATCTCCCAGGGCAACTTCTATCGTCATTTCGTCAGCCTCGACGACATCTTCCTCGCCGCGCTCCGACCGTCCCTGCTGGAACTGGCGAACGCACGACTGCGTCCCGATCGCGCCCAGGGCGAATTGCAGTCGCTGATCGAGGTCAACACCACCTATCTGCAGGCCTATGCCCGCAGCCGACACATGCTGCGACTGCTCCGTGAGGCGGCGGCGGCCAGCGAGAACCGGGGATTCCAGCAGCTCTGGCTCAATCTGCGGGGCGACTTCGTGCGGCGCACCGAACGCTGGCTCGACCGGCTCGTCGCCAACGGCACCATCGAGGCCTGCGACACCGAGCTGCTCGCCGAGACCCTGGGTTGCGCCACCGAACAGATGGCCTACATCCACGTCGGCCTGCCGGCCAGCACACCGCGACGCGAACGCCTCGAGGCACTCGGCACCGCGCTCGGCGAACTCTGGTACCGCGTTCTCCCGCTCACCTCCAGGACCACGGCATGACCCGCTCCGTCACCTCGACCGTCGAGCGCACCCTCGGGGTCGACGTGACCGTCACCGCGGTGCGCGACGAGACGTCGGAGGCACGCACGATCGTGCTGGACTTCCCCGCGGGCACCGACTATCGGCCCGGACAGTTCGTCACCGTGCGCATCCCGAGCGAGCGCACCGGCTCCGTTGCGCGCAGCTATTCGCTGTCGACCGCGCCGGGGGTGGACGCCGCCCCGGCGATCACCGTCAAGCGAACCCGAGACGGCTATGGATCGAACTGGTTGTGCGACAACGCCGAACCCGGCCTGACCCTGCACGTCATCCCGCCATCGGGGGTTTTCACGCCGCACTCCTGGGCGCACCCGTTGTACCTGTTCGCGGCCGGCAGCGGCGTGACGCCGGTGATGTCGATCCTGCGCTCGGCCCTCGAATCCCACGACACGACGGTGACCCTGTTCTACGCCAACCGCGACCGCGAGTCGACGATCTTCGCCGAGGCGATCGACGGGCTGGCCGAGCGTCATCCCGGGCGGTTGAGGGTGCATCACTGGCTGGAGGCCGACCGGGGGTTACCCACCACGGACGCGATCGGCGACGTGGTCGCCGGCGTCGGTGACTGCGAGGCCTTCATCTGCGGTCCGGCGCCGTTCATGGACCTCGTCGAGCACACCCTCGGCGAGCGTGGACTGCAGCACGAGGCGATTCATGTCGAGAGGTACGTGTCGTTGACCGGCGACCCGTTCACCCTCACGACACACGACGACGAGCCCGACGCCCACGAGGTCACCGTGCACATCGACGGTGACGTCCGCGCGGTCCGCTGCGGTTCGGACACCGTGCTGCTCGACGCACTGCTCGCCGCCGACGTCGACGCGCCGTACTCCTGCCGGGAAGGTGACTGCGGGTCGTGTGTGGCCCGCCTGACCGCAGGCGACGTCGACCACGGCAACGGCATCGCGTTGGAACCCGAGGACATCGACGAGGGCTACCTGCTGACGTGTCAGGCGACCCCGAAGGGCCCGGTCGTCATCGAGTTCGACTGATCAGATCCCGAGATCCGGCGCCTGCGAGCACTCCTCGTCGGTGACCGGTTGCAGCCACTGCACGACATCGTGGTCGTCGTCGCCCTCGTTGATCGCGAGGTGGACCATCAGGCGGGTGGGGGCGGCTCCGTGCCAGTGCTCCTCGTCGGCTTCGAAGAGGACGCGATCGCCGGGGCGGATGACCTCGATGGGGCCACCGCGCCGCTGGCACAGGCCGATTCCCTCGGTGACGAAGACCGTCTGGCTGAGCGGGTGCCGGTGCCAGTGCGTCCGCGCCCCCGGCATGAAATGGACGAGGCTTGCCGACACCCGGGACGGCGGTGGCGAGGCGGCCGCCGCATCGATGTAGACGTCGCCGGTGAACCAGTCTGCGGGTCCTTTGACGGTGCCGATGGAACTGCGAGTGATCTTCATGCTGAACACCTTTCGTTTGCCGTGGGTACCGACCGAGGTCAGACGGTGAGCAGTACCTTGGTCGCGCGGCGCTCGTCCATGGCGCGGTATCCCTCGGCGGCGTCGTCGAGCGGGAGGGTGAGGTCGAAGACCTTGCCGGGATCGATCTCTCGTTTCCAGATCAGGTCGATCAGGTCGGGGAGGAAGCGTCGGACCGGGGCGGGCCCGCCGTGCAGGTGGACGCCGGAGAAGAACAGCTCCAGGCCGGGGAGTTCGACGTCGTGCGAGACACCGACGTAGCCCACATGGCCACCGGGCCGGGTCGACCGGATGGCCTGCATCATCGACTCCTGCGTGCCGACGGCTTCGATGACCGAATGCGCGCCGAGACCGTCGGTGAGTTCCTTGATCCGCGCCACGCCCTCGTCGCCACGTTCGGCCACGATGTCGGTCGCCCCGAAGTCGCGCGCGAGCGCCTGGCGGTCCGCGTGGCGACTCATCGCGATGATGCGGTCCGCGCCCAACTGCTTCGCGGCCAGCACACCGAGCAGCCCGACCGCGCCGTCGCCGACGACGGCCACGGTCTTACCCGGACCCACCTCAGCCGCCACGGCACCGAACCAACCGGTTCCCAGGACGTCGGACGCGGCCAGCAGCGACGGGATGAGGTCGGCATCCGGCTGGCCGGGAGTCGCGACGAGCGTGCCGTCGGCGTGCGGAATCCGGGCGTATTCGGCCTGCGTACCGAGGGCGCCCATCGGCTCGGCGTGCACACACCGGGACTGGTAGCCGGCACGGCAGATCTCGCACGTGTTGTCCGAGGCGAAGAACGAACCCACCACGAAGTCGCCCACCCTGATCGACGACACCTGGTCGCCGACCTCGGTGACGGTGCCGACGTACTCGTGGCCCATCGGCGCGTGATCGACGTCTTCGATGCCGCGGTACGGCCACAGATCCGACCCGCAGACGCAGGTCGCGGCGACCTTGATGATCGCGTCGGTCGGTTCCTGGATGGTCGGGTTCTCGCGATCGTCCACCCGGATGGTGCCGGGGGCATCCATGATCACTCCGCGCATGTGTTCTCCTCGTCAGTCGGTTCCGCCACCTGCTCGCCTCACGAGGCGAGCACGACGGCAGATGCGGTCACCCATCAAGGCAACCGCATATATCGCATACGCGACAGTTCCTACCGGGAGGTGTACTGACAGGGCACCCCTGGAGGCCGCCGCCCGTCCTACGCTGGGCGTATGGACAACCGTGCCGAGGTTCGCGAGTTCCTCATGTCGCGCCGCGCGAAGATCACGCCCGAGACCGCAGGGCTCCCGGCCGGCGGTAATCGCCGCGTGCCCGGTCTCCGACGCAGCGAGGTCGCGACCCTCGCCGGGGTGAGCGTCGAGTATTACTCCCGCCTGGAACGGGGCACGATCGCCGGCGCGTCGTCGTCGGTCCTCGAATCGCTCGCCAGGGCATTGCAACTCGACGACACCGAGCGCGCCCACCTTCTCGACCTCGCCCGGGCCGCCGACGGGATACCCGCCTCCGGACGCACGAGGCGTCGTTCGGGGAAGGCCACGGCCTCGCGCCACAGCCTGACCTGGGCACTCGACGCCATCACCGACGCCGTCGCCTTCGTGCGCGACTCACATCAGGACCTGCTGGCCACCAACGCCCTCGGTCGCGCCTTCTACTCGCCGGTCATCGGCGACGGCGGGCGCACGCCGAATCTGGCCCGTTTCCAGTTCCTCGACCCGGCCAGTCGTGACTTCTACCCGGACTGGGACCTGTTCGCCGAGATGTGCGTCGCCATCATGCGGGCCGAGGCGGGACGCGATCCGCACGACAAGGCGCTCCAGGATCTTGTGGGTGAATTGTCCACGCGCAGCGACACTTTCCGCACCCTCTGGGCCGCGCACAACGTCCGGACACACGGCACCGGGACGAAACGCTTCCACCACCCGGTGGTCGGCGAACTGACCCTGGCCTACGAGGAACTCGCCGTCACCGCCGATCCCGGGACGATCCTGATGATCTACGCCGCCGAGCCCGGCTCCCCCAGCGCGGAACGCCTTCGATTGCTCGCTTCCTACGCGGCCAGCGAGGTCGCCGGCCTCTGAGTCACGTCAGCCTGATCTGTGCCGGTCCGGCCATTCCGCTGTGCGAGGGCCTACGTCGTGCTAGATGTGACAGAGATACAAGAAATGTTTCATTGCTACATCGCACGATTCCGACGAGGTGCAGCCCCCCGTGTTGAACCCAGAGGTATTGCAGGACAGCCTTTCCCTGGTCATTGACGACGAACAGAAGTTGATGCGCGACTTCTACGACCGATTGTTCGCCGAACATCCGGAGGTCCGGCTGATGTTCGGCGCCGACCTCCGACCACAGGCCACGATGCTGCAGCAGGCCATAGCCGCGGTCCTCGACCACCTCGACGACGCCGAGTGGCTCGGCCGCACACTCGGCGCGCTGGGACGCCGGCACAACGACCTCGGCGTGACGCCCGAGATGTACGACTGGGTGGCCGGTGCGCTCATCGCGACGATGGCCGAGCGCGGCGGCGCGGAGTGGACCGACGAGATGACCGCCGCCTGGACCGACGCTCTCGGTGCGGTCGCCGGCCTGATGCTCGACGCGTATCCGGCCGTCGCCGACTGAACCGGGGCGGCCGGTCGCCGCCACCGAATGTCTACTTTTGCGGACTTATCTCGCTGTGTCCTGAGTCATAGCTTCTGATGTGTACCTCCCACGTCACACAGGAGTTCCGATGACCAGACTGAAGTTCGGCACGTTCCTCGCCCCGATCCACGAACCGGGACAGAACCCGACGCTGCTGCTGCAGCGGGATCTCGAATTCGTCCAGTACCTCGAGCAATTGGGATACGACGAGGCGTGGTTCGGCGAGCATCATTCCGCGGGCGCCGAGATCTACGCGTCGCCCGAGATCATGATCGCGGCCGCAGGAGAACGCACCAGCCGCATCAAACTCGGCACGGGCGTCACCTCGGTCTCGTACCACAACCCGCTTTGGGCGGCCGAGCGCATGATCATGCTCGATCACCTGACCCGCGGCCGCGCCCTGTTCGGCCTCGGGCCCGGATCGCTCCCGACCGACGCCGCGATGCTCGGCCTCTCCCAGATCGACACCCGGGAGTTGCTCGCGGAGAACACCGACATCATCATGCGCCTCCTCCGCGGCGAGACGGTGACGGCCAAGACCCGCACCCACGAACTGTTCGACGCGAAGATCCAGATGGCCCCCTATTCGGATCCGCTGTTCGACGTCGTGGTCGCCGCGATCGCGTCGCCGACCGGTGCGCGACTCGCCGGCAAGTACGGCATCGGCCTGCTGTCGATCGCGGCCACGCTGACCGCCGACGGTTTCAGTGCACTGCAACATCATTGGGGCCTGCTCGAGGAGTTCGCCGCCCAGTCAGGACGCAGCGACGAGGTGGACCGATCGACCTGGCGTCTGGTCGGGCCCTTCCACATCGCGGAGACCAAGGAGCAGGCCTACCAGGACGTCGAGCACGGCATCGAGTACTGGTTCAACTACCTCCAGCACGTGGCGGCCTTCCCGCAGATGGACGTCCGCGGCACCAACAAGCACGAGATGATCGACTTCATCAACACCTCCGGCATCGGCGTCATCGGCACCGCCGACGAGGCACGTGCACAGGTCCAGCGCCTGATCGACCAGTCCGGCGGTTTCGGCACGCTGCTGATCCAGGGTCACGACTGGGCGAACCCGCAGGCCACCCGACGTTCCTACGAATTGTTCGCCCAGGACGTCATGCCGTATTTCCAGGGGCAGGCGCAACCGATGATCGACGCCGCGGCGCGCGCCCAGGCGGTCCGCGAAGGACAAGCGGCCGAACACGTCAAGGCCGTCGAGCACATGACCAAGAAGTACGAAGCCGAACTGGGACGGGTGTGACATGGCGAGCATCGAAGTGACCAAGGACTTCCCGCTGTCCGCCGGGGACGTGTGGTCGTGGATCGGTGACACCGGCGGTGTGGCGGCGTGGATTCCGGCCATCGACGCATCACGGATGGACGGCGACGTCCGTCACGTGGTCTTCACCGACGGCGCACCGGCGCGCGAGCGCATCGTCGCCTTCGACGAGGAGGCGCGCACGTACTCCTACGAGTACATCGACGGCCCGCTCCCGCTCGAGCACTACCGCTCGACCATCTCGGTCACGGCAGTCGGCGACGACACCTGCTCGGTTCACTGGTCAGCGAAGTTCGGCGCCGAATCCGCAACGGTGGAAACCGAACTCGCCACCGCGATCGAAGGTATCTACGCGGCCGCCCTCGACGAGTTGGCCACCAAGGCCGTCCCGGCCTGATCCCGGTTGCCCGGCGGGTGCGTGCGTCCTTGACCCCGCACCCGCCGCGGCCGCATCGGAAGGACTTCCATGAACACCAGTCACATCGCCGACGACGTCGCGTCCGTGCACGCCGATGACCACGCGTCGGTCCGCGACCGATTTCGTGAAGTGCTCGCGCACTTCGGTTCCGGCGTCGTGGTCATCACGTCGGCCGGCCCGGACGGTTCGCCCGTGGGCATGACCGTCGGCTCCTTCACCTCGATCTCGATGGAGCCGCCGCTGGTCGGCTTCTTCGCCGGCATCACCTCGACGACGCTGCCGTCGGTCGTGGCGAACGGCTCCTTCTGCGCCAACGTGCTGTCCGAGGATCAGCATGTCCTGGCGCGCACCTTCGCCCGGAGCGGCGCCGACAAGTTCGCGGGCGTGGAATGGACCCCGTCCGGCAACGGCTCCCCCCGGCTGGCGGGTGCGCATGCGTGGATCGAGTGCACCATCGACGAGCACCGCCCGATCGGCGATCACGAGCTCGTCGTGGGACGGGTCGACGCCCTCGGCGTTCCCGCCGCCAGCGAACCGTTGATCTTCCATCGCTCGCTGTTCCACGGGTTGCGGGCACACCGATGAGCCACGAGGACCGGGTGCCCACGGACAGCACCGCCGCCGTCGAACGGTGTCTCGACCAGCTCCGCCTCGGGCGTCCGGTCATCGTCGTCGACGACGCCGACCGCGAGAACGAGGCCGATCTCGTGATGCCGGCACAATTCGCCGACGTCGACGACATCGCCTTCTTCCTCGAGTGCACCTCAAGCTTCCTGTGCGTCGCGATGACCGCGGATCGTGTTGCCGCATTGGAACTGCCCCCGATGGTCGACGACCCGACCGACCCCCTCGGCACCGCGTTCACCGTCAGCGTCGATGCCGCGGTCGGTGTCACGACCGGGATCAGCGCGGCCGACCGGGCCCGGACCATCCGCGCCCTTGCCGACCGCGAGGTCGGTCCGGCAGACCTCACCCGGCCGGGCCACGTGATGCCACTGCGTGCCAGGCCGGGCGGGGTCCTGGAGCGTCGCGGACACACCGAGGCAGCCGTGGACCTCTGCGCCGCAGCCGGTCTCGAACCTGCCGGTCTCATCTGCGAACTCGTCAGCCCCGACCGGCGCGCGATGCTCGGCGGGGCAGACGTCCGGGATTTCGCCGCGCGTCACGGACTCGAGGTGGTCTCCATCGCCGATCTGGTGGCCCACCGCCGCGCAGGCCGCTCGGTGGAACGGGGCGCGACCTGCGCGCTGCCGACCGATCACGGCGTCTTCGAGGCCACCGTGTACCGATCATCGAGTGGCGCGGAACATCTCGCACTCGTGTACGGCGATCCCGCGCAGGGCGAACCGCTCGTCCGGGTCCACAGCGAATGCCTCACCGGAGACACGCTCGGCTCGCGCCGATGCGACTGTGGCGCGCAGCTGCGAGCCGCACTCCAGCACGTCGCGGACGCTGGAGCCGGGGTCGTGGTGTACGTCGGCGGACACGAGGGACGCGGGATCGGTCTGGCGGCCAAGATCGCCGCCTACCGACTCCAGGACCTCGACGGCGTCGACACCGTCGACGCGAACCTGCGTCTCGGTCAACCCGTCGACAACCGGGACTACCGGGACGCGGCGGTGGTGCTGGCAGATCTCGGCATCCGACGAGTCCGGTTGCTGACCAATAACCCGGCCAAGGTCGACGGGCTGGCCTCCCACGGCATCGAGGTCGTCGAGACCGTCGGACTCGAGATCGAGGCCACCGCGGACAACGCCGGATACCTCGCCTCCAAGCGTGATCGGCTCGGCCACCGGTTGACGCCGTCCGTGGCAGCGACATCGACGGCGGTGGTCTGAATGTCCGACGACAAGAGCACGGAGAGAGCCGGATTCGGCTCACTGTTCGAGCGGGTGACGGTGATGCACGCGACCGACCGGTGGGCCGGCGTCGCCGGTGACGTCGAAGCCGTGCTGGGAGCACCCAGGTTCTCCGACGGGTCCGCCTGGGCGGCCTGGGATGCGCTGAGCGTCTCCGACGAGACGGACGGGCCGGTCTGGTCACTCCTCGCGCGGACCGCCGATCTGGCAGCCACGATCGACGTCGCGCGGTCGCTGGGCTGGCATGTCGGCGAGAAGTCGGTGGGAGGTCACGAGACGCGCGTGCCCCTGCGTTCACCGAACGGGCTGACCGTCATCGCGTACACCCCGACGCCTGCGTCGTGACCGCTCCGGGCCTCACCGCAGCGCCGGGCCGCTCAGCGAGCCCGCCGGCGCGAACGCAGCACCGCGGTCGCGAGCTCGGCCCGGTTGCGCAACCCAGCGGCGTCGAAGATGCGGCTCACGTACTTCTTCACAGACAGCTCCGACAGCGACAGGCGCTGGGCGATCTCGGCGTTGCTCAGGCCGTCGCTGACGAGTTCGGCGACCTCGAGCTGTCGCGGCGTGAGTGCTGCCAGCGGATCGACGGGCTCGTGCGCCGCGGACACCGTCGTGGATCGAGCCCGCAGCTGCCGCGCGAGGATGCGCATCGCGAGCAGGTCCGATTCGTCCCACTTCCGGACGCGGTCGAACATGCCGACGAGGGCCTCACCGTCGGAGAGCGGCAGGTGCAGGGCCGACGCGGTCTCCATGTCATTGGGGTGCAGATAGTCCACGACATAGGAGCGCTGCGGGACCGGCAGGCGCGACAGTTCTTCGAGGGTCGCGAATCCCTCGGCCGTGAGGACCCGCCGAGCGCGCGGCAGCGCGAAGATGTCCTTGTCGCGCCATCGTTCGCGGTAGTCCCGCAACAGCGGGGCCGCGGCGCCGGTCAGCAGCGGTGCCGGGTCGTCGAAGATCTCGCTGTAGGTGCGGCCGTGGAAGAACGTCACGTCACGAACCCCGAAGTACGTGGAGATGGCCTCGACCAGGCCCTCTTTGAAGTCCTGACCGCCGGCCGCGTGTTCGCACTGCTCGAGCACCGCCAGGACCCCGAGCATCTGCCGACGCGACAGCAGGTCCTGCCATCCCCCGCGAGGCGACACCGGATCGGCGCCGGGCCTGCGTCGGGCGCCCGGCTCAGAACTACCGCGCATAGCTACGAACAGTACCCATCGACCCGTGACCAGCGGTCCGGGTCGCCCAATCCCACCGGATCGAGAGGCACCCGCCCATGACGACGACTCCTCCCCTCGGCAACGACCTGATCGGCCCGGCGCGGTCGCACTCGCTCGGCGACATCCCGCGCAGGTCGGCCGCTCGGACGCCCGACAAGCCGGCCGTCATCCACCGTGACACCCGCCTGACCTTCCGGGAGTTCGACGACGCGGTCGACCGGGTCGCCGCCGCGTTGCACGCCGCCGGCCTGCGGCAGGGGCAGACCCTCGGCATCCTGTCGCACAACTGCTGGCAATTTCCCGTGGTCATCTTCGCCGCCGCGCGAATCGGGGTCATCTCGGTCCCGATCAACTTCATGCTCACCGCGGCGGAGATCGCGTACATCCTCGACGATTGCGGCGCGTCCGGCCTGGTCGTCGAAGACGCGCTCGTGCCCACCGCCGACGAGGCGATTGCCGCATCGACCGCACCGGTGACCGTGCGTCGGTCGATCCCGCTCGGTCCCGACAGTTTCGGTTCCCGATGGCCGTCCGTCGACGACTGGGTACGCGAACCGGCCGGGCCGCTGCCCGCTGTCCGCGTCGCCGACGACGACGTCATCCGCATCATGTACACCTCCGGCACCGAATCCCGACCGAAGGGCGCGATGCACACGAGCCGGACGCTCATGTGGCAGTACATGAGTTGCGTTGTCGCGGGCGGGATGAGCGACGACGACATCGAGGTGCACTCGCTTCCGCTCTACCACTGCGCGCAACTGGACAACTTCCTCATCACCGACATCATGCTGGGCGCGACCAGCATCATCCTCGATCGCCCGGACACCGCGACGCTTCTCCGCACTGTGGCGCAGGAGGGTGCGACCAAACTCTTCTGCCCGCCGACGGTGTGGATCTCGTTGCTGAGTTCCCCCGACTTCGACCCGGATGCGCTGTCGTCGCTGCGGAAGGGCTACTACGGGGCCTCCGCGCTCCCCGTCGAGGTGCTGGGCGAACTGACCGCAGCCCTCCCCGGCCTTCGTCTCCGGAACTTCTACGGCCAGACCGAGATGGGCTCGCTCGCCACGGTTCTGGCGCCCGACGATCAGGCCACGCGCGGCGGGTCCGCCGGCCGCCCCGCACTGAACGTCGAGACCCGGATCGTCGACTCCGACGGCCGGACCGTCCCTGCGGGCACCGTCGGCGAGATCGTGCATCGCAGCCCGCAGGTGACCGTCGGCTACCTCAACCTGCCCGAGAAGACGGCCGAGTCGTTCCGCGGGGGCTGGTTCCACAGCGGCGATCTCGGCTACTTCGACGGCGACGGATACCTGTGGGTGGTCGATCGGCAGAAGGACATGATCAAGACCGGCGGCGAGAACGTGTCGAGCCGCGAGGTCGAGGAAGTGTTGTTCGAACACCCTGCCGTGCAGGAAGCGGCGGTCATCGGCGTTCCGCATCCCTACTGGGTGGAAGCCGTTGCGGCGGTGGTGGTACCGGCCCCCGGGTACACGATCGACACGGGGTCGATCACACAGCATTGCCGAGACCGGCTCGCGCCGTACAAGATCCCGAAGATCGTGATCGCGAGCGAGTCCCTGCCCAAGAACCCCAGCGGCAAGATCCTCAAGCGCGACCTCCGTGACCACTACGCCGACATCGCCTCGGGTGAGGGCTGAACCCGCTGGTTCTCAACCGGTTCAGCTCGCCTCGAGTCGTTCGACGATCCCGCGATCTCCATCGACCCGCACGCGGTCTCCCGTCCGCAACACCTGGGTGCCCACCAGGGTGTTCACGACGCACGGCAGTCCGTACTCGCGGGCGACCACCGCGCCGTGCGAGACCGAACTGCCGATGTCGGTGACCAGCGCACCGATGACGGTGAAGTACGGCGTCCAGCCGACGTCGGTGACGGGTGCCACGAGGATCTCGCCGCGCTGGACATCACGCGCCTCCACGATCGACTTCGCCACGCGCACCACGCCTTCCACGGTTCCCCGGCCCGCCGGTCGACCCACGATCCGGCCATCACCGACATTCCGCTCGGGAGCCACGACGCGCGGGGACGGGCGTCCGACCCACACATCGTCGAACTCGAGCCGATCCTGATACGACAACGCTTCTCGACGCTTCGTCGCGCTCTCGACGAGGTCGGTGATGTCGCCGGCGCCGACGACCCGGTGCAGCTCCGCACGGTCGAAGAAGAAGACGAGATCGGCGTCGGGAAGCCGTCCGGTCTCGGCCAGCACCTCGCCGAGGTGCCGGTACCCTCGCTTGAGCCGATGGGCCATCAGCGCCATCCGCGACTTCGTCTCCTCGCGTCCTCGCGCACCCCCCTGCGCCAGTCGGGCCAGGACTCGGATCGACCGAGCGGGGTGCAGGTCGGCGGGCGCAGGGTCGGGTCGCGCGACGGTCCGGGTCCCGACCGACCGCAGCATCACCTGCATCATCGCCCCCAGACCACCGGGGTCGTCGGCCCAGGACGGGTCGCGCATACACAGTTCGCGGTACCCGCGGTGACCGTGCCGCTCGAGGAATCTCCGCAGGGCCGAGCCGGCACTTCCGTCGGACGACTGCAACGTCGTGACCGCATCGTCGGGCGGTGCATCGAGGAACGCGTCGGCGACCGCGGAATCGGCGGCGATCGTCCGTACGACGGCATCGAGTTCGGCGAGCATCAGTGCGCTCTCCACCTCCGAGGCGCCGGCCATGAGCCGGGCGGCCTCGGCCTTGCCGTCGTCCTCGGTGCGGCCGTCCTTCTCCGCGCGCCGGACCAGCACGCTCTCGAGCACATTCGCCGCGACGGCAGCGCGTGAGGACGACCGCACATGGATGAGGGTGACGTCGCAGTACTGGGCGACCCCGGCTTCCAGCTCCTGCCATACGATCCGGGGGTCGCGGCTCGTCGGCACCGCGAACCCGGCGATCTCACCGGGCAGTCGACGGATGGCGGGACCGACCGACAGCGCATGCGAGGTCAGCCGGACGGTGTTCCCGAGCTTGCGCCGGAACGGTTGTGGCGGCCTGGGTTCGAGTTCGTCGATGACCCGCCCGCAGATCGAGGTCGAGAACTGTTCCAGCGAGTTCCCGAAGATGCCGGAACTCAGTGCCGTGCCCTCGGTCAGGTTCAGGAACATGTGCCCGTAGAAGTAACCCACCTGCAGCCAGGGTTTCTCGTATCTCTCCTGTGCCCGGGCGACCACCTGCACCATCTGCATCGCGTAGTCGATCGCGAACCCGGAGACCGATGCGGTCAGCGGGCAGAACGCGCCCGGCATCATCTCGCCGACGTTGCATCGTGTGTACACATGGTCGGCGCCGGCCACCGGCGAGTCCATCTCGTTCAGGTCACCGGGCAGCGTGGTGATCGGCCGAGCCTGCAACCACCAGATTCCACCGGATTTGTCGATGGCCCATTCGAGGTCCATCGGCCGGCCCCACTCCTGCTCGGCCCGGCGGGCGCCGGACTGGATCGCCGCGATCTCGACTGGCGACAGAACCGGCGCCGCGACAGTTTCGTTGACCACCGCGGTTCCGTCGGCATCGAGCACGACGTGATCGGGAGCAACCGTCCCGTCAACGAGCGCCTCGCCGAGTCCGGAAACGACGTCGATCACCGTCAGGTCCCGCCGACCTGAGACCGGGTCCGCGGTGAACACAACTCCCGCGGCGCGCGCATCGACCATCCGCTGGACCACCACATTCATGGTGGCCGAGGCATTCCCGCTGTACGACGACGCGCGGAGCGAGTGCACCGAGTCGGCACAGGCGCGCACCGCGTCGACGAAGCGGTCGACGGTGTCGACCCCCAGCACGGTGTCGTACTGACCGGCGAAGGACTGGTCGTCCCCGTCCTCCCCCACGGCCGAGGACCGGACCGCGACCGGTGTCCATCCGGCGGCGGCCATCTCGTCGAATCGTGCTGTCGCAGCGTCGGACACCCCCGACACGCCGGCGATGACGTACCCGGGCGGCACCGGGAGACCCAGGCGCCGCAGACGTGCGAGTCCGGCCGCCTTGCCGCCGTACCGGTCGTCAGCGATCTCCTCGAATTCGACCGTTTGCGAACTCATCTCGCATCACCACTCAGGGAGTGGACGATCTCGGCCAGCGGTTCCACACCGATGGGTCCCGGTTGATAGAGGCAGATGCGGTCCGACACACCGTCGACGCGGTCGCGGATGTGTGCGGCGATCTCGGCCGGAGTGCCGCAGGCGGCGATGGTGTGGAGGATCTCGTCGTCGATGAGTCCGGCCATCTCCTGCCAGCGTCCCTGTTTGGACATCGTGTTGAGTTCCGGCTGCAGGTCGCCCCATCCGTGCGCGTCGAGCACGGGCCGGTATGCGGGAGTGGAACCGTAGAACGCCAACAGCATTCGCGTCGAGGCATGGTCGTCGTCGCCCGTGCCGACCGAGACGATGATCTCGGGCACCACCTCGAAGTCGTCCTCGCTCCGACCGGCCGCCGCGAGACCGGCGCGGACCGCGGGCAGGGTCGTGCCGTGCAGGAACCGCTTCGACCCGAACGGCATCACCAGCAGACCGTCGGCGACCTCGGCGGTGGCACGGGTGAGCCGAGGGCCCAACGCGCCCAGGTAGATCGGCGGCGGCCCGTACGGATTCGGGCCGGGTACGAAGGTCGGCGTCATCAGGGTGTGCCGGTGATACTCGCCCCGGAAGTCCAGACGTTCACCGTCGTTCCACGTCGCGAAGATGGCCCGCAGGGCGCCGACCATCTCCTTCATCCGCTCGACGGGACGGTCGAACTCGGCGCCGTACCGCTTCTCGATCTGGGCGCGCACCTGGGTACCCAGTCCGAGAATGAACCGTCCCTCGCTGAGCAGCTGCAGGTCGTTAGCCTGATGAGCCAGTTGAATCGGGTTGCGCGGGAGCGCGATCGCCACATTCGACATGATGTCGAGCCCGTCGACCGCTGTCGCGAGCGCGAGCGGCGTGCACACGTCGTGCGGACCTTCGAAGGTGAACACCCCCGACGCGCCGGCCTCCTGCAACGCCCGCGCGCGATCGACCGCTCCGACCGGATCGAACAACGCCGTCATGATCTTCATGTCGATGTCCTAGCCGATCACATCGGTCCAGTCGGAGAATCCCGACGGGTGATGAGGACCGATGACGCCGTGTTCGAACAGACCGGCACCATGCCGGACGGTGCCGTCCGGTTCGGTACAGACGGCCGACCCGACGTGGTCGATCAGACTGAAGGGCGCCCGCGCCATCACCTCCGGGTCGGTGAGGTCGAAGCTGACGCGTTCGGCGAACGGTCCGTCTTTCCATGTGCCGTGTCCCCACGACGAGTCGCCGCCGTACCCCGATCCGAACGCGATGGGAGCGAACAGTTTCGACTCGACATCGAGGACCACCCGGTCACCGGCACGGGTCAGGAACTCGACGTGCGCGCCCCGGGGGATCCGTGTGTCCGGCGTGTAGTCGATGGCGACGCGCACACCGTCGAGTTGCTCGACGCGACCGTCCCGCCAGCGCCGCGTGCAGTCGTAGAGACTGCGATGACCGTCGGGATCCTCTTGCAGGATCAGGAACAACTGGAAGTCGTCGAAGGCCAACGGCAGGTACAGCCACCACATACCGCGGAAGGCGGTGTCGGGCCGGCCCGCGGGTTCGGGCTCACCGACGGGGCGGATGCCCCACGACCGGTCCCGGCTCGCCACGCTGGTGTCGTGCTCGACCGTCAACCGCTCCCCGTCGACATCGATCCATCCCTGCCAGCTGCCCACTTGCGCAAACCGACACGCCTGCAGGGTGACCCGCCGTTCGGTGAGCATGTCGTGCGGCTTCTCCAGCGCCGCGGGGAAGAGACCGCGCCAGGTCAGGTCGGCGGAGATCCCCTCGGTCTCGGCCAGCGTCAGATGTAGTTCCTGCAACGGCTCCAGCACATCCAGGCGGTAGCCGTTGACGTTCTGCCGCAGGCGGTCGTCGTCGATGGCGTCGCTGAGGTGCACCGCGGTCTGGGTGTCACCGCGGCGGACGACGAAGTAGGCGTCCTTCACCCCGAGCCGGGGGTAGTAGCCGATGCCGGTCAGCGCCATGAACCGGCCCTCGCGGTCGAGGACGTTGAAGTACGAACGGTCGTAGAAGTTCCGATCGGAGGTCGCCGGCCAGGTGATCGGCGCCGGTGCCTGATGGATCGGATATTCGTCGAGTGGACTGAGTTCCACGGACCCTCCCATAAATACGATGCAGACCGTATTGCAACTATGCTGGGACTCATGACAGCAGATGGCCGGAGGGAACACAAGAGGTCGAACCCTGCGTCGCCCGGACGGCCCCGCGACGGGCGGATCGATGCCGCGATCATCGCGGCCACCCGCGAACTCATCCTCGAGACGGGCTACCCGGCGCTGTCCCTCTCGGCGATCGCGGCCCGCGCGGGCACCACCACCGCGGCCATCTACCGGCGCTGGTCCGGCAAGGCCCAACTCGTCCACGAAGCGGTGCTGGCGGCCGAAACCCTGGAACCGCCAACGGGTTCGGGTGACGCCCGACAGGACATCCGGACCCTTGTCGAGATCGTGCGTGCCATGTTCAACCGACCCGAGGTGCGCGTGGCGCTTCCGGGTCTCATCGCCGACACCGTGGCCTCACCCGAGCTGCACAGTCAGATGATCGCCCGGCTCGCCGGCGACCTCACCGCCTTCGAATCCCGCTTCGGCCAGGAACGCCGTGACGACGACCGGCTGCCGATGCTCGCGGAGGTCGTCGCGGGCACCGCGATCTTCCGCATCCTCATCCGCAGCGACGCCGCGCTCGACGATGCCTGGGTCGAGGAGATGGTCGAGCTGATCACCGAGCGGTGGCCGGCGGGCTGACCGTCCCCCGCCCCAGGTCGACGATGGCCTGGAACACCCGGGTCGGGTCTTCGGCGATGCGGTTGAGCACGTACAACCACCATTCCGAGCCGAAGATGCAGTATTCGCGCGTGGCCACCCCGTTCGCCGCCAACCGATCGAGGAGGTCGGTTCCGAGACCCATCAGCATCTCGACCTCGAGGGCGTCGGCGGCGCCGACCGAGTCGAGGACGCGCGTCAGCAGCACCTCGTCGTGGGTCGCGAGTGTGAGGGAGCCGCCGCCGTCGACGATGCGCCGCGCAAGCCGTCCGTAGCGCTCCGCCAATTCCGGGTCCTCTCGCGACAGCGCGGTCGAATCCGATTCGTAGAACGCGCCTTTGACGAGCCGGATGCGGCCACCGATCGCGAGGAGGCGTTCGACGTCGCCCTCCGAGCGATGGAGCCGTGCTTGAAGTGTGATGCCCACATTGTCGAATCGCTGTGACAGCCAGTCGTAGACCTCGAGAACCTGGTCGGCCCGGTCCGATCCCTCGGCCGAGATCATGAAAACCGAGTCCACCGCGGCACACGCTTGCGCCAGGCGGGAAGCGTTGTCGCGCACCAGTTCCTCCGAGACGAGGAGGCCGATGTGCGACAGATCGCCGGAGACCGTCGACGGCAGCCCGGTCCGGCCGATGTGTTCGGCGACGGACACGAACACGTCCGTGGCCGCGGCCGCTTCGGCGGCATCGCGAACGCTCTCGCCCGTGTACTCGATGCTCACCCGGTGCCCGCGTTCCACGGCGCGCGCGCCGGCGCGGATCGCGGACTCGACATCTTCTCCCGCGGTGTAGCGGTCGGCGACTCGCCGCGCACAGTCGGCGAGCGCGGGGTCGGCCATGACCCGGGACTTCAGCTCTTCGTCGAGCGCCCATCGCCGGAGAGTGTCGGCCGCAGTTGTCGTCTCCAAGTCATCCCACCTCTGATCACGCCCGTACTGACCAGCACACACTACGCGTGTGGCCCTCGAAAGTCGTTGTACCGTAATCCCATGGACCGACACGCCGCGGATCTGATGGGCCTGACGACGACCCTGCACGACGACTTCACCGGCGACGGTTTCGACCCCCGGACGTGGATCGCCGCGTATCTGCCGCACTGGTCGACACCCGAGAACTCCGCCGCCCGGTGGAGCACATCGGAGGGACGCTCACGGCTGTGCATCGACGACGACCAGCCCGCCTGGCGGCCGTCCGAGTCGGGGATGCGGGTCTCGAGCCTGCAGACCGGGCATCGCGCCGGTCCGATCGGCAGCCCGGTCGGTCAGCACGCCCACCGCGACGGATTGACCGTCACCACCGATCGCGCCTCGGAGATCCGCTTCGCCCAAGCCCACGGCCGGTTCGAGGTGACCATGCGCGCGATCCGCGATCCGGCGTCGATGGTGGCGTTCTGGCTTCTCGGCACCGAGGAGCGACCCGACGAGTCCGGCGAGATCTGCGTCGCCGAGATCTTCGGCCCGCGGCCCGGCGAGCCCTGGACGGTCGGGGTGGGCGTCCATCCGCACCGTGACCCTCGGATTGTCGACGATTTCTCGGTCATCGAGATCCCGCACGATCTCGCCGACCTGCACGAGTACGCCGTCGACTGGGAACCGGGACGGCTCGTGTTCAGCGTCGACGGGCACCCGGTCAAGACGGTCGACCAGTCGATCGACTACCCGGTGCAGTTGATGCTGAGCGTCTTCGACTTCCCGGACCGCGCCGTCCCCGACTCGACGATCGGGTACCCGCGGATCTTCGACGTGGCCGCGGTGCAGGTCAGCAGACGAGACGGCGCCTGAGGCCTGCGGCCGGAACCTCAGAGCGAGTTCTCGGCCGCGGCGAGTATCTGTCGCCGAAGGGTCGACGAGGTGTTGGGCAACCACATCGCGCGGACGGGTGCGAACGGCGGATCGGTGAACTCGACGATCCGGATGCGGTTGACGTAGATCCAGCCGGGTTCATTGGTGACGAATGCGCACGCGTCGGGGTGTGCGATCACCGCCGTGTGCGGGGGCGTCCCCAGCAGCGTCGACAGGATGATCTTCGGTTCGAACCCGGCACGCCGACACATGCCGACGAGGATGTCGGTGTACTCGTACTCGTGCTCGGGACCCCAGACGACGATCTCGTAGCCGGCGAGGTCGGCCATGTCGACCCGGTCGTGCGCGGCCAGCGGGTGATCGGCACGCACCGCCAGACGCAGTTCGTGTTGTGTCGCGATCGTGGTGGCCATGTCCGGCGGGGCCGCCACGCCTCGTCCGAGAGCCATGTCGATGGCTCCCGACAGCAACTCGTCGCGAATGAGTTCGGCGAAGACCGGCCGTACCGTGATCGGCACCGACGAATCGGCGAGCACCACCGGCTCGATGATCCGGAAGACCTCGGAGGAGGCGAGGTCCGGGGCGTGACCGATCACGAACGGCGCAGGCGAGCCGGCGTCCACCCGTCGTACCTGCGTCGCGAGCTGCTCGCCGCCGGCCAGCAACGGCACCGCACCACGGTAGAGCGCCTCACCGGCGGGCGTCGGCGTGAGGCTTCGGCGCGACCGCGAGAAGAGCTCCACCCCCAGGTGTCGCTCGAGTTCGCGGATCGCCGAGGAGAGCGCTTGCTGGCTGATGAACAGGTCATCCGCGGCGACACGAAGGCTGGGCGCCTCCATCACGACGACGAACATCCGCAGTCGTCGGAGGTCGATATCACGTAGTCCGGGCTCCCCGGGACCATTCATCAACCATCTCCTGTCAGTTATCCCGATTGATGTGATTGTAGGTTGACCATCGAGCCAATATGCTGAATTCCGCGAGGCCAGGTTCGCGCCGGCCACATCGCATTCGGACTACCTGCTGGGGTCCCTCCCGCGGAGGGGACGGGAGGACCCCAGCAGGAGGCGGCTGATCGGGCCCGATCGGCACGACCGTCTCAGCGCGCATCAGATCGACGGCAATTCTGCCGATTCTTCCATCTTTCGCTCCGTTGGGTCATATCGCGGATTTCGAGAAGAAACGATCTTTAATCGTCCTCTAAACTCCGTAACGTGTGTTCGACGATTCGTCGTCGCGACATGCATGCGCGTCACGCGCATCACGAGTGAAAGAGGATGCGGCCATCGAGCACCGACAACGCGGAGACCAGGATGAACGGCCCGCCGCTCGTTTCCGGGCTCTTCGCCACGGACCGGCCACCGGTGAGATATCCGGCCATCATCACCTTTTCTACGACAACGCCGATCACGTCCTCAAACAGGTCCGGATGCGCGAATGGCATGTCCGCGTCACCATCGCCGTACTGGTCGCGGTGTGCGGGGCGCTCGGCACGATCGCCCTCTTCACGCCGAGTGGCACACAGGGATCCGTCCCGCGCTCGATCGCCCTCGGCATCGTCGTCGCCACCACGATCCCGATGGCTCTCGTGGTCAGCCGGGTCCACCTCGGCGTGATCTGGTGGACCAAACAGTCGTCGATCAGGGGGTTCAACACCCTGTTCGTCCTGTGGGCCGACGCTGTGCTGACCGTCGCGATCCTGGCGATCTCCGACATCATCCTGGCCCAGTTCTGCGCCGTGATCTTCGCCGTCATCGGGTCATATGTGGCGCATTTCGTCCGGTCCCCGGTCGCGTACGCCCACATGATCTACTCGAGCATCGCGGTCTGCGCGATGGGCCTCGTGTCATGGGCAGATGGCACTCCGGTGTTGAACGTCCTGTTCACCACACTCGCATTGTTGGTCGTCACCAATGGCACCACGGCCCTTCATCGCAGTTACACATCTGATTTCCAGCGATCGCTGAAACATCAGCTCATCATGGCGAATACCGATTCGCTCACCGGATTGCTGAATCGTCGCGGCTTCATCTACGCGACGACGACAATGCTCCGTCGCAGCCCCGCCCACCCGTTCGCCTTGGTCACCGCGGATGTCGACCGGTTCAAGGCCATCAACGACGAACACGGTCACGCGATGGGTGATGACGTCCTGGAGCGGGTCGCGGCGATTCTGCAAGGGGCCACGGACGAGAAGGCCATCGCCGCGCGACTCGGCGGTGACGAGTTCGCGATCGCGACGCTCGCCGACGAGACCTCGGTGCGCGCGCTCGCCGAACGCATCCGCGCGCGGCCCATCACGATCCCCGGTGGTGCGACCGCGACGATGAGCCTGGGCATCGCCGTGGGTGTCACACCGGGCGGCCACATGTCCGCCGACGACGCCGACGCCTTCGTCCGGCACGAGTTCGACGTCGCCGACGACGCGCTTTTCGCCGCCAAGGCCGCAGGCCGCAACACCTACGTGGTGGCGGGGCGCATCGCCGCCCCCCGGCCCACCGGAGGACGCCCGGCTACAACAGCACGCCCGGGTTCAGCAGACCGTCGGGGTCGAGAGCCTGCTTGATCCGAGCCGTCAGTTCCATGACGTCGGGCCCCACCTGGTCGGGCAGCCAGCCCTTCTTCAGCCGTCCCACCCCGTGCTCGCCGGTGATGGTGCCGCCCAACTCGATCGCGAGGTCCATGATCTGACCGAAGGCGACCTGGGCGCGTTTCGCCTCGTCCACGTCGGCGGGGTCGAAGACGATCAGCGGGTGCGTGTTGCCGTCGCCGGCGTGGGCGATCACCGAGATCATCACCCGGTTCCCGGCCGCGATCTCGGCGACACCGTCGATGAGGTCGGGCAACGAGGGCAGCGGTACGCCGACGTCCTCGAGCAGCAACGATCCGAGCTTCTCCACCGCCGGGATCGCCGCGCGGCGGGCCGCGGTGAACGCCTCGCCCTCGACGGGGTCGTCGGTCGCGAAGACCTCGCCGGCGCCGTTCGTCTCGAACGCCTTCCGGATGAACTCGACCTCGGCCGCGCCGGCCGCACCCGGGGCGTCGGACTGGGCGACGAGGAGCGCCCCGGCCTCCCGGTCGAGGCCCATCCGCAACAGGTCCTCGACGGCGTTGATCGCGACCGAGTCCATGAACTCGAGCATCGCGGGACGCATGTCCCCGGTGACCGCCAGCACCGCCCGGCTGGCGTCGTGCACCGAACCGAACACACCGACGACGGTGCTCGCGGGGCCCTGGGGTGGCAACAGCCGCAGGGTGACCTCGGTGATGATCCCGAGCAGCCCCTCGCTGCCCACGAACAGCTTGGTCAGCGGCAGGCCCGCGGAGTCCTTGAGCTGTTTGCCGCCGACGCGTACCGCCCGGCCGTCGGCGAGCACGACCTCGAGGCCCAGGACGTAGTCCGTGGTGACGCCGTACTTGACGCAGCACAGTCCACCCGCGTTGGTGGCGACATTCCCGCCGATCGAGCAGATCTCGAACGACGACGGGTCCGGCGGATACCACAGCCCCGACGCGGCGGCCGCGGCCTTCACCTCCGAGTTGAACAGTCCGGGTTGGACGACGGCGGTGCGCGTCGCCGGGTCGACGTCGATGTCCCGCATCTTCTCGGTGGACAGCATGATCGCGCCGTCGACCGCCGTCGACCCGCCCGACAGACTGGTACCTGCACCCCGCGTGATGACCGGGACACCGTTGGCGGCACACCAGCGAACGGTGTCCTGCACTTCGGCGGTGGTGGTCGGCCGAACCAGTGCGAGCGGGGTGCCGGCCGTCGGATCGGCGGCACGGTCCTGCCGGTAGCCGGCCAGGATGTCGGCGTCGGTGACCACCATGCCGTCGGGGAGGGAAGCGGCCAGCGAACTCGGGTCGACACTCATCTGTTCAGAGTATTCGCAGACCGAACGACCACGGTTTCAGATTGATACATGGCCGGAAACGCCGGGCACCGCGACAATGAGCGACGTGAACGATTTCAACGCGACCGTCATCAACGAGTTCCGCTCCAACAACGGGCATGTGGACACCGCCGGCTTCGGCAAGAACCTCGTGCTCCTGCACACGCTGGGCGCCAAGTCCGGCGAGCCGCGGATCAGTCCCCTGTTCGCCCTGCCCGACGCCGACAGCTGGCTGGTCATCGGCTCGTACGCCGGTTCGCCGAAGGCCCCGGCGTGGGTGCACAACCTACGGGCCCATCCCGAATCGGTCGCCGTGGAGGCGCCGGCGGAGAACGGCGTCGAACGGCTCGACACCGCGGTGACCGAAGTCGAGGGTGACGACTGGGAACCCGCGTGGCAGAAGTTCATCTCGGCATCCGAGCAGTTCCTGAAGTACACCGAGACCGCGCAGGGCCGGCGGTTCCCGATCTTCCGGCTGACACCGGCTCGCTGACCCGGCGGTTACCGCCGTCGGCCCTCGAACGCCACTACCCTGGCAGGGTGTTCGAGGTTGGCGAGAGCGTGGCCGGCTTCACCATCGACGACTTCCTCGGTGGCGGGGCGAGCGCAGATGTGTTCCGGGTCCATCGCGCCGGCGATGACGGGGGCCCGTCGTGCGATGAGCCGCTGGCCCTGAAGGTCCTGCACCCGAACGCGTCCGACCACGCGCGGGTCCGGGAGCGCTTCGAGCGGGAATTCGGGATCGCGTCGCTGCTCGATCATCCGCACATCGTGCGCATGATCGAGCACGGCGAGATCGCCTCACCGCGCGGGTCGCTCGGGCCGCGGCACCTGCCGTCGATGTGGCTGACCATGCAGTACATCGGCGGCCCCGCGGCGACCGCACTCGTCCCCGAGCGCGGCGACGAGCCGGACATGGACACCATCCTGCGGGTGGCGATGCAGATCGCCGATGCGCTGGATCATGCGCATTCGCAGGACATCCTGCATCGCGACGTCAAACCCGCGAACATCCTCCTCTCCCGCACCCCGCGATCTGTGGGTACACCCCTCGACGCCTACCTCTCGGACTTCGGGATCGCCCAGTTCCTCGACGACACCCGTCCACTCGCGCGCAACGGTCGTGTGCAGGGTTCCATCGGCTACGCCTCGCCCGAACTACTGCAGGCCCAGAAGCTCACCCCCGCAACCGATTTCTACGCATTCGCGTGCACGCTCGTCGAACTCATCACGGGCACACCACCGTATCCGCGGAACACCGCTTTCGCGATCACCTATGCCCACCTCAACGACGACCCGCCGAAACTCACCCGACGCCGCCCCTGGCTGCCATCGGCGATGAACTCGATCTTCGCCAAGGCGCTGGCGAAGTCACCGGAGGACCGGTATCCCTCGTGCACCGCCCTCGTCGAGATCCTGACCAGGCTCATGCGGGACGTGCCCGTGCCGGAGTCGCCGCAACGTTCGACGTGGTGGCCCCGCGGCCGGTGAGCGGTCAACCCGCCGCGTCATCGATCGCATAGACACGAACAGCGGTGTCGCGGAAGATCTTCCGCAGAGCCTCCGAACCCCACTGGGACACACAGTCGACGAGCGCGCCGACCAGCACGTCGACCGCGGCGTTGGGCCGATCGATCGGATAGTTGGACCCGAACATGATGCGGTCCGACCCGAAATGGGTGACGATGTGCTCGACGAAGGGACCGATCATCTCGGCGAGCGTGGCCTGACCGCCGATGTTGCCCCACCGTTCGTGACCGTAACCCAGTATCGGCATCGCCAGACCCGACAGTTTGACGACGACGTTGCGGTGGTTCGCCAGGGTCGTCATCCGTTCTCGCCACAATCGCCAGATGTCCGCGCGCGCTGCGGCTGTCGCGCCGGTGCGGACACCGACGGGACCGAAGACCCCTGCCGGGATGCCGAAGTGGTCGAGGACGATCGTCGTGTCGGGGTACTCCCGGGCCAGCAGGATCACGTCGTAGAGCTGATGGGAGTACACCGACGCCTCGAAGACCAGATCGCGGCTCGCGAGTTCGGCGAACCCCTCGAGGAACGCCGTCGAGGACAGCAGGTTGTCGGTGTCCCCGCCATCGCGGACGCGCGGATCGGGATGTCGGGACGCGACGATGCGGATGCCGCGGAACCGCGGCGAGGCCGCGAACTGTTCGTCGAGCATGGTCGCGAACGTGCGGGTCCGCGGATCGCCGTGCGAGATGACGGCGCCGAGGCGGGGGGTACCGGCCTGGCCGAACGGCAGGCTCTCGAGATATCGGGTCTCCTCGACGGCGGTGCTGTCCACCGGTGGCTCCGCGGCGTCGGCGACCTCGCGGCGCCAATGCGACTCGACGTGCACCACCGTGTCGATCGGTACCCCCACCACGGTCGGCACCAGCGCCGCATCGGTGGCGTACTGACGCGGCTCGTAGGCCCGGGCCACGGTGCGCGGGGTCAGGATGTACTCGCGGTCGGCGCGCGAGACCACGAGCGGAAACACCCGGTCGCCCAAGGTGGGGACGAACCCGTACAGCCGCGACGCCCGCGTGGCCGCCCACGGGGTACGCCGCGGGTTCCAGTGCTGCACATGGGCATCAACGATGCCCGTGAGGACCCCTTCGAGGGACGTCATCCCCGTACCTTGCCATACCTCATCACTGTCCGACATGGGATGCCGGATCCTGAATTGTGACGTGTTGAAGGACTAGTGTGGGTCTCTTGAACCGGGTGGGGAGACGAGCCGCGACGGAGGTGTGATCTTTTCGAGATGGCGACACATACGCGCCACGCGCTGCATCAGCTGCGGACGGCTGTCAATCGACAGCCCGACCGGTTCGTCACCAACGTCTACACCCGGATGTTTGCGATCGATCCCGACCTGCGTGACCTGTTCGGGGTGTCGATGGCGGCCCAGCGAGTGGCCTTCCATCGGGTCATCGACCATGTGCTGGAAGCGATCCCGGCCGAGTCGGGTCACGCCGAACTCGTGGAGTTCCTCGCGCAGCTCGGACGCGACCATCGCAAGTTCGGAGTCGAGCCCGAGCATTACCACGTGATGTACGCCGCCCTGATGGGCGAGTTCGGCAGCCTCATGGCCGGTTACTGGGACGCCGAGACCGAACAGACCGTCTCGCAGGCGATGATGCTGGTCACCGGGGTCATGCGGGGCGCGGCCGAGAGCGCGACCCATCCTGCGCGCTGGACCGCCGAGGTCGTCGAGAAGTACCGGATCACCCGGGACCTCGCGGTCGTCCGGCTTCTCGCCCACTCGCCGCTGACGTTCAACACGGGCCAATACCTCGAGGTGCACACCCCGCAATGGCCCAAGCAGTGGCGCAATCTCTCCCCCGCCATCCCGCCCAACCCGGCCGGTGAACTGGAGTTCCACGTGCGTGCGATCCCCCGTGGAACGGTCAGCACCGCGATCGTGAGCGAGACCAGCATCGGCGATGTGTGGACCCTCGCCCAGGGGCACGGGACGCTGCACGTCGACCGCGACAGCAAGGTCCTCATGGTGGCGGGCGGGACCGGGCTCGCACCGCTGCGGGCGTTGTTGATCGAGATGTCCATGCGCGCGGATTCGCCGGAGACGCACATCTTCTACGGCATGCGCTACCCGGGCGAGCTGTACGACCTGACCGTCCTGCGCCGCATCGCGTCGACCAATCCCTGGCTGCGGGTCACCGCCGTGTCCCAGGAGGAGAGCGATCCGTGGTGGATCAACGCGGTGGCGACACCCGCCGAGCTCGGCATCGACCACGAGATCGGCACCCTCGCCGACGTCGTGGCCCGGTCCGGTGACTGGCAGGACCGCCAGGTGCTCATCGCCGGCTCACCGCAGATGATCGAGAACACCCGACGCACGCTGATCATCGCGGGCGTCCGGGCCAGCCGCATCCAGCACGACCCGGTGTTCTGACCCGGTACCGGAGTTGGCTCCCCCGAACCGGTTGCGCCTCAGGGGACTTCGAGGCTCGGCTCGCCGCCGGCCGGAGCCGTGACCGTTTCGGTCTCGGTCACGGTGTACGTCTCGGGAGCCGACTCGGTCACCGTCTCCGTTCGAGTGACGGGACGCGGGGTGCTGGTGACCGTCGTCGTGCGGACGGAGGTCTCCGTCTCGGTCTCGGTGACCGTCGCCTCCTGGGTCGAGGTGACCGCTGCCGGTGTCTCGGTCACGGTGACGGGCGCGGGTTCGGCGACCGTCGACTCGGCGGTGAGGATCAGCGTCATCCCGACGGCGGCCAGGAACACGGCCGCGCCGATGGCGGCGCCGACGAACCACCAGCGACGTCCCGTGGACGTCCGCGGGGCGACGGGGGGTGCTGCCGCGGCGACCACCGCGGCATCGGCCGCACCGAGGGCCGAGGCCAGCGCCGGGTTGTCCGCGACGGTGACCGGGCGTTGCGCCGCGTACTCGAAGGCCGGCGCGATGCCGGGGAGTTGCGCGCCGGGGCCGACCACGATGACCGACGTGATGTCACGCCCGCGCGGCAGGCGGGTGACCGCCGTCGCGAGCCGGGTCGCCGCGTCGGGGTCGGTGACCGAGGCGATGTCGCCCGGCGCGAAGTCGGTCGTGCCGAGGACGGCGCCGGAGGACGTGTCGACGGTGGCGAGGGTCGTGCCGGCGGCCGGCGCGGCATCGCGATCCAGGTCGACGACGGCCACCACCCCACCGCGCGTCGCATGCGTGCACGCGATCTCGGCGAGTGCGGCGGCATAGCCGGTGACGACGACCTTCTCCGTCCACGACGGCCCGGTGCCGGCGCCCGGCGCGAAGGCCCGAGCCAGGTGGTCGCGGACGTCTGCGCGGGACGCCGAGATCCCGATGCGGTCGACCTCCACGGGGACGGAATCGACGAGTTCGAGGATCGCGGCCTCGGCACCGGCCGCCGACGCGTCCGGAAGGTCGACGAGATTGCTCGCCAGGACGTGGCCGTCGGCGTCGCGGACCACCGAGCTGATCTGGTCGTCGACGACGGAGATACCCAGGACCACGAACCCTGGCATCGGACCGTTTGCCGGTACCTCGGACATGGTTCACCTCCCGTCGCCGACCTTGCTGTGGCGTTCTGACCCGCAAGCCTAGCGGCTCGCCTGCGGTCCTCGTACACCCGGCTGTGCAGGTACACCGACTCAGATGGGCTCCGCGGGATGCTGCGTGTAGGCGGCGTCGCGCACCGCCTCGTCGGTTTCCAGGCCGGCGCCCAGGGCACCGCCGACGGTCGCGAGGGAGCACGTCAGCCAGGCGACCTCCAGATAGTCGGTGAAACCGGCCGGGTGGCCGAGCGTCGCACCGAAGACCTGCGGCACCACCAGGCACAGTGCGCCGAGGGCGGACAATACGAACAGCGCCGCGTAGAAGGCGCCGACGCCGAGGACCACCGTGATCACGGTGACGATGTTGAACAGCGCCACCTGTTCGCGCGTCTGACGGGAGGTGCCACGTTCCCACAGGTCGGCGCCGATGATCAGCGTCGCGGTGATCGCGATGATCGAGCCGAGCGCCACCCCGGTCAGGCGAATCCCACCGAAAGTGTCTGCGAGAAGCCAGATGTCGGCGGTGACGAGTGCGAAGACCCCGGCCGCGATCGCCCCGGTGAGGGCGCGGGTGAGGCCGAGTGCCAGCCGCCACGGGCGGTTGGCGCGCACCATGCCGGTGAGCAGACGCAGGTTCCCGGTCAGGACACGCGCGGTGAACGCGGTGCCCGCCTCGTCGACGTCGGTCCCGAGTTGGCGCACGCGATGGCGCAGCGCCGACCGCGCCGGCGACTTCTGGTGACCGCGGAGGTCGTCGGCGTCGGCACCGAGGAGTTGACCGACGAGTCCGGTGATGATGCCGCGGGCCCGCTGCCGCACTCCGGTGGCGCCGAGCGCCGGCACCGAGAGGACCGCGACGCCGTGCACTGCGTTGGCATGCGCGACGACCGGACGTTTGCCGACGTGTAGCGGCAGGTCGGTCAGGCAGAGCACCAGATCCCACTCGTGTTCGAGCAGAAGATCTCTTGTGGCGTCGACGATCTCGGCGTCGCCGGCCGGCGGCTGTACGACGCCGGCCTCGAGGAGATCCAGCTGCCAGCGCGCGCCAGGGAAGGTCGTCTGGATGTGGTCGGTGAGGTCGGCTTCGATGAGCTTGCGGGCGAGGTCGATCGCCTGGCCCGGCGCGGCGACGATGCCGAGGACGACGACGGGTTCATCCGAGGTGCCGGGCTCGGGGAACGACTCGGGGGAAGAGGAGTCCATCAAGGGTAACGGTCCGGCTCAGGCGAACCGGGCCGCGAGGGCCCGCAGGGTGCCCTCGATCCCCTTGCCGTTCTTCTTGTCGTAGCCGATGAGTTCCATGATCTTCGGTACCCGGAGCGTCGAGTAGTCGAAGGTCTCGGTGACCGCGGTCGTGGTCGGTGACGTCGACTCGAGTTCCCACCGCCAGCGGTGCCCCATCGGGTGCTGCCATTCGACGACCCGACCGGGTTCGAAGTCGGTGACGGTCGAGGTGATCTTGTACGGCACGCCGTACTGCTTCATCCCGACGCTGAAACGCGCCCCACGGGTCAGCGTCTCGGGCCCGTCCACAGGGGTGTCGCGGACCGTGCCGGAACCGTCGAGCTCCGGATGCCGATGCGGATTCGACACGAGCGCGAACACATCGGCGGCCGGGGCGTTCACGACGACCCGGCGCGAGACCTTGTGCGGGCCGGAGTCGACGGTGGTGACGGGTTCAGAAGCCATACGCTCAACGTTACGCACGTCCGTGGGCTCGCGTCGAAACCAGGTCAGTCGGTGGTGCGTTTGCGTCGCGGCTGCCAGACGACCAGGGCGTTGGTGCGCGGCACCGGGACGAGTTCGCCGCCGCGGCGGGTCCGCGACGCTTGCACCTCGTCGGTCAGCTCGCGCACGCGGTGCTGGAGTGCCTCGACCTGATTGCTCAGGTCGATGATGCGTTTGATGCCCGCGAGGTTGACGCCTTCCTCCTGCGAGAGACGCTGGATCTCGCGCAGGAGTTCGACGTCGCGGGACGAGTAGCGGCGACCACCGCCACTCGTCCGTTGCGGGGTGACCAGGCCCAGGCGGTCATACGTCCGCAGGGTCTGGGCGTGCATGCCGGCGAGTTCGGCGGCCACCGAGATCAGGAAGGTCGCGCCGTCGCCGTCGAAGTTGCTCGCACCGGCCATGACTCATCGCCCCCAGTCCGCCCGCGGGTCGAAACCGCTTGCCCGCTCGGCCTGGTCGTAGGCGCGCATCGCCTCGACCGCGGCCTCGTCGAGCTTGTTCGGAACCGCGACCTTCACGGTGACGAGCAGGTCGCCCGCCCCGCCGGAGCGCTTGGGCACTCCACGACCGCGCACGCGCAGCGTGCGGCCGTCGGTGGTGTTCGGCGGGATCTTCACCCCGACCGAACCCTCCAGGGTCGGAACCGAGACCGTCGCTCCGAGAACGAGTTCGGAGATCCGCACCGGCAGCTGCACCCGAAGGTCGTTGCCGCTGCGGGTGAACTGCTTGTGCGGGGTCACGTGCACGACGACGTAGAGGTCACCCGACGGGGCGCCACGACGACCGGCCTCGCCCTGCCCGGCGAGCCGGATGCGTTGACCGTCCTCGACGCCGGCGGGGATCCGGACGTTGATGGTGCGCGCGCGGACCTTCACGCCGCTGCCGTCGCAATCGGTGCACGGGTCGTCGATCCGCGACCCGGTGCCCTGGCAGTCCTGGCAGGGCTCGCTGAATCCGAACGCGCCCTGGTTGCGGCTCACGAACCCGGAACCGTTGCAGTTCGCGCACACCCGCGGACTGGTCCCGGGCTTGGCGCCCGAGCCGTGGCAGGTGGTGCAGGGTGACGGACTCGTCACCCGCAGGGGGACGGTCGTGCCGAGCGCGGCGTCAGAGAACGAGAGCGTCGTCTCGGTCTCGAGGTCCTTGCCACGACGCGGCCGGCTCGCCGTCGAAGTACGTTGCGTTCCGCCGCCGCGGTTGAACAGGCCGTCGAAGATGTCGCCGAAACCGCCACCGCCGCCCCCGGTCTGCGCCCCGCCGAACAGATCGCCGAGGTCGAAGTCGCCACCGCCGCCGGTGGTGTAGGTGGTTCCGCCGCCGGGGAAGCCACCCGGGAAGCCGTTGCCGCCGCCGCGGAATCGTCCGCCGGCGAACATGGCGCGTGTCTCGTCGTATTCCTTGCGCTTTTCGGCATCGCCGAGGACGCTGTGGGCTTCGGACACGCGCTTGAAGCGCTCTTCGGCCGCGCTGTCACCCGGATTCGCATCAGGATGCAGCTCGCGCGCGAGCTTGCGGTAGGCCTTCTTGATCTCTTCAGCCGAAGCGTCAGAAGCAACGCCCAGGTCCTTGTAGAAGTCGTGTTCTAACCACTCACGTTGTGGTGCCACCAGACGTCACCTCCTTGAGTTCTGTTGTCTGGATTGAAGTTTCAGTTGGGGCCACCTGCTCCCTGAGGTGCGAGCAGACCACCTGCTCCCTGAGGTGCGAGCGAAGCGAGCCACGAAGGGTTCGTCGCCCTTCGTGGCTCGTCGCTTGCGCTCCTCGCACCTCAGGGATCAGTGGTGAGTTCGCCCACCCAGGATCGAGCGACGGTCGTTCTATTGTGCACCGGGCGCGTCGCCCGCGGGAGCGGGATCGGTGACCGTCACCATCGCGGTGCGGATCACCTTCTCGCCCAGGCGGTAGCCGCATCGGTACACCGATCCGATCACCGGATGTGCCCCGGTACCGTCGTGCTGCACGGCTTCGTGGAGTTCGGGATCGAACTCGTCACCCGCCGCACCGAAGGCCACGAGACCTTCGGCGGCCAGCACACCGGTCAGCTTGTCGGCGACCGCACGCAGCGGACCGCTGTCGAGGTCGCCGTGCTCGCGTGCACGGTCGAGGTCGTCGATGATCGGCAGCAGCTTGTCGATCAGGATCTGCTTGCCGTAGGCGACCGACCCCTGCTTCTCCTCGGCGGCACGCCGCCGGAAGTTGGCGAACTGGGCGCGTTCGCGCTGCAGGTCGGCCGTCAGCTCGGCGACGCGGGCATCCGGCTCGTCGGCTGCGGTGTCGGCCTGCGACTCGTCCGTCTGGGACTCGTCGACAACCGGTCCGGCGTCGGCCGGGCCGGGGCCGGCGGCCGGCTCGTCGCGCACCTCACCCGTCTCCGGGTCGATACGACGACGGTCGGTCACCGTCACCGGCTCCTCGCCGGACCCATTCGACGAATGGGCTCCTGCGGTCACTTGTTCTCCTTCGAGTCGGCATCGTCGACGACCTCGGCGTCGACGACGTCGGGATCGCTGTCGGCCGCGGCGGACTCACCGTTGGGGGCCTCGGCAGCGGCGTTGGCGTAGATCGCCTGGCCGAGGGCCTGCGACTCCTCCGACAGCTTCTCGATCGCGGACTTGATCGCCGCGGTGTCGTTGCCCTTGAGCGCTTCCTGCGCCCCGGCGACAGCCGCCTCGACCTTCTCCTTCAGCTCCGCCGGGACCTTGTCCTCGTTCTCCTTGAGGAACTTCTCGGTCTGGTGGACCAGCGACTCCGCCTGGTTGCGGGTCTCGGCCTCCTCGCGACGCTTGCGGTCCTCGTCGGCGTGCGCCTCGGCGTCCTTGATCATGCGGTCGATCTCGTCCTTGCTCAGGCCGGAACCGTCCTGGATGCGGATCGAGTTCTCCTTGCCGGTGCCCTTGTCCTTCGCGGTGACGTGCACGATGCCGTTGGCGTCGATGTCGAAGGTCACCTCGATCTGCGGGACACCCTGCGGCGCCGGGGCGATGCCGCCGAGCTCGAAGCTGCCGAGCAGCTTGTTGTGCGAGGCGATCTCGCGCTCACCCTGATAGACCTGGATCTGCACCGACGGCTGGTTGTCCTCGGCGGTCGTGTAGGTCTCCGACCGCTTGGTCGGGATGGTGGTGTTGCGCTCGATCAGCTTGTGCATCACACCGCCCTTGGTCTCGATACCGAGGGAGAGCGGGGTGACGTCGAGCAGCAGCACGTCCTTGACCTCACCGCGGAGCACACCGGCCTGCAGTGCGGCGCCGACGGCGACGACCTCGTCCGGGTTGACGCCCTTGTTGGGCTCGCGGCCACCGGTCAGTTCCTTCACCAGGTCGGTGACGGCCGGCATACGGGTCGAACCACCGACGAGCACGACGTGGTCGATGTCGCCGACAGAGATGCCCGCATCCTTGATGACGGCCTGGAACGGTGCGCGGGTGCGCTCCAGGAGATCAGAGGTGATCTTCTGGAACTCGCTGCGTGAGAGCTGCTCGTCGAGGAACAGCGGGTTCTTGTCGGCGTCGACGGTGATGTAGGGCAGGTTGATCGAGGTGCTCTGGGAGCTCGAGAGTTCGATCTTGGCCTTCTCGGCAGCCTCGCGGAGACGCTGCAGGGCCATCTTGTCCTTGGTCAGGTCGATGCCGTTCTGGCTCTTGAACTTCTCGACGAGCCAGTCGACGACGCGCTGATCCCAGTCGTCACCACCGAGGTGGTTGTCGCCGGAGGTCGCACGGACCTCGACCACGCCGTCGCCGATCTCGAGCAGCGAGACGTCGAAGGTGCCGCCACCGAGGTCGAAGACCAGGATGGTCTGTTCCTTCTCACCCTTGTCGAGTCCGTAGGCCAGGGCGGCCGCGGTCGGCTCGTTGACGATGCGGAGCACGTTGAGGCCGGCGATCTGGCCGGCTTCCTTGGTGGCCTGACGCTGCGCGTCGTTGAAGTAGGCCGGGACGGTGATGACCGCGTCGGTCACGTCCTCACCCAGGTACGACTCGGCGTCGCGCTTGAGCTTCATGAGCGTGCGCGCGCTGATCTCCTGCGGGGTGTACTTCTTGTCGTCGATCTCGACGGTCCAGTCGCCTTCGCCCATGTGGCGCTTGACGGAGCGGATGGTGCGGTCGACGTTGGTGACCGCCTGGTTCTTGGCGGGCTGACCGACCAGCACCTCGCCGTTACGCGCGAACGCGACCACCGACGGGGTGGTCCGTGCGCCTTCGGCGTTGGCGATGACGGCGGCTTCGCCGCCTTCGAGCACGGCCACCACCGAGTTGGTGGTACCGAGGTCGATTCCAACAGCACGAGACATGTTTGGCTTCCTCCTAGTTTGCGGGTGTGCACCCGAGTCCTTGTCCCGGGGTCTCGCGACCGCGGGGATGTCGTGGCGAAACTCTGCGGGACCGGACTTCAGTGCGTCCGACTCATGTCCTACTGAAAAAGTAGATCCGAGTCAAACCGACTTGAGTCTTCGTCGCTCAGGTTTCTCGAAGTGTGTAACGGGGGTGGCCGACGGATTGTTCCCGGATCGTCGAAAAAATTGAGCGGAGTTCGCTCAATTTGGGCCGGGGCCTCAAACGCAAATGACGTTGCGCCCGGTTTCCGGGCACAACGTCATACGGATGCGTGGCTTCTTCGACCTCGCCATCGCCGGGGCCCCGGGCCCGCAACTTCCACGGTGGTCAGTACGCCACCACCCCAACACGCTGCGCCTCCGTTACCCATCGGTCCCGGTCGCGTGGGGGCTACGGTCGATACATCCCCTCGACGCGGAGGCGGCGATGAACGAGACCACACCGAACGATCCGCGATGGGTGCCGTGGCGGGTCGCGCCGACGTCGGGCTTCGAGGTCGACGACCCGACCGGGCGTGGCGAGGTCGAGATCGCGCAGATCGACGAGCGACAGTTTCTCGTGCGCAACGCCTTCCGGTTCTCCGATCCCGCGGTCGAGGAGTACCTGGTAACACAACTGGTCGAGCGAGGACAGACGGAAGCCGATGCGCGGGGCGCCGTCGACGCGGCCCGCGCGTTTGTGCCCGGCGACGACAACCCCACCGACCTCGCCTCGATCCCCCGGTTCCTGCGCTGGTTCGAGAACCCTTACGGCAGACACTCACTCGCGGCGCTCATCCACGACGAGCTCATCACGGGCACCGTCAACTCCGGCGCGCTCGGGAGTGACACCCTGTCCGACCGGTTCTTCCGCGAGATGATGCGGGCGTCCGGCGTCCCCTGGCTCAAGCGGTGGATCATGTGGTCGGCCGTGGCACTTCGCACGCGATGGGTCGCCGGCGGATGGCGACGTCTCAGTGTGGTCGGGTGGCTGGTGCTGAGCCTCGTCGGCATCTGCGCGGCGGTCGGTTCGAGCGGGGCGCTGCTGTTCGATTGGTCGTGGCCGACATCATCGCCGGCGGTCTCTCTCCTGCTCTCCCTGCTGATGATCTTCGTCGCCGCGCCGCTGTGGGGGCGCCAGTGGGCGGCGAGTCTCGTTGCGGCCGTGGCCGCCTTGTGGGTCCTGCCCGCCGCGATCGTGGCCTACTTCGCCTATGCGCTGTATCTGTTGTCGGAGAGGATCGCTCGCACCGTCGGGCTCACGTAGCGGCTCGGCCGAGCATTCTTGTCGGTGGTCGGGTCTACCTTGGATGTATAAGTTGAACCGGTCAACCAGGCCGGTTGGCAACGACTTCGGGGGGAGTCACTGTGGGGGCATGGACGAATCTGCCGGGCGAGTTCCTCGCCGGGGTCGATCCTGCTTGTCCGGCCGATGCCGACACCGCCACCCATATGCAGCGCCTGGGGTCGATCCGCGCGGGCGAGTCGTATCTGGCGTGGTGCCGCTATCAGACGATCCTGGTGTTGTGTGATCGGCTGTTGACCACGGTCGGCAACAGTTACGTCTCGGACGGTTTCGGTGACATCGTCGCCCGGGTCTCGCGCGAGGCCGGGATCACCCGCTACCGGGCGGGGATGCTGGTCGACGAGGCGCTGTGTCTGCGTGACCGACTGCCGCGGGTGTTGGAGACGTTGCGCGACGGCATCATCGGGCCGCACCAGATCCGCGAGATCATCGGCCGCACCCACTTGGTGTCCGATGATCACCTTCTCGACCCCGACGACCCCGACAGCCGCCGGATCATCGAGGTGCTCGACGAATCGATCGCCGACCTGCTGCGCTCCCGGTCCGGGTCGTGGTCGACGTCAGGTTTGCGCGACATGATCGACCGCCTGGTCTTCGGCCACGACGCCGACGCCGTCCGCGAACGGCGCCGCGAAGCGCTCGACAAACGCGGGGTGTGGACCGAGAACCACGGTGACGGCACCGGTGAGATCACCGCGGTCATGGCCGCCGAGAACATCCGAGCTTCCAACGCCTCGGTACGGGAGCTCGCCGCATCCGTCTGCGACCGCGATGGCCGCACCCTCGGGGAACGCAAGTCCGACGCCATGTACGCGTTGCTCACCCGAACAGCGTTCACCTGTGCGTGCGGACAATCCGACTGCACCGCAACACCTGTCGATCCTGGAGGTTCGGCGGCGAGTACCGACATCGTGATCCACGTCGTCACCGACGCCGACACCCTGGCCGGCGGGTCCGGACCCGGCTGGATCGACGGGCACGGAGTCATCTCCGACGAGCATGTGCGCGACCTCGCCGCCCGGCCCGACGCGACCATCAGACCGGTCACCCCCATCCGCACACCACCCACGCAGGTCGTCGCCGGCGAGGGCGGATACGACGACGAGCCCACGCGGACGGCGAACATCGCTGCGCCACAGCAGGCTACAGATGACACCGACGGCGCGGGTGACGCGTCGGCACCCCCGACTTCGGCCACACCGTCGTCGGAGCCACCGTCGACGGAGCCGCCGTCGTCGGAGATGGTGGTGGTCTACCCGGCTGCCCTGCCTGGTGACCCGTATCGTCCGACGAGTGCATGTGCGGAGTTCGTGCGGGTGCGCGACGGCTACTGCACCGAGCCGGGTTGCACGCGTTCGGCATTCACCGCCGATGTCGATCACGTCGCCGAGTACGACCACGCCCGGCCGGCACGCGGGGGTGCGACCTCGAGTGAGAACCTCAACGCCAAATGCCGTCCCGGTCATCTGCACAAGACCCACGGTGACTGGACCGATGTGCAGTACCGCGACGACGAGGGCCGCCTGGTCACCGAATACGTGACGCCCGAGGGCTTTGTGATCCCCGGCGAGGCCGAAACCCTCGAAGACCTCTTCCCCAACCTGCGTCGCATCCGGTTCGAACAAGCAGCGAAAGCGCCGCCCAGTCCGCGGATCATCGTGCCCGAACGGCAAGGCAGACAACAACAAGGCCGACAACCGCGCACGATCACCGAACGCACCGCCGCCAAACACGCGAAGCGGCGAGAAGAACGTGCCCGCAACAAGAAACAGCGCGGAACGAACCGCCGCGCCCGGAGCGAGGCAACCCACCATCAAGCGACAACCCACGACGACGAGCCCCCGCCATTCTGACGAACGCCGACACCCCGGCGGAACGTGATCGTCCACGAACCACCGGGGTGTTGGGCTGGGCCTGGGCTACAGCGCGCGGGATCAGGCCGCGGTCACCTGCGCGTCGACGGCGACTTCCAGCGCCTGCGCGAAGATCTCGGCGACATCGGTCATCGGCCGGACGTCGAGGGCGTCGAGCACCTCGGCCGGCACGTCGTCGAGGTCGGGCTCGTTGCGCTGCGGGATGAAGATGGTCTTCAGCCCGTTGCGTTGTGCGGCAAGCAGTTTCTGCTTGACCCCACCGATCGGCAGGACCCGCCCGTTGAGCGTGACCTCGCCGGTCATCCCGACATCGCTGCGCACCTGACGTCCCGTCGCCATCGACACCAGCGCGGTGACCATGGTGACGCCGGCGCTCGGACCGTCCTTCGGCACGGCCCCGGCCGGAACGTGCACGTGGATGGTCTTGTCGAGCGCTTTCGGGTCGACGCCGAGCTGCTCGGCGTGCGCCCGCACGTACGACAGTGCGATCTGCGCCGACTCCTTCATCACGTCGCCGAGCTGGCCGGTCAACTTCAGACCCGGCTCACCCTCGGTGGCGTTCACCTCGATGAACAGGACGTCGCCGCCCATGCCCGTGACCGCGAGACCGGTTGCGACACCGGGGACCGCCGTCCGCTCCGCCGATTCCGGCGTGAAGCGCGGACGCCCCAGGTAGTCGCGCAGATCGGGCTCGTCGATGGTGACGGGCGCCGTCGCGGTTCCCCCTTCGCCCGATTCGACCGCGAGGTTGGTCGCGGCCTTGCGCAGCGCCTTCGCCAGCAGCCGTTCGAACTGCCGCACACCGGGTTCGCGGGTGTAGTTGGCCGCGATCTCCCGCAGCGCCGCATCGGTGACGGTCACCTCGTCGGGTGTCAGCGCCGCCCGCTCGGCCTGTCGGGGCAGCAGGTAGTCGCGGGCGATGGCGACCTTGTCATCCTCGGTGTACCCGTCGAGGGTCACGAGCTCCATACGGTCGAGCAGGGCCGACGGGATGTTCTCGATGACGTTGGCGGTCGCGAGGAACAGCACATCGGACAGGTCGAGATCGAGATCGAGGTAGTGATCGCGGAAGGTGTGGTTCTGCGCGGGGTCGAGGACCTCGAGCAGCGCGGCGGCCGGGTCGCCCCGGTAGTCCGAGCCCACCTTGTCGATCTCGTCCAGCAGCACAACGGGATTCATCGATCCCGCCTCACCGATGGCCCGCACGATTCGGCCGGGCAGCGCACCGACGTAGGTACGCCGGTGGCCGCGGATCTCCGACTCGTCGCGCACACCGCCGAGGGCGACGCGCACGAACTTGCGGCCCAGCGCCCGGGCGACGCTCTCACCGAGCGATGTCTTGCCGACCCCGGGAGGACCGGCGAGCACCATCACGGCGCCCGACCCGCGTCCGCCGACGACCTGCAGGCCGCGTTCGGCGCGACGGGCACGCACCGCGAGGTACTCGACGATGCGGTCCTTCACGTCGTCGAGGCCGTGGTGGTCGGCGTCGAGGATTTCGCGCGCGCCCTTGACGTCGGTCGAGTCCTCGGTCCGGGTGTTCCACGGCAGGTCGAGGACGGTGTCGAGCCAGGTGCGGATCCATCCGGTCTCCGGCGACTGGTCGCTGGCGCGTTCGAGCTTGCCCACCTCGCGGAGCGCGGCCTCGCGCACCTTCTCGGGCAGGTCGGCTTCCTCGACGCGGCCGCGGTAGTCGTCGGCGCCCTCGGGTTCGTCCTCGCCGAGCTCCTTGCGGATGGCGGCGAGCTGCTGGCGAAGCAGGAATTCCTTCTGCTGCTTGTCCATGCCCGCGCGGACGTCCTCGGCGATCTTCTCGGTCACCTCGGACTCGGCCAGATGATCGCCGGTCCACTCGATGAGCAGCCGCAACCGCGCCGCGGTCACCGGCGTCTCGAGCAGCTCACGCTTCTGTTCGTCGGACAGCCACGACGCATAGCCCGAGGTGTCGGCGAGATCCGCCGGATCGGACATCTTGTTGACGGCGTCGATGAGCTGCCATGCCTCGCGGCGCTGCAGCATCGCCAGCACGAGCTTCTTGTACTCGCCGGCGAGTTCACGGTCCTCGTCGGTGGCCTCGACGGCGTCGACCTCGGTCACCTCGACCCACAGCGCCGCACCGTGACCGGGTGTCCCGGTTCCGATCTGCGCGCGCTGCTCACCCTTGACGACGGCTGCCATGCCGCCGCCCGGGATGCGGCCGACCTGCACGATCGACGCGATGACACCGTAGGTGGGATACCGATCGTCCAGACGTGGGGCGACCAGCAGTTTCCCGGTCTCGCTCGCCCGGGCGGCGTCGACCGTGGCCTGTGCGGCATCGTCGAGCGGGATGGGCACGACCATGCCGGGCAGGACGACGACGTCAGGAACGAAGAGAACCGGCAGTGAATATGTCTGCGACATGAAACCTCCAGAGTTAAGTCTGACCGACTCAACCCAGGTGGCAGGAATCTTGTTCCCGGGCGATTTATGCCAGGAGCGAACGGGGTGCGGCCGCCCAGGTGAAGCCGTCCGGTCGGGACAGTGGGCGTGAGCGTCAGCCGGGCGAACCTCAGGTGAGGTCGACCGCGGCGCGGGTGGCGAGGACGACGATCTGGGCGATCACCAGAACCGCGACCGCGACGAAGAACGCCGCGGTGGTCACGACGACACCGGCCGCCCCGCGCAGCGCACTCGGCACCGCATGCAGCCAGGACACGGAGAGTCGGTGTGCGGGTGCGACATCGGGGGTCATGGGCGGTCCTCTGCATACAACGAGCGACCACACCGTTGTGGTCGCAATCACAACACTCAATCACAAGTAAGTACTTCTGTGCCACAAATCGACATCAAGACTCATCCCGACCCGAACCCTCCGGCGCTGACCGTCCGAAACCCCGCCCGCCACGAAGTGCGGTAGAACCGAACCGACACCCACCCGAGGAGCCCACATGTCGATCGTCACGCCGACCACCACTCGTCAGCCGCTGGGCCGGGCCATCGCCCGGATCGCCCTGGGAGCGGTGCTGGTGATCGCCGGCGTCGGCCACCTCACCGCCCAGCGCGAGGAGTTCCAGGCACAGGTCCCCGACTGGGTGCCGTTCAGCAAGGACTTCGTGGTGCTGGCCTCCGGCGGCGTCGAGATCGCCCTGGGCGCCGCGTTGATCGCGCTGCCCCGCCACCGCAAGGTGGTGTCGTGGATCGTGGCCGCGTTCTTCGTGGTCATCTTCCCCGGCAACATCAACCAGTACGTCGAGCACATCGACGCCTTCGGACTCGACACCGACGAGAAGCGCCTGACGCGACTGTTCTTCCAGCCCGTCCTGGTGCTCTGGGCCATCGCGGCCGGCACGGGCGAACGCCGGGCCTAACCTGCCCGGGTAGCCGCATCCTGGCAGGCGGTGTCCACACCCGCACGGACCTGCGGCCGCACATCCGTGCTCGAGCGGATCGTGCACGCCGCCACCAGCCCGCCGACCGCGCAGCACGCCGCGCAGATGTACATGGCCGTCCGGAAGCCGGCGCCGAGCGGATCGCCGGGGCCCGCATCGATCCCCGCCACGGCGGGCAGCACCGCCACCGCGAGCAACCCCGCGAGCCGCGCCACCGCGTTGTTCACGCCCGACGCGGTACCGGCGAGCGCGTCGTCGACGGCGGCGAGCGCCGCTGAGGTGAGCGGCGCGACCGTCACCGTCATGCCGAGGCCGAACAGCAGCACCCCGGGCAGCACGGAGTCGACGTAGCCCGAGCCCGGCTCGACCCGGGACATCAGCGCGAAACCACCGGCCGCGATGAGCGGGCCGACCGTCATCGGCAGCCGTGGCCCGGTCCGCTGCGCCAGCTTGCCGACCAAGGGCGACCCGAACAGCATGATGAACGTGCTCGGGAACATCGCCGCGCCGGCCTCGAACGCCGAGTAACCGAGGCTCTGCTGCAACTGCAGGGCCAGCAGGAACAGCGCACCGCCCAGCGCCGCATAGACCAGCAGCGTCGTCAGATTGGCGCCGGTGAACTGCGACGACCGGAACAACCCCAGCGGCAGCAGCGGCGCCGACACCCGCGACTCGATCACCACGAAACCCGCGAGCGACACCACACCGACGATCCCGGCGGCGACCGTCTCGCCGCTCCACCCGTTCGACGGCCCCTCGATGAGTGCGTAGATCACGCCCGCGAGCCCGACGGTCATCGCCAGCGCACCCGCCACGTCCAGACGGGCGTTCGACGGCGCGCCTCGCGATTCGGGGACATGCCGGATCGCGATCCACAAAGCGCCCAGCGCGAGCGGCACACTGAGCAGGAATGTCCACCGCCACGACGCCGCGTCGACGAGCCAGCCACCGAGGAACGGGCCCAGAGCCGTGGTCGCGCCGGACATCCCGGCCCACAGACCGACCGCCGCACCGCGGTCCGACGGACGGATCTCGGCGTTGATCAACGCCAGACTGCCCGGCACCACCGCGGCCGCGGCGATCCCCTGCACGATCCGTGCGGCGACGAGGAGTTCGACGGTCGGCGCCAGCCCGCACGCGACCGTCGCCACCGCGAACACAGCGAGACCTCCGGCGAAGACAAGCCGACGCCCATACCGGTCGCCGGCGACACCACCGAGCAACAACAACGCGCTCAGCGTGAGCAGATACCCGTCGAGTACCCACTGCTGACCGCGTAGACCGGTATCGAGGTCGCGCGCGATGGCCGGCAGTGCGACGTTGACGACGGTGCCGTCGATGAAGGCGACACCCGAACCGAGGACCGCGGCGACGATCAGCCACCGCCCCGCCGCCGACGCGGCCGGCACTCCTCGGGCGTCGGCGTCGACCGCGCTGTTCTCGCTCATCGGTTCTCGGCGGTGTTGAGCTCGGCGGCGAGGACGTCGGCGAGCCCGTCGAACTGGTGACCGCCCACCGGATGACGATGCACCGGCGCCGACGGAAGGAACGCCGCGTTCAGGTCCAGATGCTCGACGGGCACCACGTCGTCGTCGACGCAGTGGTGGACCGAGGGGAGCAGAGAGCCGGTACCGGGGAACACATACTGCGGAATATCCCAACCATCCGGTCCCCAGTTCGGCATCGCAAGCAGCACAGCACTTCTCGGGGCGAGGCGGGCCTCGGCGAAGACATGCATCAGCACCGTCGCCCCGAACGAGTGCGCGACGACGTGATCGTCGGCGTCCAGCCCCTCGAGACGCTCCCGGATCGGACGGGCCCACGCCTCGATCGACATGTCGTCGTCGGAGAACCGCGGCATGTCCAGCGTCGCGTCGAGTGCCGCGGCCAGCGCCTCGGCGAGCGGGCCGTCGTCGGCATATCCGCCCGCGCCGTGGATGAAGAACAGCCGACGCTGCGTCATGCGTACTCACTCCCTACCGACGATGCACCGGAGCCGATCAGCAGCAGACCGACCATCGCCCTGGCGTCGGCGTCGGTGTACCCGGGTCCGATGATGCACAGGTTGCCGATCGCCCGTAGGAAGGTCAGCGCGCAGATGTCCCGGCTGACCTCTCCCGTGGCCTGCGCCGGTTCGAGTAGCGAGGCGAACGCCGGCACGAGGGTGTCGAAGATGAGCGCGTGCAGATCGACGAGGCTCGGGTCGTCCGAGCTGAGCGCGTCACTCAAGCCGTGTTTGGTGACGAGGAAGTCGGTGAACGCCGACGTCCACCGGCACAGCGCGGCACGCGGCGGGACCTGTTCGGCCAGAAGCTGTTCCGCCAGTGCCGCACATTCGTCGACCTGGTGCCGGTACACCGCGGTGACCAGTTCCGCCCGGGTCGGGAAATGCCGGTACACCGTGCCGACGCCGACACCGGCACGCGTGGCGATGTCCCGCACCGGGGCCTGCACGCCCGCATCGACGAAGGCCGCGGCCGCCGCCTCGAGAAGTGCCGTACGGCTCCGTTCGGCCTGCATCTGACGTGCTGTTTTTCCTGCGGACACCCTCCACCCCTTGCTCGCGGAACACTGTTCCGCTAGTTTGGCGGAACATCGTTCCGTCCAGGTTATCGCGCACCGGCCCCGTCCCGAAGGGAACTCCCATGTCCACGGAAGTGCTCGCTCGTCAGATCGTCTCCGTCAAGCCCATCGTCGTCCCCACCTCGGACCGTCCGTTCCCGTTGATGGTGAGGGTCACCGCACCGGCCACCGGGGATCGGCTCCCGGTCCTCGTGTTCTCCCACGGCAACGCCTGGTCGATGGACGGTTACGCACCACTCGTCGATCGTTGGGCTGCATCAGGTTTCGCCGTCATACAGCCGACGCATCTCGATTCCCGGCGCCACGGGATCGGATTCGACGACCCGCGATTCTCGTCCATCTGGCGCACGCGGGTGCAGGACGCGCACGCGGTGATCGACCATCTCGACGAGATCCTGATCGCGGCCGGCGGGGACCTGCGCCCACGCGTCGACCTCGAGCTGCTCGCCGCGGCCGGCCACTCATGGGGAGGTCAGACCGTCGGCACCCTCCTCGGCGCGCGTGTGATCGGGCCGGACGGTGTCGTCGGCCCGGATCTCGCACACCCCGCCGTGCGAGCGGGCGCACTGATCGCGACGGCCGGGACCGGCGACAGCCTGAGCGAGTACGCGCGCGAACACCTGCCGTTCATGCGGCCGGACTTCTCGACGATGTCCACCCCGGCGCTCGTCGTCGCCGGCGGCAAGGACGACTCGGCCCTGTCGACGCGTGGCCCGGAATGGCTGACCGACGCCTTCCACCTCTCCCCCGGCGCGACGGACTTGCTGTGGATTCCGGACGGCGAACACACTCTCGGCGGTATCGCCGGTGAGGCGGTCCGGGAGACCACCGATGAGAACCCGGCCCGGGTCGCGCTGGTGGCCGACGCAGTCGCGGCCTTTCTACTCGACGCGCTCGGCGTCAGTTCGGCCGCGTGGGAAGCTCTGCGGCAGTCGGACTCCGTCGACTTCACGGTGCACCGGAAGTGACGCCGGCCGGTTCGACCCGGTTCGACACTAGGCCGGGCCGGCCGTCTCCAGCAGCGATTTCAGTTGTGCGAGATCCTTTTCCACCATCTGGGTGTCGCGGTCGAACTCGTCGTCGGACATGGCCAGCTGCCGGATCGTGAAGACGACTTCGGCACCTTCTGGATGTGCCAGCACCCGAAGCGGATTGAGCACGGTGTCCCCGGCGGGAAGCACCACCTCGTGGTCGACGACGCCGAGTCCGTTCCGCGGGACGAACCGGACGGTCACGGTGCCCATCGGCGACTCCACGAGCAACTCGTCACCCCGCCGGACCACCTCCGACTTCGCCAGCCCTGCGGCCCACCGCGGCAGGTTGTCGGGTTCGGCCGCGAAGTCGTAGACCCTCGCGGGTTCGGCGTTGATGACCACACTCACGTGCCGGCTGCGCATGTGGCCAACGTAGTCGTGACAGCATGCTGCCGCCTACCGATCCCGACGCCGATCTGCCCGGTCAGGAGAGCGACCCTGCGTCCCCCTCGGTGGGCTCGGCCAGTTCCCTCTCGATGAGCTGTTCGGCGACCTTGGCCAGCGGCGTGTTGGTGTCCTGGGACAGGCGTCGGAGCAGAGCGAAGGCGGCGACCGCATCGATGCGGAAGCGGTACATGATCATGCCCTTGGCCTGACCGATGATGTCCCGGCTGGCCAACGCACTGCGGAAGTGTTGTTGCTGCCGCGCGGCACGCAATGCCAGGGCGGCGTGGGTCGCGAACAACAGGCCGACTTCCAGGGACTCGTCGCCGAAGGCGTCGGGCGTATCGGCGAACATGTTGAGCGCGCCGATGGTCCCCTTGTCGGTGAACAGCTTGAACGACAGGCTGGACCGCAGCGGACTCTCGTCGAGGATGCGAGCGGAGAAGGCGGGGAATCGCTCGTCGCGGGCGATGTCGTTCACGAGCACGGTGTGGTGATCCCAGGCCGCTTGCAGGCACGGACCCTCACCCGTTTCCTTCTGGATTCGGTCGGCCAGGTTCATCAGCGGGTCGGTGGGCGCCAGCGTGTCGAAGTTGTTCTTCTGATCGACCACGAGAACGCCGGCGTACTGCGCACCGGGGACGTACTCGACGGCACCGGCGGTGACCGAGGGCAGCACCTCGGCCGACGTGTCCTCCGTGGACTCGGGAACGGCATGCATCTGCCGCGCCAGCTCGGCGATCTTGAAATGGACGTCTGTTGCCACCGGCACTCAACCTCGATTCGATGCGCCGGATCAGCCCGGCGAACCCCGTGATTCTACAAACCTCTCATACGTTCAACCCGGTTGTTCGTGCCGAACCGACTCTCGGATGGCCCTGGATCGGCTCAATCTTTGGGACGATCAGGCCCTTATCCCCGCGCGAGATGATCTCTACCATTGGCCTGGTGATCAAACGGTTCAGTGTCTCCGTCCTCTGTGTCATCGCGGCGATCACGGGGGCGGTGGCCGTCGGCACGCCCACGGCGCAGGCCGCACCATCGTGCTCCGACGTCGAGGTCGTGTTCGCACGCGGAACCGTGGAGACCTCTCCGCCGCTGGGCCTCACCGGGATCTCCTTCGTCGAGGCCGTTCGCTCGCAGCTGCCGGGCAAGTCCGTCAGCGCCTACGGCGTCAAGTACCCGGCCAGCGACCAGTTCAACAACCGGCTGAAGTTCGCGCGCACGGTGGCCGACGGCGTCCGCACCACCCAGAACCGCATCAAGTACCTGGCCGCGAAGTGCCCGGACACCAAGGTCGTCCTCGGCGGCTACTCCCAGGGCGCCGTCGTCGCCGGCTACGCCGTCCACGCCGGGCTGGACCTGCCCGCCCGGTACGCCGCCTACGACCGGTTCGTGCCGCCGCCGCTGCCGGCGAACATGGCGCGCAACGTCGCCGCGATCGTGCTCTACGGCGCACCGTCGGATCGCTTCATCGACGACATCGGCGCTCCCCCGGTCAAGGTGGCCGCACCGTACCGCAGCCGCACCGTTCGCTACTGCATCCCCGGCGACACCATCTGCGACGGCGCGCCGGTCGGCGGGCCGAATGCCCTGCACGTGCTCTACTCGGTCAACGGCATGACGCTCGAGGGCGCCCGGTACGCGGCCCGGCGGGTCTGAGCTCGGTTCAGAAGTCCGGCGCAGGCACGACTTTCGCGAAGGTCCTGCTGGCGTCGGACTTCTCCGCTTCGTAGACGAGAGCCAGTTCGGCGCGCTCGAAGTTCTGGAACCACTCGTCCCAGGTGATGTGCTCGAGGTCGCCGTCGACCGCACCGTCGAAGTCGATGCGGAGCATTCCTGTTCCGCCGACGCTCCGGATGTCGCGAACGCGGGCGGGCACACCCCGGTGGGTGGTCGCCCACTCTCGGATCTCGTCGTGATCGCGCGTCGTCCTGCAGTGAGACCCCATCGGTCGTCTCCTATCGTGCCGCACCGAAACCCACCATTGGGCATCGCGGTCCGTGGACCGCCCTGTCCTTGTCTCGGCGTCCGGGCGTCCGACGTCAACCGCTGATCGGTGCGCTGTTCATACCCAGGACAGGCTCTCGTCAACCCTGCGTGACCCGGGATGTCAGGGCGCGGCTCGGAGCGAGACGGTGAGATCGAAATGGTCGAAGGCGCGTGGCATCTCGACGTCGCCGCCGCGCACACGTGGCGCGAGCACGTTGTCGTCGGTAGCGTCGGCCTCTCGACGGCCGCCCGCGTCCGCCAGGCCGCCTCGTGGAATAGCCCGCGGGACAGCGAGCGAAACCGGCACCGGTCATGCGCAATCCACTGGTCGGCGATGCCCCCCGAGCGCGGAGTTTGACCCGTCGGGGCGGTTCCTCAGCCCGCGAGCAGCGCGACGATGGCCTTCGCCAGGCCACGTCGGGCCAGCTGCTGGTCCTGGAAGGTGCCGAGTTGCTTCTCCGACACCAGGCCTCGCATGGCCCCGGGCAGGAACGCCGCGACCTCGCGCACCCGCTCCGGATCGACGTCGAGGTCGGCGAATGCACGCTGGCACGAATCGATCCACGACGGCCCCCACGACGCGAACTCGGCGGCGGTCTTGGGAAACATCCGACGCAACTCGTCCGGATCGCGCGGCAGGGCCGCCCGCAGGGTCTCGATCGCGCGGGATTCGGGCGCGGTCAGTCCGTCGTACATGAGGTCGACGATGGCCGCAACCCGCTCTGCCAGTGGCGCATCGGGTTTCACACTCATCGGGAGGTCGCCACGATGTTCCGCGGTCCGATGAAGCACCGCCGCCCACAGGCCGTCGATGTCGTCGAACTGGTACTTGACCGCGCCCCACGTCGCGCCGATGTCCTTGGCGATCCGGTTGCCCGACACGGAGGCGGGGTCGCCGGTGGCCAACGAGGCGAGCGCGGCGTCGAGCATCGCCTCGCGCGTCGCCTGGCCGCGCCTGTTCGCCCGCCTCGGGACGCCGGCAGTACCGCTGTCGGGGATACCGGCGTCCGCGGACCGTGTGTCGGAGAAGCGGGAGTCACCGGAGACCATGGCTGCCGATCGTAGTCGGACCGTTCACGGCCACGACGCTCCACCGACGCCCTGACCGGCGAGATGTTTGGCGATCGTTCGCTCGGCTACCCGTCCGATCACCCGATGGCGACGAACTGCGGACGACCGATGGATGGGCCGGCGCTCGGCCGGTTCGACACAACCCGACATATGGCACAAACCGTGATTCCGAAACACTCGGAACACATCGCGTGGATTTGTATCATCAAGGCCTCCTGTGACACTTGTCACAGGAGGCGGGGGCGAGGAGGACGACATGATTTCCACCGGTGTACTGGGTTCGGCCCGACACACCCTGGCCGGTTTCTCGCCGGCCGAGGCGCGTCGGCGACTGCGCAACCGTGAGTACGTGGACGCCCTCTTCAACAGCCGCGAACCCGAACGAACCTCATGGGCGGTCACCGACGACGGCGCACGGCTGCGTGTGGTTCACCACGGCCCCGCAGACGCACCCGTCCTGGTCCTCGTGCACGGCTGGTCATGTTGCGTGGAGTACTGGAATCCGCAGGTCAACGCCCTTGCCGAGCGCTACCACGTAATCGCCTACGATCAGCGCGGACACGGCGAGAGCACCTGGGGCAAACGGAAATTCGACGCCGACGTGCTGGCGGACGATCTGTCCACCGTGGTGTCCCAGACGATCCCCGACACTTCCAAGGCGGTCTTCGTCGGCCACAGCATGGGCGGCATCACCCTGCAGGCGTGGGCGCACCGACATCGCGGCCAGGCCGAGGCTCGAGCGGCGGCAATGATCCTCGCCAACACCACCTGGGGCGGCATCGCCACGGAGAGCCGCATACTGCCGCTCGTGAACGGCCCGATCAAGGCGCCGCTGTGGCTGCTCCAGATGGCGCTGTCCATACCGGTTCCGTTCCCGGGAGATCGGTTCACGCGGAGCGTCATCCGGCATCGCATCCTGAACGGCCGATCGGCGACCGTCGATCACGCCGCTTTCGTTCTCGCGATGACCCGCTCGTGCTCGCCCAGCTCCCGCGCGAAGTCCGCCGTGGCCCTTCTCCAGTTGGCGATGGGACCCGCCGGCGCCGACGCCATCACCGTGCCGACCACGGTCATCGGCGGTCGGCACGACCTCCTTCTCCCGCACGCGATGACCCAGCGCATCGCGCATGCCCTGTCGATTCGCGGCTACCTCGATCGCCTGGTCGTCCTCGACACCGGTCACGCGTCGAACATCGAGGCCGCCGAGGACTTCACGGCCGAGATCCATCGGGTCATGCAATCCGCGTCACCGAGTCCGGAGCTCGCCGAAACCGCCAGCTGACCAGGCACGGCCTTTTTCATAGACCCCTCTTGCATTCTCGTCGCGCGGGACCTACGGTTGCCGCATGGCGAGAACGCCGCTGTCGATGACACCCACCGGTTGGTTCCAGGTCGCCTGGTGCTCGGAGATCCCGGTCGGGGCGGTCCACACGATGAAGTACTTCGGGCGCGAGATGGTCGCCTGGCGGTCGCGGTCGGGCCGGGTCTCGGTGTTCGACGCCTATTGCGAACATCTCGGCGCCCACCTCGGCCACGGCGGCCATGTCGAGGGCGAGAACTTGGTCTGCCCGTTCCACGGCTGGGAGTGGAATCGCGAGGGGCGCAACGTCTGCATCCCGTACGAGAAACATCCCAATCGTGGGCGACGAATCCGCAGCTATCCGGTCGTCGAGCGCAACGAGGCCATCTGGATCTGGCACGACATCGAGGGTCGTCCACCGCATTTCGACGTTCCCGACATCTTCGGCGACTTCGACGACGATCGCACCGCCGCCGACTACTACCCGCCGGTGCCCGCGGCCACCCTCTTCCGGCCGGGACTCGAGATCCACCCGCAGTACATCATGGAGAACGGCGTCGACTTCGCCCACTTCAAGTTCGTCCACAAGACCCCGTTCATGCCGGAATTCACCCGGCACGACTTCGCCGGTCCGGTGTCCCACGTCGACTTCACCATCGCATTCGAGGACGGCGCGACACTCGAGAACGCCACCAGTGGAGTCGAATCCATCAACGCCGGGCTCGGGTGTTCGGTGACCAAGAGCTGGGGCATGGTCGACAATCGCACCATGCCGGCGGTCACCCCGGTCGACGAGCACACCTCCGACGTCCGGTTCACCGTGTGGATCGGCCGCAAACCGGGCGAGGAGACCGGCGAGATCACCCGCTACGGCACCGTCATGGCCGACCTCGTCATCGAGCAGTTCGCCGCCGACATCGACATCTGGGCGCACCAGCGCTACTCCGACCCGCCCGCGTTGTCCCGCAGGGAGTTCGAGGGCTTCACCGCACTTCGCAAGTGGGCGCGGCAGTTCTACCCCGACGGCGGCCCCGACGATGCCGATCCGTCGTCGTCGAGCGGAGCGGTGCTGCCACAAGGCGATGACTTCGTCCGCATCCGCCGTTCCGAGCTCGAGGCGCTACGCGCCGCCACGCAGTCCTGACATACGTTCAGCCCGAGAGGATCTGTCATGACCACCACCGAACGAATCCGGGTCTTCCAGGTCGCCACCGGCAATCTGGGCACCGAGATGATCGGGCGCATCCAGTCGCATCCCGACCTCGAACTGGTTGGGCTGCATTGTTATACGCCAGACAAGATCGGCCGCGACGCCGGTGAGATCGTCGGGCTCGACCCGATCGGGGTGACGGCCACCGGCACGGTCGAGGAGATCATCGCCGCCCGTCCGGATGTCCTCACCTTCCACGGCGTCTTCCCCGACGAGGACCTCTACGTCCAGGTTCTCGAGGCCGGGATCAACGTCGTGACCACGGCGGACTGGATCACCGGATTCCATCGCGATACCAATCACCCGCACCACTCCGGACGCAAGGTCAGCGAGGTGATCGCCGAGGCCTGCGAGCGCGGCGGCGCGACCTTCTACGGCACCGGCATGAACCCCGGTCTGGCGCAGATCCTCGGCATCGTGCACACCGCCGATGTGGCCGACATCGAGAACGTGAAGGTCATCGAGTCCGTCGACGTCTCCTGCCACCACTCCGTGGACACCTGGAAGGCGGTGGGTTACCGCTTGCCCGTGGACGATCCGAGCATCCCCGACTCGCTGTACAAGTACACCGCGGTGTTCGCGGACTCCGTCTACCTGATGGCCGACGCCTTCGACCTCGAACTCGACGAGGTGGCGTTCTCCTACGAACTGGGCGCCTGCACCAAGGACGTCGACCTCGGCTGGTATCAGCTCCCGGAGGGTTCGCTGGGCGGCAGCTACATCAAGTACCAGGGCATGGTCGACGGTGTGGCGCGCGTCGAATCCCACCTCGAATGGCAGATGACACCGCACACCGATCCGTCGTGGAACATCCAGGCCTGCTACATCACCCAGGTGACCGGCGACCCGAACATCTACTCCAAGCACATGATCTTCCCGCGTAAGGGCTTCGACCTCAGCAAGCCGGAGAACTTCGCATCCATCGGCATGACCGTCACCGGACTCCCGGCCCTCAACTCGATCACGTCGGTCGTCGCGGCCGCGCCGGGCATCGTGACGAGCGCCGACCTCCCGCTGCGGTCGTTCGCCGGGCGGTTCGCGATCTGACGAGAGGTCAGCCGAGGTCGATCGTCACCCCGGTGAGTTCGGCACCGATGTCCCACAACCGCGCCGCGACGTCGCGGTCCTTCGCCTTCGCCGACGGCTCAACCAGCACCGGAGGGCCGGCGAGCCCGAAACCGCCCACCGGACCGTAGTATTCGCCGCCCTGCGCCTTCGGGTCGGTGCCGGCGCGGAGGACCGACAACGCCCCGTCGGGCGGGTCCATGATGAAACGGTCGGTGAGCCATCGCAGCGAGGACGCGTGATAGGCCCACTGCAGGAACCGGCTCTGCTCGCGCATCACGCCGGTGCGGGTTCCGCCCGGGTGCGCGGCGAGCGAGATCGCCGGCGCCTCCGCGCTTCTCATCCGACGATCGAGTTCGAGGGCGAACAGCATCTGGGCGAGCTTCGCCCGCGAGTAGGCACCGGCGCTGGTGAACGCACGGTCCATCGGGAGGTCCGTGAAGTCGATGTTCCCGGCTCGGTGCGCGTGACTGCCGACGGTGACCACCCGCCCGGCGTCGGCTGCCAGGATCAGATCCATCAGCCGGCCGGTGAGTGCGTAATGACCGAGATAGTTGGTCCCGAAGTCCATCTCGAACCCGTCCGGGGTGAGTTCGTGCCGCGCCCGCATGACGCCGGCATTGTTCACCAGCAGATCGACGGTCGCGTGCCGGCGTCGGATCTCCTCGGCCGCGGATCGCACGGAATCCAGACTCGCCAGATCGAGATCGACGATCTCCACCTCGGCGCCCGGGACCTTCGTGACGATGTCGTCGCGGGCCTCCGCAGACGTTTGAGGATTGCGGCACGCCAGCACGACGCGAGCGCCCAGAGTCGCCAGCCCGAGCGCGATCTCGCGCCCGATCCCCGAGTTCGCCCCGGTCACCACCGCGACCCGTCCGGTTTGCGGAGGCGCGTCGGCCAACGTCCACCCCGACTTCACATCTGCCCCCTCCGGCACCGGCTCGAACGACGATGTTGTTCGTATCACATGGCGCCGGAGGGAGCGAGAGTCAGGCGCTCACGGCCTCCGGGGTGGCGCTGCTGAATTGTCCGGCGGGCGCGAAGCGGGCGAGGACCTCGTCGTGCGGCTCTCCGGCCACCGCGGCGATGAAGCCCTCCACGTCCTCGCGGGTCCGCAGACCGAGCAGTGGATTCGGTTCGGAGAGGAGACCGAACAGGGCCGACGCGATGGCGGGACTGACGGCGGCAGCCGGAAACGACAACTCCAGGTGGGTCGCGTAGTCGGGGTCGCCCAGGTAGAGCCGGGTGACCTCGACCGCGGCCCGTCCGCGTCGCTCCCAGTGCTTCTCGAATTCCGCCGACAGCCATTCGGCGGTGAACTCACCCTCGTGGTCCCGTGCGGCCTTGACGAGTTCGGCGACCTGGAACAGCGTGTTGGCTGCCCCCTGGCCCGCGACCGGGTCGACGGCGATCGCGGTGTCACCGATCGCCGCGACCGGATGTCCACCCGCGGTGGTCGCGACAGCCTGCCGGACAGTCGGGGTGACCGCGCCCTTGAGCCACGAGACCGGATCGGACTCGATGACCTCGAGCTGGTCGATGACCGGTGCGTCCTCCGGGAAGTACTCCGCGAAGATGCCGGAGATCGTCTGCCGGGCGGACACCGCGTCGTGGACGTCGTCGAGCCGGGCCGCCCACGCTCCGTCGGGCTTGGCGAAGACGATGAACGACCACGTCGGCCCGGCATCTTTGTGCAGGAACGGTCCGACGAAGATCTCCCCGTTCTGGGCATCGAGGTTGAACAGCGAGTGCTCGCCGCCCGCGCTGCTGCGGTAGGCGAAGGACTCCGGGCCGTGGTCGACGCCGGTCAGGGTGACCTGCAGCAGACGACGCTGCGGTTCCCGGTAATGCGTGCGTGACTCGTCGACCGGGAACAGCGTCGACAGTCCGCCCTTGCCGGTGGCGACGAGGGTGATGTCGGCGTCGGCGGCGATCGCGTCGAGACGGTCGAGGCCGATCTGCCCCACCTCGAATCGTCCACCGCGGTCCAGGAACCGGGCCAGGCGGTCGTCGGCACGCAGGCGCAGGTCGACAGCCTGTGCGACGTAGCCGTAGTCCGGGTTGAACTCGAGAACCGCGGCGCGCTCGTCGCCGCTGCCGGAGTACAACCGGGCGCTGATGCCGGTGGTGTTGCTGACCTCGTACAGGTCCTCGATGATCTCGGCATCCCACTCGCGGGACTTGCCGAACAGGACACCGACACCGGTCGGCGGCACCTTGTCGCGCAACGACTCGCGGTCCCGGTCGCTGTATAGCGTGACGTCGAACCCGGCGTCGAGGAAGCCGAGGGCGGCGCTGGTCCCGGCCAGCCCGGCCCCGATGATCGCGACCGATCGTCGTGCTGTCATGAATGGATCTCCCCTGGTTGTCGGCGTGGAATGACTGCTCGACAGCGTGCCGGGGCGATCGGTGTGGCTGAAGGGTTAGACGCACCGAGAACGAATCGGCGCGTCGGCGCCGGCTCGGGTGGGGACGCTACGCGTCGTCGCGAACCCGGCGGTACCGCTCGTAGATCACCTGTCCGCCGTAGGTCCGGGTCTCGGCGAGCGACAGCCGGATCGTGTCGGCGACCGGCGGCAGCAACGGGGTACCGCCACCGACGATGACCGGGTAGCGGAAGATGCGGAACTCGTCGACGAATCCGAGTTCGATTGCCTGCCGGGCCAAGTCGGCGCCGCCGATCTCCACGTCACCGTCGGTCGAGTCCAGCACCGCGGTGAGCTCGTCGGCCAGCGATCCCTGCGCCAACCGCGCGTTGCCCTCGACCGACGTGAGGGTGCGGCTGAAGACCACCTTGGGCAGCGCCGACCAGATGTCGGCGAACGCGGCATCCGCGTCGTTCTCACGCATCCGCGGGTCGGTCTCCCAGACCAGCATCGTCTCGTAGAGCCGTCGCCCGCACACGAAGGCACCGAGTTCGCCGACCCGTTCGGTGTGGAAGGCGAACAGATCGTCAGAGGGGACCGACCAGTTGAAGTTGCCGTCGCGGTCGGAGATGAAGCCGTCCACCGAGACGCCCATCGACAAGAGCAGCATGCGGGGATGTTACGACGCCTCGCCGACACAGTCGCGGACTCCGACGCAGCAGGTGAATCCACGAGTCTGCTGTGAGGTCCGACGACACCCCGCTCGTGCCAGGCTTCCCTCAGGTGCGGGCAAGTACCATCGCCCTCTGTGCGTACGCCCCTGACCGATGCGACACCCGTCGCAACCCCGAACGAGGACGCCGCGACCGGCAACACGTCCGGGTACCGGCTGGACCTCGACGGGCTGCGCGGCATCGCGATCGCGCTGGTCGCGATCTTCCATGTCTGGTTCGGCCGGGTGTCCGGCGGCGTCGACGTCTTCCTGACCCTGTCCGGTTACTTCTTCGTCGCGTCTCTGCTCAAGCACGTCCTGGCGACCCAGCCCACGACGAGTTCCTGGGGCGCGGCGATCAATCCGTGGCCGCGATTCTCCCGGCTCCTGCGCCGGTTGCTGCCCGCTCTGCTGCTGGTCCTCGCGGTCACCGCCGGACTGATCGCGCTGATCATGCCGACGACGCGTTGGGGACCGCTCGGGGCCGAACTGCAGGCCAGTGCCCTGTACTACCAGAACTGGCACCTCGCGTTCGAGTCGCAGGACTACGCGGCCGCCGACTCCGCGAACAGCCCGATGCAGCATCTCTGGTCCATGTCGATGCAGGGCCAGTTCTTCGTCCTCACCCTCGTCTGCGCGCTGGCACTGGGCGCGGTGCTGCGTGCCCTCGGCCGGCGATCCGCATTCTTCGCCGACCCCAAGGTGGTCCGTGGAGTCGTCGGGATCGCGCTCGGCGTCGTCGCACTGGGCTCCTTCGCGTGGGCCAACTACCGCCACGGGATCAACCAGCCCTTCACCTACTACGACACCGTGGCCCGTCTGTGGGAACCGCTCGTGGGCGGACTCCTCGCGGTGTGGATGCCGCGGATCGCGCTGTCGCAGCGGGTGCGTGACCTACTGGGACTCGTGGCCCTGGGCCTTATCGTGACGTGTGGCTGGTGGATCGCCGGCGTCCAGGAATACCCCGCGGCGTGGGCGCTCGTCCCCGTGGGAGCGACGCTGATCCTCATCTGGGTCGGCTCGTCCCAGACCGCCCCCATCGATCAGGCCCCCGTCGATCAGAAGACGGCGTCCGGCCAGACCTCGATCCGATCCGGGGTGAGCCGCGGTCTCGCCCATCCCCGGCTGGTGTGGCTGGGCTCGATCGCCTACGCGCTGTATCTGTGGCACTGGCCGCTGCTCATCTTCTACCTGGCGTGGCGCTATCAGGACGATGTCTCGTGGTTCGAGGGCACCGCCATCCTGGCCGTGTCCGTGCTGCTCGCCTGGCTGACCACGAAGTACGTCGAGGCGCCGCTGCGTGCCGGGTCGGCGAAGCGGAAGCAGTCCCCGGTGCCGCCCGATGCCGATGGCGTGGTCGCGCGGCCGCCGTTCGAGAAGACCAGAGGCTACCGGCGCGCCCTCGTCGCGGTACTGGTCGTCATCAGCGTCGCAGCCGGCGCCGCCGCGGTGACCTGGCAGCGCGACGCCGCCAACGCCACCCTCGACACCCAGAACCTCGACCCACGGCTGTACCCGGGTGCGCGGGCATTCCTCGACGGCGCTCCGGTACCGAACGTGACCGCACAACCGAGTCCCCAAGTCGTCGACATGGACTGGCCGATCACCTCCTACGACTCGATCATCAGCGGCTGGAAGGACCCGTCCATCAAGGTCGGGTACTACGGCAACGTGAACGCCACCCGAACCATCGCGCTGGTCGGCGGTTCGCATGCGGAACAGTGGATCACCGCGCTCGACGCCATCGGCAAGCGCCACGACTTCCGCGTGACCACCTACCTCAAGGTCGGGTGCGCCCTCACGACCGAGCACGTGTTCACGTGGTTCGGCCAGAAGTACTACCAGTGCAACGACTGGTCGCGTCGCGTCATGGAGCGGCTCGCCGTCGACAAGCCGGATGTCGTGTTCACCAACAGCACCCGGCCCGTCGAGTCGGGCGACGGCGACTACGTCCCCAAGGACTACGAAGAGATCTTCGCCGAGTTCCGCGACCGCGGGCAGCGGGTCGTCGCGGTCCGCGACAACCCCTGGGCGACCGGACAACTCAAGCCGCCGGAGTGTCTCGCCAGCGGACGCAAACCCGAGGTGTGCGGCGTGCCCCGAGCACAGGCGATGGCGCCGGCCGACCCCGCCGCCGCGCTCGCCGGCGAGTTCCCCAACATGAGCTTCCTCGACTACACCGACGCCATGTGCGACGACGAGTACTGCCCCGCGGTCGTCGGGAACATCCTGGTGTGGCACGACTTCCACCACTTGTCGGCGACCTTCGTCCGCAGCCTCATCCCTGCCGTCGAAGCCGATCTACAGCGGTCGCTGGGTTGGTGGTGAGCGGACGGCACGCCACCTCAGTGCCGCTCGCGAAAGTGCACCGGCCGTCGTTGCCGGTACTCGACGACGGTGCCGGCCGGACGATGCCATCCCGGCTCGGCCCGAACGGTCAACTCGACCGCGGGGCAGCCGGATTCGACCGGAGGCACCGATACTCGGACGTCCACGTGGTCACCGCGAGGTCGTACCGCGAGCACCTCTGCGCAACCGACATTCGCGACGCCGGATACGATCTCCAGGTCCCCGGGCCGCAGCATCACCACTCCTGCCCCGTGGCCCGGCCGGCGAATGCGTAACCGTCCTGCCGCGCACGAGACCTCGCCGTCGTCGGCTTCGCCCGGCAGATCCGTCATCTCCCCGAACATGCGCGCGACCTCCGCGTCGACGGGCTCGAGGTAGATCTCCTCGGGTGTCCCGACCTGGCGCACGCAACCCGCCATCAACACCACGACGTGGTCGGCCATCGCCATCGCCTCCTCACGGTCGTGAGTGACCAACAGCCCACTCGAACCCTCCGCCAGGATCGTGGCCCGGACATGCTCGCGCAGCTGCGTCCTCAGCTGGGCATCAAGTGCCGAAAACGGTTCGTCCAGCCCGATGACAGCTGGTCGGGGTGCGAGCGCGCGGGCCAGTGCCACCCGTTGGCGCTGACCGCCGGACAGCGAATCGGGCCGTCGATCGCCGAACTCCTCCAGCCCGACCACGTCGAGCAACTCAGCAATCCGGGCCGCCCGGCCGGGCATACGTCTCCACCAGGGACCGAGTCCGAACCCGACGTTGCCCGCGACGGTCAGATTGTCGAACAGCGCCCCCTCTTGTGGCACCAACCCGAACCTCCGACGTTCGGGTCGAACCCCCACCGGGCGGGTTCGGGCAGAGCCGGCCGAGGCGACCTCGACACCGTCGATCTCGATGCGACCCGCTCGGATCGGCTCGAGACCCGCGATCGCGCGCAACAGGGTCGTCTTACCGCAGCCCGATGGACCGATGACCGCCGTGATCGACCCGGCGGGAACGTGAAAGGACACGCCGTCGAGAACGGTCGTGCTGCCGTACACGACCGAGACGTCGTCTACACGAACCGCGTTCCTCATGCGTGGCGTGCCCTTCCGAACAGTGCGGACAGCGCCGCGGTGGGTAGCGACGAGACGACGATCAGAACCAACCCGAGGACGGCTGCGCGACCGTAACTCAAGTCGTTGTTCAGACTCCACATATCCGTTGCGAGAGTTCGTGTTCCGATCGGGGCAAGCATCAAGGTGGCGGGTAGTTCCTTGGCAACCGACAAGAACGCGAGAGCGGAGCCGGCCATGATCGCCGGCATCACCAACGGGAGTTGCACACGCACCGCGGTCGTCAGCGGTCCCGCACCGAGAGTGCGCGAGACCTCGGACACCGCACACGGGATGGAGTCGACACCGGATCGGATCGGACCCAGACAGACCGGCAGGAACAGGACCGCATAGGTGGCGATGAGCATCGTGGCGGTGAGGTAGAGGTCCGGGACGACGCGGGTGCCCAAGAAGACCATCGAGAGCGCAACGGTCACACCCGGCAACGTATAACCGAGGTAGGACACGGCCTCGACAGTGTCCCCGGTCCTGCTACGCGGACGAGATATGAAGAATGCCAACGGCAATGCGAGAAGGGCGATGACGATGGCCGCCTGTACCGAGAGCAACGTCGTGGTCCGGGCGTACGGACCCACCCAGGCCAGCAGTTCGCCGACGCTGTCGAATCCGAGCCGGCGGGACTCGCTGATCTCGCGTAACAGCCCGACGATCGGAAGGCAGACGCCCACCGCGACGGTGGCTGTGACGAGACCCCAGGCCACCGGCCGGTTCTTCGAGACCCTCGACCGCGACGGGGTGGCACTTGGATCGACGTGGCGTCGTGCTCGCCGTTCGACGACGGCGAGCGCCACCGCGACGAGTGCGAGAACCACACCGTAGAGTGCGGCGACCGAACGGTCCAGGGTTCCGTTGTAGGCGTTGTAGATCCCCACGGTGAACGGCTCGAAGCGGACGATCGCGGGTCCACCGAAATCGCTGATCGCGTACAGCGCAACCAGCAGTCCACCCGCAACGACCCCCGTGCGAACACGCGGGAGAGTCACGCGCACAAAGGCTTCGAGCGGACCACAGCCCAGAGTGCGGGCGGCATCCTCATCAGTGCGGCCGGTACCGGAAAGCAGCGCCACCGTCGGCAGCATGACCAGGGGATAACAGGCCAGGGTCAAGACGAGTGCAGCCGCCCCCAGGCCCTCGAATCCCGGGAACAGACGGGTCCACACAAAGCCCGATACGTACGAGGGGATCGCGAGCGGCGCCGCGAGTAACGCGATGACGAATGCGCGCCCGCGCCCCACCCCGCGGGACACACACCACGCCAGCACGACCCCGATGATGATCGACGCGCACGTGACGATCGCTGCGAGCTGAACCGTGCGCCAGAGAAGTTGACCGGTGCGCGGGCGGAACAGAAGCGCGGTCGCCTGATCGATCCCGATGTCGGCGACCCGAACGACGAGATAGACCGCGGGCGTGATCAACAACAGGGCGATGCAGACGCTGATCGTGCACAACAGCATTCGCCCCGGCCGGAGATGACGGCCGGGACGAATCCTGGTGTTGACCAACAGGTCAGACAGCGCCGACCTCGCGCAGCAACTCATCTGTGCCGACGACATCGGCCAGTTCGTCGAGGGCGATCTGCGGCGGTGACAGCTGCTCCAGCGTCGGCAGTCCCTCGACCGGGAGCGGCTCGTTCCCGACCACCGGGTACTCGCCCACCTCGGTGGCGAAGTAGGTCTGGGTCTCCGGCGTCAGCAACTGTCGGACGAATTCGAAGGCCTGCTCCTTGTCGGACGCGGTCTTGAGGACACCGATCGCACCCACGTTCACGAGCGCGCCCGGATCGCCGTCGGAGAAGAAGTGCAGTCGCCCGGGAACGTTCTCGATTCCCTTCTCCTGCACCTCCTGGACCCAGTAGTAGTGGTTGGTGAGTCCCGCTGCGAGTTGTCCGGTGTTCACGCCCTCCACGATGGGCCCGTTGCCCTCGAACGACTTGGGGTCGTTGGCAAGGAAGGCGGTGAGCCAAGCGCGAGCGCCATCGTCGCCGCGAGTGAGTCGGAGCGCAGTCACGAAGGACTTGAACGAGGCATTCGTGGGGGCGTAACCGACCTTGCCACGCATCTCGGGCGCGAGAAGTCCGTCGATGCCCGCCGGGAGGGTGGCCGGATCCACCTGCGCCGGATCGAAGATCAACACACGAGAGCGCGCCGACGTGGACACCCAGGTGCCGGTCTCAGACCGGTAGGCCTCGGGGACGTTCTCGGCGATGTCTGCGGGGAGGGGTTCGAGGAGTCCGGCCTCGGCAAGAGCGCCGAGCTCGCCGGCATCTTGCGCGAAGAAGAGGTCGGCCGGGCTACCGTCGCCCTCCTCCAGGATCTGCGCGGCCTTCTTGTCGTACGCCGCCGTCACCGGAACCGTCGCGTGGATTCGTTCCACCAGCGGACCCACCAGAGACTCCGAACGTCCCGAGTAGAGCACGAGCGCCTCGTCGTCGTTCGACGAATCGCTTCCTGTGCAGGCCGCGAGCAACCCGGCGGCCATGATCGCCGCCCCAGCGGTGGCGACCACTCGTCGAACCCATCGTCTTGTGTGCACTTGCCGATACTCCTCTGTTCTCGGGACACCAATGAACCTTCACCCCCGACCAAGCCAGGTAAGCCTAACCGATACTGGCGCAAGGTCGGACAAAACGGTCGTAGTCCGGTGACCGCCTGGGCGGCCGGCTTGCCCTCAGCCCACCGCGGTCAGCAGAGCACGCGGCCCGGCGAAGACCGTCTCGCGAATGTGGTTGCGGACGAGAGTCCAAGCGGGGCAGTCACATCGAGCAGCGACACCGCGCGCGTCGACGCCCTGGTCCCGGCACAACGCGATGGCCCGGCGCAGGTGGAAACCCTGCGTCACGATGACCACCTCGTCGACGCCGAACACCTCCCGGGCGCGCCGGCAGCTCGCCGCGGTGTCGAGGCCGGCCGGGTCGTCGGCGATCACCCGCGGGTTGACACCGCGTTCCTCGAGATAGCGTCGCATCACCGCTGGTTCGTTCCCAGCCTCGTCGGAACCGTTGCCCGAGTTGATGATCCGGGCGACTCCCCCGGTCCGGTACAGCTCCCGCGCCGTGTCGAGCCGCCCTCGCACGTAGTCGCCGGGCGACCCGTCGTCGTGGACGAGGGAACCCAGCACCAGCAGCGTGGACGGGCGAGCGGGTGCCGTCGCGTCGTCGATCCTGCCCACCGACGAGAAGTACATCCACGTGGCGGCCAGGGTGATCCACAGTTCGACCAGCACCAGCAGCACCGGTACGACGAGACGAGCACCTGACCTCACCCCTACAACGTAGGGGACCGACCACCAACATGCCCGTTCGAGCCCGGACCCGGCGGTCGCCCCGTGATACTGAGAGGACCTCGGTCGCGCTCAGCCTGTGCGCGCATCCATTTCGTGGTGTGAAAGTGATGGTGCGATGCCGTACATGCCGGTCACCTCGTCGATGTTCCTCCTCGCCGAGACGCGGGAGCAGCCCATGCACGTGGGCGGACTCCAACTGTTCGTACCGCGCGAGGGCCAGTCGTCGAGCGAACTCGCCGAAGAGATCATCGAAGCGTTCTGCGGCTGCACCGAAGTCCATCCGACCTTCCGCAAACGGCCGGCAGTACCGGTGACCCTGCTGGGCAACGTGGCGTGGTCCTTCGACGACGAGATCGACTTCGACTACCACGTCCGGCGGACCGTGCTCCCCCGCCCCGGCCGCGTCCGCGAGCTGCTGCGATACGTCTCCCTCAACCACGGGGCCCTGATGGACCGGTTCCGACCGATGTGGGAGATCCACGTCATCGAGGGTCTCGACGACGGCCGGGTGGCGCTCTACAGCAAGATCCACCACTCCGTCGTCGACGGCGTCTCCGCGTTGCGCCTGCTCCAGCGGACCTTGTCCGACGACCCCGACGACCGGTCGGGTACTGCACCCTGGGACCCGGCGCTGGTCGAGCGTCGACCCCCGCGCCCCTCGCCGAGTCTGCGCAGCCGGGTGTCCGGCCTGGCGAACGTGGCAGGCCAGGTCGCCGGCCTCGGGCCCGCGGCCGCGAAGGTCGCGGTGGCCGGCCTCCGCGACCCGGAGTTCGTCGCCCCACTGGGACGGGCCCCGCGCACGATTCTCGACGTCGCGATCGGGAGCGCCCGCCGATTCGCCTCGCAGCAGTGGGAGATCGACCGTCTGCGCGCAGTGGCCGATGCCCGGAACATCACCCTCAACGACGTGATCGTCGCCATGTGTTCGGGGGCCCTGCGGTCGTACCTCATCGACCAGGACGCGTTGCCCGACGCCCCGCTCATCGCGGCGGTGCCGGTGTCGATGCACACCGACGGCGATGACGACGGCAACGCGGTGACCGCCATCCTGGTGAGTCTCGCGACCGATGAGCCGGATCCCGAACGCCGCCTGGACAAACTCGTCGAGTCGGCGCGCCACAGCAAGTCGGTGGTCCGGGGCCTTCGTCCGCTGCAGGCGCTCGCGCTGGGAGCGGCGAATTTCGCGCCGCTCGCCTTCGCGACCGTGCCCGGCTTCGTCCAGTACGTCCCCCCGCAGTTCAACATCATCATCAGCAACGTCCCCGGGCCGTCGAAGCACCTGTACTGGAACGGCGCCCGCCTCGACGGGGTGTACCCGGTCTCCATCCCGACGCAGGGTCTCGCGCTCAACATCACGGTGACCAGCACCGCCGAGCACATCAACTTCGGGCTGATCGGCGCCCGGGCCCAGCTCCCGAGCCTGCAACGCCTGCTCACGCACCTCGATACGGCGCTCGAGGAACTCGAGAAGGTCGCGCGAACCCGGTGACGTCTCCGGGCACCCGCGGCCCGGACGTGGCCTCGGACACCCTGACTCGACAGTAAGTTACTCGCGAGTATCATCTGATATGAGGTAGACCAGCGTAATTAGGCCAGCCTTGGCAGCGCGCCGGTGGCGCAACGAATTACGGTTACCTGTAGTACACCGCCCCGTGGTACCCAGCCTCGCGTTCCGCGACCGGGGGCGGACGACCTAGACGAAAGGCCGGTACGCGCCCGTGACTACCACGACGATTGCCATCGGCACGACAGCCGCGGTGATCAGCCTCCTCTGCTGGTACCTGTTCCTCGGTGGCATGGTGCGGATCTTCCGCACCATCAAGCTCGGGCACAAGGTCGACAGCTCCCGCTTCTGGCCCATCCTCCCGCGCTTCCTGACGATGATGAAGGAATTCATCGTCCACACGCGGATGGTCAAGTTCCGCACCGTCGGCTGGGCGCACTGGCTCGTGATGGTCGGCTTCCTCGGTGGATTCCTGCTGTGGTTCGAGGCCTACGGACAGTCCATCAACCCGGAGTTCCAGTGGCCCGTCTTCGGTGACACCTTCGCGTGGCACCTCTGGGACGAGCTGCTCGGCATCGCCACCGTCGTCGGCATCATCGTGCTGATCGTGATCCGCCAGCTCAACCACCCGCGCGTCCCCGAGCGGCTGTCGCGCTTCGGTGGTTCGCGCTTCGGACCGGCCTACTTCGTCGAGGCCATCGTGCTGCTCGAAGGCCTCGGCATGATCCTGGTCAAGGCGTCGAAGATCGCGACCTACGGTCACGCGAACGCCTACTCCGATTTCTTCACCATGCAGGTCGCGAAGATTCTCCCGGCCTCGCCGACGCTGGTGTCGATCTTCGCCGTGATCAAGCTGATGAGCGGCATGGTCTGGCTGGCCATGGTCGGCATGAACATCAGCTGGGGCGTTGCCTGGCACCGTTTCTCGGCCTTCTTCAACATCTACTTCAAGCGCGAGCAGGACGGCGGCGTCGCCCTCGGTGCCGCGAAGCCGATGATGAGCCAGGGCAAGGTCCTCGACATGGAGACCGCCGATCCCGATGTCGACGCGTTCGGCGCCGGCAAGATCGAGGACTTCTCGTGGAAGGGATGGCTCGACTTCACCACGTGTACCGAGTGTGGCCGCTGCCAGTCGCAGTGTCCGGCGTGGAACACCGGCAAGCCGCTGAGCCCGAAGCTGCTCATCATGTCGCTGCGCGACCACGGCAACGCCAAGGCCCCGTACCTGCTCGCCGGTGGCCGCAAGGACATGGGCGGCGACGAGGTCGGCCTCGTCGATGCCGACGGCAACGTCCTCGAGGACAAACTCAACGCGATCCCGGAATCGGCGCGTGCCGAGGCGGCCCGCAAGCTCGTCGGCGAGTCCAAGGGCGATCTCGGCGGCGGTCAGGTCGTCGAAGCCGTGGAGGGTGAGTTCGATCCCGAGGCGCTCGGTGCCGTCATCGACACCGAGACCCTGTGGAGCTGCACCACCTGCGGTGCCTGCGTCGAGCAGTGCCCGGTCGACATCGAGCACGTCGACCACATCCTCGACATGCGCCGCTACCAGGTCCTGATCGAGTCGGACTTCCCGACCGAGCTGGCCGGCATGTTCAAGAACCTCGAGAACAAGGGCAACCCGTGGGGCCAGAACGCCTCCGCGCGCACCGCCTGGATCGACGAGATGGACATCGAGATCCCGGTCTTCGGCAAGGACGTCGAGTCGTTCGAGGGCTTCGAGTATCTGTTCTGGGTCGGCTGTGCCGGTGCCTACGAGGACCGCGCGAAGAAGACCACCAAAGCCGTCGCCGAGCTCCTCGACATGGCCGCGGTGAACTTCATGGTCCTCGGCGAGGGCGAGACCTGTACCGGTGACTCCGCACGACGTGCCGGCAACGAGTTCCTCTTCCAGATGCTCGCGCAGCAGAACATCGAGATGCTCGGCGAGGTCTTCGCGACCGCGCCCGAGCAGCGCAAGAAGGTCGTCGTCACCTGTGCGCACTGCTTCAACGCACTGGGCAACGAGTACCCGCAGCTGGGCGCGAAGTACGAGGTCGTCCACCACACGCAGCTGCTGAATCGTCTCGTGCGCGAGAAGCGACTCGTTCCGGTCGCACCGCTCGGCGAGGGTGTCACCTACCACGACCCGTGCTACCTGGGCCGCCACAACAAGGTCTACGACGCCCCGCGTGAGTTGATGGGTGCGGCCGGTTCGACGCTCACCGAGATGCCGCGACACGGCGAACGGTCCATGTGCTGTGGTGCCGGCGGTGCCCGCATGTGGATGGAAGAGCAGATCGGCAAGCGGATCAACATCGACCGGGTCGACGAGGCGCTGGACACCCTCGGCGACACCACCGGCGATCAGGTCAAGAAGGTCGCGACCGGCTGTCCGTTCTGCCGCGTCATGCTCACCGACGGTGTGACCGCCCGGACGAGCGGTACCGAGTCCGAGGGCAAGGTCGAGGTCGTCGACGTCGCGCAGTTGTTGCTCGAGTCGGTGAAGCGCGACCGGACCGAGGTCAAGCTCGGCGGCCGGTTCCTCGGACCGCGTCCCACCCTCGCCGAGCCGGAGCCGGAACCCGAGCCCGAGAAGGTGCCCGCGGCGGCGACTGCGTCGGCCGCGACCACCGAGGCCGCGCCGAAGCCGAAGGTCGGCCTGGGCATGAAGGGCGGCAAGAAGCCGGGCGCGGCGGCCAAGACCGCGGCACCGGAAGCACCCGCCGAGAAGGCACCCGCCGAGAAGAAGCCGGCATCGAAGGGCTTCGGCATGAAGGGCGGCAAGAAGCCCGGTGCCGCAGCGGCGTCGGCCGCCCCGGAGCCGGCAACCGCCGAGACCGCAGCCGAGGCACCCGCCGAGAAGAAGCCCGCAGCCAAGGGCTTCGGCATGAAGGGCGGCGCCAAGCGTCCCGGTGCCGCGAGCAAGCCCGCCGGTGGTACCGCCGAGCCGGTGCCGGCCGAGGCCGAGTCGTCCGAGGCGGTCAAGGAGGAGGTCGCCGAGGCCACCACCGAGACGCCGCAGGCCGAGAAGAAGCCCGCATCCAAGGGCTTCGGCATGGGCAAGGCCAAGCGCCCGGGTCAGAAGACCACCAACGCGGCGGCCCCCGCCGCCGGGGTGACCGCGCCCGCCGAGAGCAAGGTCGACGAAAGCGAATCGGCCCCGGACGCCGCCCCCACCGTGGACACGGAATCGGCTTCGGCGACAGCGGGAACGACGACAGCGGAGTCGGCTACCGCGGGATCGGCGACGGAATCACCTGTCGCTGCGGCAACGGAAGAGAAGCCTGGCAAGGCCAAGGGCTTCGGGATGTCCGCGGGCAAGAAGCGGCCCGGCGGTATCGGCAAGGCCGCGGCCAAGCCGGCTGCGGCACCTGCCGAGGCTGCGGACGCCCCCGCCCCCGCTCCCGAGACGGACGTCGCACCTGCCGAGACCGCCGAGGCACCCGCTGCCGAGGCTCCGGCTGCTGAGACTCCAGCCGCCGAGGCGCCGCAGGGCGGCTCGGCCGCCGTGCTGACCGAGGAGAAGCCGGCCAAGGCCAAGGGCTTCGGCATGGCCGCGGGCAAGAAGCGACCGGGCGGCGCGAGCAAGGCCGCACCGGCAGCTGCTCCGACTCCGGAATCGGCTGAGCCAGAACCCGAGGCCCCGCAGGCCGAGGAGGCACCAGCCGAGGCCGCAGCGACCGAAGCGGCTGTGAACGAGGCCCCGGCCGCCGAGGCTCCGGTAACAGAGGCCGACGACGCGGAGACGGCCGAGGTCGAGAGCCCGGGCGACGCAGACGACGCCGACACAGAGGCGGCGCCTGCGGCGTCGAGCAACGGTTCGTCCGCTGCTCGCACGGTCGCCGAGACCGGGGCGTCGAAGGCCAAGGGCTTCGGCATCGCGGCCGGCAAGAAGCGGCCCGGCCACAAGTAGAACTCTCAGCAAGGCAGACAGATGTCGTCTTTCGTGGCGCCCATCGCCACGAAAGACGACATCTCTCGTTTCGGGTGACCTCAGCTTCGGCACGCGCCAGAAACGCATTTGCCACCGGCTGCGACAATGTACCCGTGAGTAGGCCCCATGTTTCGCACCTCAACCAGAACCTCAAGCCGCTCGAGCAGTCGCTCAAGCTGCAGAACGTGTGCTACGAGATCCGCGGTCCCGTCCACGCGCACGCGCAGCGGCTCGAGGCGGAGGGCCATCGAATCCTCAAGCTGAACATCGGCAACCCGGCGCTGTTCGGTTTCGAGGCCCCCGACGTGATCATGCGCGACATGATCCACGCCCTCCCCTACGCGCAGGGCTACTCCGAGTCGGCCGGTGTCCTGTCCGCGCGTCGTGCCGTGGTGACCCGCTACGAGCTCATCCCCGACTTCCCGTACTTCGACGTCGACGACGTCATCCTGGGCAACGGCGTCTCCGAGCTCATCACGATGACGATGCAGGCCCTCCTGAACGACGGCGACGAGGTCCTGATCCCGGCGCCCGACTACCCGCTGTGGACCGCGATGACCTCGCTGTCCGGCGGGCAGCCCGTGCACTACCGCTGCGACGAGGAGAACGGGTGGAACCCCGACGTTGCCGACATCGCCGCGAAGATCACCGACCGCACCAAGGCGATCGTCATCATCAACCCGAACAACCCGACGGGTGCGGTGTACTCACGGGAGGTCCTCGAGCAGCTCGTCGAACTCGCTCGCGAGCATTCGCTGCTGATCCTCGCCGACGAGATCTACGACAAGATCATCTACGACGACGCCGAGCACGTGAACGTCGCATCGCTCGCGCCGGATCTGTTGTGCCTCACTTTCAACGGTCTGTCGAAGGCGTACCGCGTCTGCGGCTACCGCGCCGGGTGGGTCGTGATGACCGGACCGAAGGACCACGCGCGCGGGTTCATCGAGGGCATGGGCATCCTGGCGTCGACGCGCCTGTGCGCCAACGTGCCGGGCCAGCACGCGATCCAGGTGGCCCTCGGCGGTTACCAGTCCATCGAGGCCCTCGTCTCCCCCGGTGGCCGGTTGTACGAACAGCGGAACGTGACCTGGGAGAAGCTGAACGAGATCCCCGGGGTCAGCTGCGTCAAGCCCAAGGGCGCGCTGTACGCCTTCCCCCGCCTCGATCCCGAGATCTACGAGATCCACAACGACGAACTGTTCGTCCAGGACCTGCTGCTGCAGGAGAAGATCCTCGTCGTCCAGGGGACGGGGTTCAACCTCGACGACCACAACCACTTCCGCATCGTCACGCTGCCGTGGTCCCGGGATCTGACCGAGGCCGTGGAGCGGATCGGCAACTTCCTGTCGTCGTATCGACAGTGATCCCGCGGAGTTCCGCGAGAAGTCCCTGGTGAGGGCCCGGTCATCCGACCGGGCCCTCACTGCTCTTCCGGGGTCTGGACATTTGTGTAACCGTTGGTAACGTGTACCTCCATCGGCGGGGCACACACAACGAGGTGACAGATGGCTCAACAGGCGATTCGACGACCCGAGTGGCGTCCGGGGACCGTCAGCAACAACGGGATCCGGCTGGCCACCTACGAGCTGGGCGATCCGTCGAAACCGACGGTGCTGCTGGTGCACGGCTGGCCGGACACCCACCACCTGTGGACCCACATCGCGCCGCGGCTGGCGGAGCAGTATCACGTGGTCGCCTATGACTGCCGCGGCTTCGGCGAGAGCGACCGCCCCCGGCGGGTCGCCGCCTATCGCCTCGACGAGCTCGCCGACGACCTGTACGCGGTCGCGGAGTCGGTGAGTCCCGACGACGCCGTACACGTGGTGGCACACGACTGGGGATCGGTGCAGACATGGGAGGCCGTCAGCCGCCCGCGCGCCAACGCCCGCATCGCCTCGTTCGTCTCGGTGTCCGGCCCCAACCTCGACCACCTCGGTCAGTTCGTCCGCGATCAGGTCGCCAGCCCCACCCCTCGACACCTGCGCAATGTGCTCGCGCAGTCGATGTCGTCGGCCTACACAGGGCTGTTCCAGCTTCCGGTGCTCCCCAACGTGTTGTTGCGCGCGATGGGCAATCCGGCGGTGTGGAAACAGTTCCTGCGCGCGGTCGAGGGCACGCCACCGGAGAACGTCGACGTCGCCGACTCGTTGCGCCGCGACATGGTGAGCGGCCTCGCCCTGTACCGCGCGAACATCCGCGCCAAACTCCTGCGGCCCGATCCGCGGACCACCACGGTGCCGGTGCTCCAGGTGGTCAACGAACGCGACATCGCGCTGCGGCCGGCCATCTACGACATCACGCCGACGTACGTCGCGAAACTCTGGCGCCGCGACACCCCGACCGGACATTGGCTGCCCTACACCCACCCCGACTATCTGACCGATCTCGTCCTGGATTTCCTTGCGGTGCAGACCAACAGTGGGGCCCCGGCCCCGGTCATCGAGCGGGCCCGGCTTTTCACCGAACCGAAACCTCTGGCGGGCAAACTCGTCGTGATCACCGGTGCGGGCAGCGGCATCGGACGCGAGACGGCCCTGGCACTGGCCGAACGCGGGTGCGAGCTCGTCCTGGCCGACCTCGACCTCGCGTCCGCCGACGAGACCGCCCGCGCCTGCAAGGCCGCGGGGTCGGCCGCGCACGCCTACCTCCTCGACGTCTCGGACACCGCCGAGTTCGCCACCTTCGCCGCTCGCGTCCGAGAGGCCCACGGCATCCCCGACATCGTGGTCAACAACGCCGGAATCGGTTTGGCCGGTGGGGTGTTGGCGGCCACCGACGAGCAGGTCGACCGGCTCCTCGACGTCAACCTGCGCGGCGTCGTCACCGGCAGCCGGGAGTTCGGCCGGCAGATGGTCGAGCGCGGGGTCGGCGGGCACATCGTCAACATCGCGTCGGCCGCGGCGTTCACGCCGTCACGCAGCCTCGGCCTGTACTCGGCGTCGAAAGCGGGGGTACTCCTTTTCTCCGAGTCGCTCCGCGCCGAGCTCGCCGAACACCGCATCGGCGTCAGCGCGATCTGTCCCGGACTCGTCGACACCAACATCGTCTCCTCGACGCCGATCGCCGGCCTCGACGCCGAGACCGAACAAGCACGCCGCGATCGGCTCGACCGGTTCTACCAGCGCCGGGGGTTCACGCCGGACCGGGTCGCAAGTGAGATCGTCGCGGCCATCGAGCACAACAAGGCGGTGGTGCCGGTGACCGTGGAGGCGAAGGTGGGATACCGGATCTACCGCTTCGCGCCGTGGCTGTCGCGCATCGGCGCCCGTCAGAACGTCACGGGGTGAACCACATGACGCACACCGAGGATCACGCACACGACGACGCTTCGGCCGATCCCGGCCCCGTCGAACTGCACGCCCGCAACGTGGCATTCGACTGGGACGATGTCCCGCTCCATTGGATACCCGGCCACCCGGTCGCGTCGAACTTCATCAGCGTGCTCAATCTCCTGCTCCCGGAGGGCGAGCGGTGGTTCGTGCAGACCTACAACGAGGCCCTGCCGCTGGTCGACGACGAGGAACTCGCCTCTCGCATGCGAGGATTCATCGGCCAGGAGGCGATGCACGCCGAGGCCCACGATCACGTCCTGTGGGAGTTCCTCGATCACCACGGCATCGACCCGCGGCCCTACCAGCTCCAGATGGAGTGGATCTTCCGCAAGGTGCTCGGCCCGCTGGAGGGTGGCACCCAGGCGGCCCGCGACAAACACCTCGTCGAACGCCTCTGGCTCATCGCGGCTTTGGAGCACTACACCGCCATCCTCGGCGACTTCGCGTTGAACAACACCTGGACCCGGGTCGGGGCGCACCCCACGATGACCGACCTGTTCATGTGGCATGGCGCCGAGGAGGTGGAGCACCGGGCCGTCGCACACGATGTCGCCGCGTACTTCGGCGACGGATATCTGCGTCGCGGCCGGGCGATGTTCGTGGTGCTGCCGATCCTGTTGATCCTCATCCAGCGGGGTTACCGATTCATCATGGGCCAGGACAGGTCGTTGTCGTACAACTACTTCCAGAAGACCTGGCATTACCACCGTGGGGTGCGGGCCGGCGTGCTCCCGAAGATGCGGACGATCGTCTTCGCCACCTTCAGCTACTTCCGGCCCGGGTTCCGGCCGGAGGACATCGGCAGCACCGCACAGGCGGTCGCCTATCTCGCGAGCTCGCCGGCCGCGCGCAACGCGGCGTGAGTGCGGACGGGAGAGCAGGGTCATGAACCAACGCGCGCATCCGCATTCGACAACGCTCACGCAACCACCGCCCCACCTGCACGGCCGATGGCGGCACGACCCGCTGCTCACCGTCGGCACCATGATGTTCCGGGCGTGGTGGCCGGTCTGGCGGCCGCTGTCACCGCTGCGCCGAGGTGCGGTGAGCGACGGGACCACCCGGGTCCGGATCGTCGGACGCGAGGTGGTCGCGCATGACGAGAACGTCATCGCGCTCACCCTCGCCGCCGCGGACGGTGGCGCGCTGCCGAACTGGCACGCCGGGGCGCACATCGATCTGCTGTTGCCGTCGGGACGCATGCGGGAGTACTCGCTGTGCGGTGACACCGCGGATCGGGAGCACTACCGGATCGCGGTGCGCCGGATTCCCGACGGCGGTGGCGGTTCGGTCGAGGTCCACGACTCGTTGCGTATCGGCGACGTCTTCTCGATCAAGGGTCCCCGCAACGCCTTTCCGTTCGCGGTCCCCGGCCACGGATCACCTGCGCGCCGAATCCGCTTCGTCGCGGCCGGCATCGGCATCACCCCGATCCTGCCGATGCTCGCCACGGCCGAACGCTTCGGGCTGGACTGGTCGATGATCTACACCGGCCGCACCGCCGAGTCGATCCCGTTCCTCGACGAGGTGGCAGCGTTCGGCGACCGCGTCACCATCCGGACCGACGACGTCCACGGACTGCCGAGCATGGCCGATCTGGTCGGTCCCGTCGACGCCCCCGCCGACCTCGCCGTCTACTGTTGCGGCCCGGTTCCCATGCTGGAGGGGCTTCGCCGTCATCTCGCGACACGCGCCGACATCGAGCTGCACTACGAGCGGTTCAGCCCGCCACCGGTGGAGAACGGCTCCGAGTTCACGGTGACGCTGGCGTCGACCGGTCAGGAGATCCCGGTCGCCGCCGACGAATCGGCGCTCGCCGCGATCCGCCGGGTGGTGCCGTCGGTGCCGTACTCGTGCCGGCAGGGATTCTGCGGCACCTGCAAGGTCAGGACGCTGTCCGGCGAGGTCGACCACCGCGACAACATCCTGACCGAACCCGAGCGCGAGGCCGGGACCATGCTGACCTGCGTCTCACGCAGTCCCGGCGGGAACCTCACCCTCGACCTCTGAGGCTTCCGCCCCTTGAGCTGAGGTGTGAGGAGCGCTGGCGACAACCCCTCCGCTCCCTGAGGTGCGAGGAGCGTTAGCGACGAGCCACGAAGGGTTCCCGCTCCCCCGCAACAAGAATGCCGCCGCGACGCCCGCGACCGCCGTGACGGCGACCGCGGCCCAGACCGCGTCGTGCAACCCGACCATGAAGGCGTCCTGCACCGCGATCCGGACCGCATCACCGATCGCGCCCGGCGCCTGGTCAGCCACCCCGACCCCGGCCATCACCGATTGCTTCGCCGCGTCGACCGCCTCGGCCGGCAACCCGCTGCCAGACAGCCTGTCCCCGACCCCGGCGACATACGCCGATGTCAGGATCGACCCGAGGACCGCGACACCGAGCGTCCCGCCGATCTCGCGTGTCGTGTCGTTGACCGCACTGCCCGCGCCGGCCTGTTCCGGACGCAGCGCGTCCATGATGAGCTGGGTGCACGGGCCGGAGATGAAGGCGAGACCCGCCGCCATCAGCGACATCGCCCAGATGATGAGTTCCCAATACCCGGAGTCCCGCGCGGAGAGCTCGACGAGCGCGAACCCGCCGGACATCAGGAAGGCACCGGTCACCGAGACCACCCGAGGCCCGAAACGGTGCGACAGTGCCATCGCAACCGGCGACAGCGCCGCCATCACGATCGCGAACGGAAGGGTACGGACACCGGCCGCCAGCGGACCGTATCCCTTCACCGCCTGGAAGAACTGCGTGATAAGGAAGATGAAGCCGAAGAGCGCGAAGAACGCCACGCTGATCATCCCGGCCGCGGTCGCAAAGCGCCGGTTGGCGAAGAGCCGGACGTCGAGGATGGGGTGCGCGATCCGCAGCTGTGTGGCCACGACCACCGCCAGGATGGCCACTGCAACAACGACACCCACTACCGTGCGCGCCGTGGCCCAACCGACGTGGGGCGCCTCGATCAGGGTGAAGGTCAGCAGGCCCAGGCCGGCGATCGAGAGCACGACCCCGAGCGCGTCGAACCGGGGCACCGACACCGGTCGCGTGCCGGGTACGACCGCCAGGATCATCGCGAGGGCCACCACACCGAACGGGACGTTGACCCAGAACACCGATGTCCACGAGAAGTGTTCGAGGAGCCAGCCGCCGAGAACCGGTCCGATGGCCACTGCCACTCCGGAGACCGCCGCCCAGATCCCGACAGCCATCGCGCGTTCCCGGGCATCGACGAAGATGGTCGTGATGATCGCGAGCGTGGCGGGGAAGACCAGCGCCGCGAAGACCCCGAGCCCCGCACGGCCGGCGACGAGCTGCCCGAGGTTCTGGGATGACGCCGCCAGCACCGACACCAGCATGAAACCTCCGATGCCGGTGAGGAGCACGCGACGGTGCCCGAACCGGTCACCGAGGTAGCCGCCGGTCAACAGCAGGCCGGCGAAGACGAGCGTGTAGGCGTCGACGATCCATTGCAGGCCCGAGATCCCGGCGCCGAGGTCGCGGGCGAGCGTCGGGAGGGCCACGTTGACGATCGTGTTGTCGATCATCACGAGTAGTTCGGCGAAGCTGAGGGCGCCCAGCGCCCACCAGCGAGCATGCGTGCGTTCCATTGGCATCGATCTTCTCCTGGTCGGGTGGCGCAAGCGATTTCTGCGATTCGCTAGAACAACGTTCCAGAGTTGTAGAACACTGTTCTATTCAAGAAGAACACCGTTCCAGTAGGTTGTCAACATGTCTCCCGCGAAGCCGCGCACGCGTACAGCAGGCGCCGACGTCCGATCCGCGCTGCTCCGGGCAGGTCGCACGATCCTCGAGCGCGCTGGCACGGCCGGTCTGACGGTTCGGGCCGTGGCCGGTGAGGCGAAGGTCGCCCCGATGGGCGTCTACAACCACTTCGACGGCCGGGACGGCCTGCTGGACGCCCTGGTCACCGACGGGTACGCGGAGTTCGGACGGGCGATTGCGACGAGGGATGACGATCCGGCGACTCGTCTGCGCAACGCCGGTGTGGCGTACCGGAAGTTCGCACTCGCCAATCCGGTGCTCTACGGGCTGATGTTCTCAGCGCAGTGCACGCCCGAGATCGACGTGGCCGCAAACGCATTCGAGGTCCTCGTCGACACCATCCGGTACGGCCAGGTGGCCGGGGTCATCTTGTCCGCCGACCCCGTCGAACAAGCCATGCAGACCTGGTCCGCCGTTCACGGCGCCGTGAGTCTCGAACTCGCCCACGCCTATCACCCCGACGTCGATGCATCGGCGAACTACGAGAACGTCCTCGACTTCGTGGCGCGCGCACTGGCGCCCCGGCCCGGCGACTGAGACCCGGCTCGGACACCGTCATCGGGCTCGTGCGTCAGGGCAGGACGATCGGCGGCAGACCGGGAAGCGGGATCGTCACGCCACCCGGCGGACGAGGAGTCCGCGGCCGGGGACGAGGCCGGGGCGCGGGCTCCTCCGCGGAGGGCGTCGTCGTCTCCGGCGGAGGCGGAGTCGTGTACCGGCGCGCCGGTTGCCGGGCCTCGGCATAGATTGCGGGATCGGCGAATTCGGGTTCCGGGGTGGCGGTGGTGCGCTGGGGAAGCGGCGCGGCCACGGTCGGCGACGCCTCATCGTGTCCGACGGCCAACGCCGTGGCCACCGCGACGACGGCCACCGCGCACAGCAGCGCCACCGCGGCGAGAACGCGCTTGCCTCCGTGCCGCCGTCGGCTCGCGTCGGCCGCCTGCGGCCCTGCTACGGACACGTCGGAGTGCGGTGGAGCCCCGATGGCCGACCCTGTGTCCGCCGAATACCCGGCCATCGGATCGACGTTCACCTCCCCATCGCCGGACCGGACGGGCGGCGTGGACGTGTGCGCCGACGCCCACCGTGGCTCAGACTCGCCCGACGGCGGCTCGGCAACCGGATTCATCGGCGTGCGCAGATCGTGACCGACCGGAGAGAGCTCGGAGAACTGCTCGTCGTCCCGAAGCGGCTGGGCGCGAGGGACATCCGGGGCAGCAACATACGGAGCGAGCGCTCCGAACGCCGTGGCCACCACCGGTGGCGACTGAGTGACGGACTCGAAGATGGGGGTGTCGTGCGTGTCGTGCGTATGGTCGTCGCCACTCGGAGCCATCTCGGCCATCTCGGTGGCGGCCGAGAAACCGTCATCCGACCGGGTCGGGACCGCATCCTGTTCGGCGGGCGGGGTCGCCACTTCCACGTCTGGTTCGATCACATCGCCGGACCCCGCGATCGGGTGCGGTACCTCCGGCTCCGCCGCGTGTCCGCCGTGCGCCGGGGGCCGAGTGATGCTCCCCGACGGATCGACGTCGACGACCGGCACGGGTACGGCTCGCGCGATCGCGTCTCGGAGGCCGGGCCATGCGCTCACGCGATCGGTGACCACGACCGCGGGGGCGGAGGCTCCGGACACCGCCGCGCGAGCGAGGTCCTCGGCGCGTGCGGTCAGCGGGGCTCCGGCTTCGGCGACGTCGCGGCGCGCCATGCGGAACAGCCGGATGTGGTCGCGGCCCATCAGGAAGGTGCCGTCGGACTCGCGGAGCCGCTCGCGGCCGCGGGTGACGAGGTCGAGGACCTCCTCGTGCCAGTCGCGCGAGGTCGGTGCCGCGACCCGCCCGACCCGAACGAGATGGTCGGCGATCACCTCATCCAGGACGGCGAGGGTGAGACCGGAATCGGAGTAGGAGTCCGCGACGGTCCCTCGAGCCGGGTCCAGGCGTCCCACCGAGACGCCCGCCCGCGGATCGAGATCGAACAGCACGACCTCGGCGTTCTGCGCGATCCCCCGCCCGGCGAGTTCGGCGCGTACGGCGTCGACGACGGCAGCACTGACCGTGACCTCTGCCTGCGCAGACGTCGATGTCACGGCCGGATCGGCCACCGTGTCGGTCATCTGGTTGATTCCTGCACCTCACGTGCACCTCGCCTCATGTCCCCCACGGCGAGAAGGTGCCCCCTGGACAGTCGCGAGCTCAACCTAGCACGACTCAGCGGACGGTGGCCCCCGGCGCATATCCGTTCACCTGCTCGGACGGGTGGTTTCGCGGCGCAGGGCGGGTGGGAGCGGGGCCGCCCAGAGCGCGGTAGTCCCAACCCGCGTCGCGCCACATCTGCGGGTCGAGGCAGCGCCGACCGTCGACGATGCGCTTGGCGCGGACGACGCCCTCGAGTTCTTCGGGCGCCATGTGCACGAACTCGGCCCACTCGGTGGCGATGACGACGACGTCGGCCCGGTCGCACGCGTCGCGCGCCGAGGTGGCGTACCCGAGGCTCGGGTGGACGCGTCGTGAGTTGTCCATCGCCTTCGGGTCGAAGACGGTCACCGATGCCCCTTCGAGCGCCAGCCTGCTGGCCACCGTCAGCGCGGGTGAGTCACGGACGTCGTCGCTCTCCGGTTTGAAGGCGGCGCCCAGGACGGCGACGTTGCGCCCGAGGACCTCGCCGCCGAGGGCCTCGAAGACCAGTTCCACCGCCGCACCCCGGCGACGCATGTTGATGGCGTCGACCTCCCGCAGGAAGCCGACGGCCCGCGGGGCGCCCATGTCGTCGGCGCGCGCGGTCAGGGCGCGGATGTCCTTGGGCAGGCAACCGCCGCCGAAACCGAGACCGGCGTTGAGGAATCGGCGTCCGATCCGCGGGTCGTGCCCGATCGCGTCGGCGAGGGTGTTGATGTCGGCGCCGGCGATCTCGCACAGTTCACTGATCGCGTTGATGAACGAGATCTTGGTGGCCAGAAAGGCGTTCGCCGAGACCTTCACGAGTTCCGCAGTGGCCCAGTCGGTCTCGATCAACGGCACGCCGGTCTCGAGGATCTCGCGGTAGATCTCGCGGGTGACCTCCCCGGCCGACGACCCGGCGTCGGGGTCGTCGGCGGCCGTGTTGAGGCCGCTCGGGTCGAGCGAACCGGTACCGAGGACGAGCCGATCCGGCCGGAGCGTGTCCTCGACGGCGAATCCCTCGCGCAGGAACTCCGGACTCCACGACAGTTCGACATCCGCCCCGGCGTGCGACAGTACCGAGATCCGTTGTGCAAGTTCGGCGCAGGTGCCGACCGGTACGGTCGACTTGCCGATGATGAGGTGGGCGCCCCGCAGCGTCGGCACGAGCGCGTCGACCGCCGAGTACACGTGCGAGAGGTCGGCCCGGTGCCCGCGGGGTTCCTGCGGGGTCCCGACGCCGAGGAAGTGCACCGAGGCGTGGTCGGCGGCCGCGAGGTGGTCGGTCGTGAAGCGGAGTCGTCCGGCGTCGATGTTGCGGCGCAGGATGTCGGCGAGCCCCGGCTCGAAGAACGGGACCTCGCCGGCCTGCAGGCGTTCGATCTTGTACGGGTCGACGTCGATGCCGACGACGTCGTGCCCGAGTTCGGCCATGCAGGCCGCGTGAGTGGCACCGAGGTAGCCGCATCCGATCACCGTGAGCTTCATGAGGGCAACGGTTACCCAGGCGGAACCACCGGTAACCATCCTCGTCGTGGCGGGTTGTCATCGGCTGGGTGAACTTCCGGAGCCGCGCCCACCCGGTCCGCCCACCCGCCGGTTGAGCCGAGTCGAAACCCCTCAGTCGTGCTTCTGGAAATTCAGGTACGCCTTCGACGGGGTGGGGCCACGTTGTCCCTGGTATTTCGATCCGACCGACGCGCTGCCGTACGGTTCCTCGGCCGGGCTGCTGAGGCGGATGAGGCACAGCTGCCCGATCTTCATGCCGGGCCAGAGGGTGATCGGAAGGTTCGCGACGTTCGACAACTCGAGGGTGATGTGGCCGGAGAAACCTGGGTCGATGAAGCCCGCCGTCGAATGCGTGAGCAGGCCGAGCCGACCGAGTGACGACTTGCCTTCGAGGCGGCCGGCGAGGTCGTCGGGCAGCGAGCACACCTCGAGGGTGGACCCCAGCACGAACTCGCCCGGGTGCAGCACGAAGGGCTCGCCGTCGGCGGGTTCGACCAGCGAGGTGAGTTCGTCTTGGCGTTGCGCGGGGTCGATGTGGGTGTAGCGGGTGTTGTTGAACACCCGGAACAGGCCGTCGAGCCGGACGTCGACGCTGGAGGGCTGGACGAGGGCGGGATCGAACGGATCGATGGCGAGGCGCCCGTCAGCGATCTCGGCGCGGATGTCGCGGTCGGAGAGCAGCACGGTGTCGAGGTTATCGAATGGTCAGGGAGGATCTGCGCCGGTGTCGGTCGGCGCCGACCCTCCGCTCTCCGGTGCCGCTGTACTGCGCCGCCGCCGGACATCAGCGCGCATCCGGTCGAGGATCGCGTCGGTGCGATGGGCATGGTTGATCCGCGGCGTCGACGACGGGTGCGAGCGGGGCGGGTGCCAGACGGCGCGGCCGGCGTCGACCCCATCGGTGGCGATGGTGGTGGCCCACTGATCCACGCCGGTGCCGACCACCCGGTTGTGTGGTGGGCAGGCGGTCGCGAGGGTGTCGAGGTCGGTGGAGCCGTGGTGGGCGTCCCACTCGACGACATGGTGGATCTCGCAGTCGAACGACGGCCGCGTGCATCCCGGGAAGGTGCAGCCGCCGTCGCGGGCGACCGCGGCGATTCGTTGTGCGCGCGAGGCCAATCGCCGGGACCGTCCGAGATAGAGGACCTCACTGGAGTGGTCCCGGAACACCGCGAGATGGTGCTGCGCGTCGGCGGCAAGGTCGATGGCGTCCTTGATGGGTAGGAGGGTTCCCGTCGCGGTCCGTGCCGGGTCGCCGGCCGCGTCGCGCAGCGCCGATTCGGTGATGGAGACGACGAGGTGTGGCGGCAGCCCGTGGTGCGAACCCCCGAGCGCGCCGGCGTCGAGCACGAAGCGCAGCATGGCGCGCAACGCGTCGTGGTTCCGCTTCTCGGCCGTGCGCTCGTCGCGTCCGGCAGCGGCGACCAGCGCGTCGGGGTCCGCGGCGGCGGGGTTGCCGGTGGGCGACTCGGGATCGGCGGGATTGTTCATCCCAGGAGCGGCCCACACCGACAGGACGACGTCGAACATGGCGCGCGTCACGGGGTCGAGCGTTGCGGTCAGCCGGGACATCAGTTGGGCGTCTTGCGGCCCGAGTTTGAGTCCGCGGTTGCGGGCGCGGTCGCGATCGTCGGTGATGGTTCCGTCGGGGTCGAGGTGGGCCAGGATGCGGGCGCCGAGATCACGGAGTGACGACGGGTCGTACTCGCGTGCGTAGTGCGCGAGCGTCGCCTCGGCGGCTTCCCGGTCGGCAGGGTCCACGTCGGCGGGGATCTTGCGCATCACCTCGATGACGACGTCGACGTGGCGTCCCGAGATCTCGCCGTCGGCAACACCTTTGGCGGTCTCGGGGAAGCGCGGTTCGAGCGGCACCCCCTGCATGTCCGGGAACCTGCCCAAGGCCCAGACGCGATTCATCAGGCGGGTCGCCTCGCCACGCCGGTGCAGACCGTGGCAGACGAAGTTGGAGACGGTCTGGCACCCCATCTTCCGGTACGCCGACCGCTCGTCGATGTCGACGATGTGATCGGTGAACAGCGACAGCATCCGTCGTTCGGCACGCTCGTGCTCGATCGCGACCTGTAGGAGGTCGGTGTCGGAGCAATCCGTGGACTGCGTCTCGGCAATCTCGTCCATAAGTGCATGCAGGCGCTTGTACTGGTCGAGAAGAAGTGGTGGTGGTGCAGATGGCTCGGTAGAAGCCATGATTTCATCCCCCGTCATCATGGCTTTACTCGAAACTACGTTCGAGGCTACCGGCCGGTCGTCCAGCGCGCAACCCCTTCCGGCGAATTATTCTGCGTCGCAACCGAATCACGTCGGCCCGCCGAGACCTGGTCCCGCCCAGATGTCGCGGTTCGTTGCGCCTGGCGCCACGATCCACGACATCTGCGCGTGCCGACGACCGGCGCGGCTCCGGGTTTGCTAGGCTGTCGTTCGCGAGTCCAGCACTCGCACGCCGATGTAGTTCAATGGCAGAACAT